>NZ_CP049865.1:3059917-3365909 GCF_011393335.1 Propioniciclava coleopterorum | reverse complement strand
GCGCTCGCGGAGCATGTCCCAATGCGTGCGCACCGGCTTGACCTCCTTGGGCTCGGGCTCGACGCCGTCGGAGCGGCGCGCCATCTGCCCACAACGCGGGCATTCCCACTCGGTGGGGAGTTCGGCCTCCGCCGCGAACGTGATGGAGAAGTGGTGCTCCTTGGGACAATCGAACGCGATCTCCTGCCGGGCGGCCATCTCGACTCCGGACGGATCGGCGAGGCTCTTGGAGCCCAGACCGTGCCCCCTCAGTGCCTTGTCTGCCATGTGTCCTCCCTTCGTGGCCTCAACGCTACCGGTCGGCGCGTTGTTCCCGCCCCTGCCCGCGAGGGGTTGTGGACCACGGTCGTACCCGCCGGGGCCCTCAGAGGGTCTCGTCGGCGGCCGGGTCGCTGACGCGCAGCATCATGACCAGGCCGGCGATCAGCACTACGACGATGCCGAGGATGCCGAAGTACTGGGTGTTGTCGCTCCCGGTCGCCAGCGAGCCCAGGAAGATCGCCAGCCCGAACAGCGCCGGGGACAGGAACGAGATCGCGCGCCCGGTCGTGGCGTAGAGCCCGAAGATCTCGCCCGACCTGCCCTCGGGGATGAGGCGCGCCAGGAAGGACCGGGACGCCGACTGGGCGGGACCGACGAAGGCGCACATGGCCAGTCCGAGCGTCCAGAACACGATCTGGCCGCGGTCGTGGAGCGCGAACACGCCCACGCCGAACACGCACAGCGCGACCAGCGAGATCATGATGACGCGCTTGGGCCCGATCCGGTCGTCCAGATAGCCGAAGGCGATGGTCGAGACGCCCGCCACGACGTTGGCGACGGCGCCGAAGATGATCACCTGGCCGGCCGAGAACCCGAAGGTGGTGGCCGCGAGCACCGCACCGAACGCGAACACCCCCGCGAGGCCGTCGCGGAACAGCGCCGACGCGATCAGGAACCGGACGGTGTTGCGGCTGGTGCCCCAGAGCCGACGCAGCGACGCGAACAGCAGCCGGTAGGACGCCACGACGCCGACGCGGGGCGCGGCCTGCTTGGGCTTGTCGCGCAGCGCGACGAACGTCGGGATGGTGAACAGCGCGATCCACACCGCGCAGAAAAGCATCGAGACCCGGATGTCCATCCCGCCGGCGTCGGTGACCCCGAACAGCCCCACCTCGGGCTGGATGAAGCCGAAATACAGCGCCATCAGCGCCACGATGCCGCCGAGGTAGCCCATGCCCCAGCCGAAGCCGGAAACCCGGCCGACGTCGCGCTTGGTGGCCACGTCGTCGAGCAGCGAGTAGTAGTTGACGTTGGCGATCTCACCGACGATCGAGGCGGCGGCCAGGATGCCGAGTCCCAGCCACAGGTACGCGGGGGCGGGCGCCACGAAGAACAGGCAGGCGGCCAGGGCGGCGATCGCCCAGGTCTGCCACCGCAGGTTCCGCACGGTGTTGCCCGAGCGGTCCGAGGCCTGCCCCAGCACCGGGGCGATCAGCGCGACGATCAGGCCGCCCACGGCGTTGGACACCGACAGCGCGATCGAGGTCGTGTTCTCCGGGCCGAACGCCTTGCTCGTGATGTAGACCGAGAAGACGAAGGTGATGATGACGGTGTTCAGCGGCTGGGTGCCCCAGTCCCACATCGCCCAGGCCCACACCTTGCGCCGGGGGACCGGCAGGGACGCCTCCAGCGCCGTCGTCGCGTGCTCGCTCATCGGTCCCCTTCCCACAGGCCACGGTCGATCAGGACGTCCTTCAGGGTCAGGAGGTCGTCGGAGACGATACCGTCCACGCCGAGGTCGAGCAGCCGCTCCATCTCGGGGCGGTCGTTGATGGTCCACACGTGGACGCGGGCGCCGCGGGCGTGCGCCGCCGCCAGGAACCCGCGGGTCAGCAGCGGGACGCCGGTGCGCGGCTCGTGGGTGGGCATCTGGAACGCCTGCCCGGCCAGCGGCCACACCCGCCGCAGCCCCGGCACGGCGAAGCCGGCCACCTCCTTCGGGGACGCGCCCGTCGCGATCCGCCCGCCGGTGAGCGCCCGGAACCGGCGGACGCTGGCGGTGGTGAAGCTCGACACGCAGACGCGCTCGCCGTCGCGGCGGCCCAGCAGGTCGGCGAGGGGTTCGACGGCGCTCGGATGCTTGAGGTCGACGTTGAACCGGGCGCCGGGCAGGGCGTCGAGCAGGTCGACGAAGCGGGGGATCGGCTCGCTGCCGCCGATCCGGGCGCGGGCGACCTCCGACCAGGGCAGGTCGGCGATCGCGCCCGCGGCGTCCGTCACCCGGTCGAGGCGGTCGTCGTGGAAGGCCACCAGGACGCCGTCGGCGGTGGTGTGCACGTCGGTCTCGAGGTACCCGAAGCCCAGCGCGACGGCAGCGGCGAACCCGCGCAGGCTGTTCTCGACCTCGGGTGGGGCGTCGGGGGAGAACCCGCCGCGGTGCGCCAGGGCCGCGAACGGCGGGGCGAAGTACTCGTAGGCGTCGGCGCGCATGGGGCTCACCTTAGGGATCGGGCGTGAACGGGTGATGAAGACCCGGCCGAGAGGGAGCACAATGGGCGTCCGTGACGACGATTCTTTCGATCCAGTCCTCGGTGGCCTACGGCCACGTCGGAAACAGCGCGGCGACGTTCCCGCTGATGCGGCTCGGTTTCGAGGTGTGGCCGGTGCTGACGGTGCACTTCTCGAACAACACGTCCTACCCGGGCAAGCGCGGCCCGCTGCTGGCGCCCTCCGACGTCGCCGACGTCGTGCAGGGCATCGACGAGTTGGGGGTGCTGCCCGAGGTGGACGCCGTCCTGACCGGGTACCAGGGCGCGCCGGCGATGGGGGCGGAGATCCTCAAGATCGTCGGGCTGGTCAAGGAGCGCAACCCGCGCGCGGTGTGGTGCTGCGATCCCGTGATGGGCGACGTGGGGCGGGGCATGTACGTGCTGCCGGGCATCCCCGAGTTCATGCGCGACCATGTGGTGCCGGCCGCCGACATCCTCACGCCGAACCACTACGAACTCGACTTCCTCACGGGGCGGGAGACCGAGACGGTCGAGGACGTGCTCGCCGCGGCGGACGCGCTGCGCGCCCAGGGGCCCCGGGTCGTGCTGGTGACCTCGGTGGTCGCCAAGGGCGCCGCACCGGACACCGTGATGATGGTGGCCGTGGACCAGGACGGTGCCTGGGGCGTCACCACCCCGATGCTCGAGCGCTCGTTCACCGGTTCCGGCGACCTCACCGCGAGCATCTTCCTCGCATCGCTGCTGGGGGGCGCCTCGCTCGCCGACGCCGTGGGCCGCACCGCCGACGTCGTCTACTCGGTGCTGGAGAAGACCACCCGGCTCGACCGTCGCGAGCTCGCGCTCGTACCGGCGCAGGACGACCTGGTCTCCCCGACGCACAGCTTCGAGGTCGAACGGCTGCGCTGAGCGATCCGATCGCGGCCGCGTCGGGTTCCCGACGAGTGCGCTGAGCGGTCCCGAACGCGACGATGCCCCGGCGAAGGCCGGGGCATCGCTGCGTACGCGGGCGATCAGTCGTAGAAGACCTGGATGTCGGCGCCCAGCTTGTTGAGTCGGTTGGCCAGATCCTCGTAGCCGCGGTTGATGACGTAGACGTCCCGGAGCACGGTCACGCCCCGCGCCGCCATCGAGGCCAGCAGCAGGCAGACCGCCGGGCGCAGGGCCGGCGGGCACACGAGCTCCTGGCTGCGCCAGCTGGTCGGGCCCTCGACGACGAGGCGGTGCGGGTCGAGCAACTGGGTCGTCGCGCCGAGCTTGCCCAGCTCGAGCAGGTGGATGGCCCGGTTCTCGTACACCCAGTCGTGGATCAGGGTGCGCCCCTCCGCCTCCGCCGCGATCACCGCGAAGAAGGGGAGGTTGTCGATGTTGAGGCCCGGGAACGGCATCGGATGGATCTTGTCCTGGGCCGCGTGCAGGGCGCTGGGGTGCACGGTGATGTCCACCAGGCGCGTCCGGCCGTTGTGGGCCGGGTACTCCTCGCTGAGGTCGTAGCGCAGCCCCATGTCGCCGAGGATCGCGAGCTCGATCTCGAGGAACTCGATGGGCGCCCGGCGCACGGTCATCTCCGACTTGGTGACGACGGCCGCGGTGATGAGGCTCATGGCCTCGATCGGGTCCTCCGAGGGCGCGAACCGGACGTCGGTGGCGATCTCCTCGACGCCGGTCACCGTGAGGGTGGTGGAGCCGATGCCCTCCACCGTGACGCCGACGGCCTCCAGGAAGAAGCACAGGTCCTGCACCATGTAGTTGGGCGACGCGTTGCGGATGACGGTGGTGCCGGGGAACAGCGCCGCGGCCATCAGCACGTTCTCGGTGACGGTGTCGCCGCGCTCGGTGAGCGTGATGTGACGCACGCCGTCGTCGGTCTCGCGGACCGCCGCCTGGTACCAGCCCTCGGTCGCCTTGACGTCCAGGCCGAACAGCTGCAGGGCCTGCAGGTGGGGGGTGACGGTGCGGGTGCCGAGATTGCAGCCGCCCGCGTAGGGCAGCTGGAACTCGGGGAGCAGGTGCAGCAGCGGGCCCAGGAACATGATGATGCTGCGGGTGCGGCGCGCGGCGGCGACGTCCATGGCCGCCAGGTCGAGCATCTCGGGGCGGACGAGCTCCAGCTCGGACTTGTCCGGCGACCACGTGACCTTGACGCCGATCGAGGAGAGCACCTCCAGGATGCGGTTGACCTCCTCGATGCGCGCCACGCCCTCCAGGACGGTGCGTCCCTTGTTGAGCAGGGACGCGCACAGCAGCGCGACGGCGGCGTTCTTGGACGACCGGACGTCGATGCTGCCGCGCAGCGTCGTCGGCCCCTTGATCCGCAGATGCATGGTGCGGCCGACCGGGGCGAGCGAGGGATCCTGCAGGACCGAGGCGATGCGGGCGATCTGGTCGAGGTCGAGCGACGTGCCCCCGGTCTCGATCTCGCGGACGTCGGTCGGCTCGAGGTCGAGCGCGTCGGCGACCTGGGCGTGCGTCAGACCCCGCTGCATGCGGGCGTCCCGGATGAGCCTGCCGATGCCGGTGGAAGTTTTCGATGTCACGAGGGGCGATTCTAGTGCACGGGCCAACGCCGGTCGTCCGGCCCCGGGGTCAGGCCCTAAAGTGAAGGCCATGAGCTCTCACTTCGACGTCGTTGTTCTCGGCGCCGGCCCGGGCGGCTATGTGGCCGCCATCCGTGCCGCGCAGCTGGGCAAGAAGGTTGCCATCATCGAGAAGGAGTACTGGGGCGGTGTCTGCCTCAACGTGGGCTGCATCCCCACCAAGTCGCTCCTGCGGAACGCCGAGTTGGCGCACATCGTGACCAAGGAGGCCAAGCAGTTCGGCATCTCCGGCGACATCACCGTGGACTACGGCGTCGCGTTCTCGCGCTCGCGCAAGGTGTCCGAGCGCATGGTGGGCGGCATCCACTACCTGATGAAGAAGAACAAGATCAAGGAGTTCAACGGCTGGGGCACGTTCGTCGACGCGCACTCGATCTCGGTCGCCCTGGAGGACGGCTCCACCGAGACCCTCACGTTCGACAACTGCATCATCGCCGCGGGCGCCACGACCAAGCTGCTGCGCGGCACGTCGCTGAGCCCGAACGTCATCACCTACAAGGAGCAGATCCTGGCCGATGCCCTCCCGGGCTCGGTCGTGATCGGCGGGTCGGGCGCCATCGGCACCGAGTTCGCCTACGTCCTGAACAGCTACGGCGTCGACGTCACGATCGTGGAGTTCCTCGACCGGATGGTTCCCAACGAGGACCCGGAGGTGTCGGCGGAGCTGGCCAAGGCGTACAAGAAGCTCGGCATCAAGGTGCTCACCGGGACGGCCGTGCAGACCGTCGAGGACACCGGCTCCGGCGTCAAGGTGACCGTCGCCCCGGCGAAGGGCGGCGAGCCGCAGGTGCTGGAGGCCGACAAGTTCCTGCAGGCGATGGGCTTCGCCCCGCGCGTGGAGGGCTACGGCCTGGAGAACACCGGCGTCGCCGTCTCCGACCGCGGCGTCATCGAGATCGACGACTTCATGCGCACCAACGTGCCCGGCATCTACGCCATCGGCGACTGCACGGGCAAGCTGATGCTGGCCCACACCGCCGAGGCGCAGGGGGTCGTGGCCGCGGAGACGTTGGCGGGCGCCGAGACCATGGCGATCAACTACGACATGATCCCGCGGGCCACCTACTGTCAGCCGCAGATCGCCTCGTTCGGGTACACCGAGCAGCAGGCCAAGGACAAGGGCTTCGACGTCAAGGTCGGCAAGTTCCCGTTCTCCGCGAACGGCAAGGCCTGGGGCCTGGGGGACGCCGTGGGCTTCGTCAAGGTCGTCGCCGACGCCGAGCACAACGAGATCCTGGGCGCCCACATGATCGGCCCCGACGTCACCGAGCTCCTGCCCGAGCTGGTGCTGGCGCAGATGTGGGATCTGACCGCCGACGAGGTCGGCCGCTCGGTCCACGCGCACCCGACGCTGTCGGAGGCCATCAAGGAGGCTGTCGAGGGCGTCGCCGGCCACATGATCAACCTCTGATCGCACGCCACAGCGGCCGCGGCCCCGCACCCTTCGTCGGGTGCGGGGCCGCGTGGCGTCCGGGTCAGTCGTGGCCGGGGTGCAGGGACACCTGGGTGGCCTTGACGACGGCCCAGCAGGTCACGCCGGGCGCCAGGCCGAGGGCGGCGCTGGCCGCGGCCGTGACGTCGACGGCGAGCGTGTCGCCGCCGGGCAGCGTGACGCCGACCCGGACGACCGCGCCCCGGGGTTCGACGGCCGCCACGGTGACCGGCCATCGGTTGCGGGGGCTGCCCTCGGGCGGGGTGGCGTACAGCGCGACGGCGTCCGGGGGGATGGTCGCCAGTCCGGCTCCGTTCCCGGTCCAGCCCTCCTGCGGCATGCCGGCCACCTCGGTGCCGTCGGGCAGCGTGAGGCCGCCGGTGGACGCCCGGCCGCGCAGCACCGACAGGCCGGCCAACTGCGCGACGAACCCGGTGGCGGGGCGAGCCAGCACCTCCTGTGGCGTGCCCTGATCCACGACGCGGCCGGCGTCCAGCACCACCACGTGGTGGGCCAGCGTCCACACGTCGAGGGGGTGGTGGGTGACCAGTAGGCACGTCCGGCCGGCCAGCCGCTCGGCGAGCACCGCCCGTACCTGGCCGGCGGCGGCGACGTCCAGCGCCGACAGCGGCTCGTCCAGCAGCAGGACGCGCGGGTCGATCGCGAGCGCGCGGGCCAGCGCCACGCGCTGCGCCTGGCCCCCGAGAGCTGCGCGGGGCGGCGCGGCTCGAAGTCGGCGCAGCCGACGTCGGCCAGCTCGGCGCGGGCCCGGACGGCGGCAGCGGCGGTCGGCGTCCCGGAGGATCGCGGGCCGAACGCGACGTTGTCGAGGACGCTGAGGTGCGGGAACAGCAGCGGTTGCTGGCTCAGGATCGAGACGCGGCGGCGGTGGGCGGGCACGTCGCTGAGGTCGACCTCGCCGAGCCGCACCACGGTGCCGGGCGGCCGCAGACCGCCCGCGACGAGGTCGATCAGGGTGGACTTGCCGGCGCCGTTGGCCCCGATCACCGCCGTGGTGCGCCCGCCGGGCATCGTCACGTCGACGTCGAAGCCGCGCTGCCCGATGACGGCGCGGACCCGCAGGTCCCCGGTCATGCTCGCGCCGCCGCGCTGGTCCGGGTGAGCCACGTGGTGAGCGCCATCAGCGTCGCGGCCACGACGATCAGGACCAGCGCGAGCGCCAGCGCGGCGTCGGTGTCGGACTCGCGCAGCAGGTAGATCTCCAGCGGAAGCGTCCGCGTCCGGCCTTGCAGCGAGCCCGCGAACGTCAGCGTGGCGCCGAACTCACCCAACGCCCGGGCGAACGCCATGGTCGCGCCGCCGATGAGCGCCGGGGCCAGCAGCGGCAGGGTGACGCGGCGCAGCACCGTCGTGGGGCCGGCGCCGAGCTGGGAGGCGACCCGCTCCAGGCCGGGGTCGGTGCCGCGCAGCGCCGCCTCGACGCTCACCACGAAGTAGGGCATCGACACGAAGGTCTGCGCGATCACGACCGCCAGCGTCGTGAAGCCGATCTCGATGCCGAGCACGGAGAGGTGCTGGCCGACGACGCCGCGGCGTCCGAGCGTCACGAGCAGCGCCAGGCCAGCGACGACCGGCGGCAGCACCATGGGCAGGGCGGTCAGCGTCCGCAGCGCCACCGTCACTCTGCCGGTGCCGCGCGACAGCACCAGGGCCAGCGGCAGCCCCAGCAGCACCGAGGCGACCGTGGCCGCCAGGCAGGTGGCCAGGCTCAGTCCGAGGGCGTCCAGGGAGGCGGGGGCCGAGAGGAGCCGCGGTACCTCGGCCCACGGGATGCGTACCAGGACGCCTATGATCGGCACGCCGAGGAAGATCACGGCCAGCAGCGCCCCCGCCCGCACCCAGCGGGGGAGCGGGGGACGGATCACGGCTCGCCGAAGCCGTACGTGGCCAGGACGGCCCGCCCGTCGGCGCTGCGCACGTAGGCGGAGAACGCCTCGCCGCCCGCCGCGTTCCCGGCCCCGGTGACGACGGCGATCGGGTAGTCGTTCCTGGCCACGTCGGCGTTGGCGATCGGGAAGGCCTTCACCTTCGCGCCCGCACCCGCGGCGTCGGTGGTGTACACCAGTCCGGCGTCGGCCTCGCCCGAGGTGACCTTGCCCAGCACGTCGGTGACCTTGCTCTCCTCCGAGACGGGCTTGAGCGTCAGCCCGGACGCCTGCGCGAGCTTCGCGGTGGCGTTGCCGCACGGCACGGCCGGCGCGCAGATCACGAGCCGCTTGCCGTCCAGGGAGGCGTCGAAGCCGGTGATCCGGCCGGGGTTGTCCGGCGGAGTGACGACGGTGAGGACGTTGGTGGCGAAGGGCTGCGGGGGACCCACCAGCTCAGCTGCGACGGCCCGGTCCATGTTGGGCTGGTCGGCCGTGGCCAACACGTCGGCGCGGGCGCCGCCGTCCAACTGGTCGACCAGCGAGTTGGAGCCGTCGAACGAGAACGTCACCTTCGCCTCGGGGTGCTTCTTGACGAACTCGGCCGAGATGTCGCTGAAGGCGCCCTTGAGGGAGGCGGCCGCGAACACGGTGATCTCGCCGGAGACCGCGGCGGGGCCCGTTCCCGTGGGCGTGGCCGAGGGGACGGCGGGGGACGCGGCGCAGCCGCCCAGCACGGCGAGCGAGGCGAGGACGGCGCCGACGCGGCGGATGCGGAGCCTCACTGATCCAGCCGTTCGACGACCACGTTCGTGGCCTTGACCGACGCGGCGGCCACGACGCCGGGCGCGAGTCCGAGTTCCTGGACCGCCTCGGTGGACAGCAGGGACACCACGCGGAACGGGCCGCACTGCAGCTCGACCTGCGACATCACGGGATCCGAGGTCACCTTCGTCACCAGCCCGGCGAGGCGATTGCGTGCCGACATCCGCCGGTCCGGTGTCCCCGGAGCGGTGGCCCGCTCCTGGGCCAGGGCCGCCAGCGACACCCCGTCCACCACGCGGCGGCCCGCGGCATCGCTGGCCGCGTCGAGGCGGCCCTCGTCGATCCAGCGGCGAACGGTGTCGTCGCTGACTCCGAGGAGCTCCGCGGCGTCCCTGATCCGTATTTGCGTCATGATTCGAACCGTAGCACCGCATGTGCCCGTTCTCGAATCCGTCGCGGCCACTTTGTGTGTCGTCCCGGAAAACGCCGTCATGGGGCGCTAGCCTCGAGACGTGGAGGCCTCCTACCGCTGGAAGATCCAACCCCGGTTCTTCGTCGTGCTGGCCGTGCTCGCGGGGCTGATCGCGGTGATCTGGGGCGGGGCCGCGCTCGTGGGCGAGTTGAGCCGACCCAAGCCGCCCGAACTGCCGCGCGGCGGCCGGACGATCTTCCCGGAGTACCGGTTGTTCGGGTACTCGGGCTACCCGGGTCGACGGCGCTGGGGCGCCTCGGCACCGGCGACCTGGATGAACGGATGGCGGAGATCGAGCGGGCCGGCGCCGACTACGTGGGGGACCGCGAGCTCCTGCCCGTCATGGAGCTGATCGCCGTCACCGTGCATGCGACCCCGGCGCCGACGGCACCTACCGGACCCGCGCGTCCGACGACATCATCCAGCGCTGGCTCGACGCCGCCCGCCGGCACCGGGCGATCCTGCTGCTGAACATCCAGCCCGGCCGCGCAGCCTTCCTCGACGAGGTCAAGCACCTGGAGAAGTGGCTGGTCCACCCCGACGTCGGGCTCGCGCTCGACCCCGAGTGGGCGGTCGGCCCCGACCAGGTGCCGGGCAAGGTGTTCGGGCGCACCTCGGGCGCCGAACTGGACGCGATCTCCGCCTACGTCGGCGGCCTGGTGGCCGAGCACGACCTGCCCGAGAAGGTGCTGCTGTACCACCAGCTGCACGAGAACATCATCACCGACGAGGCGGGCATCGCCGCTCGTCCGGGCGTGGTCCTGGTCAAGTCGATCGACGGGATCGGGTCGCCCGAGGCCAAGACGGACACGTGGCGCCGGATCGTGGCCAGGACGCCGCCGGGGGTCCACCTCGGCTTCAAGCTGTTCTTCGAGGAGGACACCCGCAACGGCCGACGGTTAATGTCGCCGGCCGAGGTGATGGCGCTCACGCCCACGCCGGAGTACGTGCTGTTCGAGTGAGGCCTCAGCGCGCCGGGACCCGGTGGTACACCGCGGCCGCCTCGAAGATCACGTAGGTCCCCTCCGGCAACCCGGACGCCTCAGCGGGCACCGCCTCGATCTGCTCGTCGGCGGTGTAGGGGAACAGCGCGCGCGGCACGCCGGCGGCGGAGTTGAAGGACGACTCGAGCGTGATCCCGTCGGCGCACGCCGCCCGGAACGACGGCAGGTCGTCGATGCCGTAGGGCCTTCCCGAGTCGGTGCTGCCCCGCAGCCCGTAGTTCGCCCAGTACCGGGTGACCATGTCGACCTCGCGGGCCTCGGGGGCACAGCCCGCGGCGCGCACCCGTTCCACCGTGGCGGCGATCACCGCGGCGGTGTCGGCGCCGTCCGCGCGGGTCACGTCCGTGATCTGGCGGCGGCACAGCCAGTCGAACGGATCGTCGATCTTCCAGTTGTGCTGGCCCTGCCGGCACGCGTCGTACACGCCCCGGGTGAGCGACGGCCCCGCCTGGAGCCGCTGCATCAGCGCGTCGGTGTGGTCGGTCATGGCGGCCCGCGCCGTCACGGCCGGCGCGTCCCACGCGCCGGAGGGCCGCGGGCCCAGGCAGGCTGTCAGCGCCGGGGTGAGCGCGAGGGCGGCCAGCGCGGCGGCGGCTCGGAGGGGGCGTGCCATGTCGCGCACTCTACTGACGGCGTCCGGCGGCGCGACGGCCGCGGTTCAGCCCCGGGTCAGCGCGCGGTCCAGCACGGTCGGATCGGGGAGGTACGGCAGGTCGAGCCGGCGGAGGATGCCGGCCACCCGGTCGGTGGCGATGGCGCGCTCGGCGTCCACGTCCGTGGCGCGGGCGAGCCGCGCGGCCTTGGCGGCGCGGTCCGCGTCGCCGCGCGTCGTCTCGGGCAGGTGCGCCAGGCCGACCGTCTCGGCCGCCGCCCGGGCGGTGTCGAACGTCACCTCGACCATGCCCGCGCGTCGGAGCATCTCGGAGTCCGGGGTGGTGGCGTCCACGTCCTCCCACAGCACCAGCGCGGTCTCGAACTGCCGGGTCAGCGGCGCGTCGGGGTCGAACAGCGCGGCGTTCTCGATCCGGTAGACCAGGTCGCCGCGCAGCCGGCCGTAGGACTGCTTGACCGCCTCGACACGGGCGCGACACTGCTCGAGCCGGTTCTGCGGCGTGGGCACCCGGTCCAGGAGCGTGGGCAACCGCCAGAACTTCTCCCCGGCCCGGACACTGTCGGTGCTGACGTTCAGCCAGTCGACGGCCGGCAGCGCGATCGCCGACATGGGTGCGACGCCGAGCAGCGCGCACAGCGCCGCCAGGGAGAGCCCGGGATTGACCTCGCGGCTGCGGCGTCCACTCGAGCCGCCCCGGGTGGTGAGCGTCTCGACGAAGCGGGCGGACGAGGTCGCGGTCCGGGGCCGCAGCACCGAGCCGACGACGTGGTTGTCGCGGTCCGCCGCGGCCAGGAACGACGTGCCCTCCAGGGCGCCGATCGACGTGTCGAGCGGCAGGGTGTCCCAGGATCGATGGCTCATGACCACCAGACAATCACACCGGAGGGCCTCCTCGCGCACCCCGAGTCAGCGGTCGAGTTCGCGGCGGGCGGCGACCAGCGACGGCGTGCGGGGGTCGATCACCGGCAGGTAGTACAGGCTCAGGCCGGCGACGAGGCCGGCGGCCGCTTGTGCCGCCGCCTCCCGCTCGGCGTCGGCGCTGGCCAGGGCGGTGATGGCCGCCTTCACCGCGCGCCGGGCAGGCTCGCGGGCGGTCTGCGGCAGGTGATCCAGGCCGCGTTCTTCGGCGTGGGCGCGGGCTGCGGCGAAGGATTCCTCCACCTCGGTCGCCAACGCGGGCGCGTCGGGAGCGTCGGCGTCCCAGGTGACGAGAGCGATCTGGAATCGCTGCGTCTGAGGCACCGCAGCGTCGAAGAGCGCCGAGTTCTCGATCCGGTACACGATGTCGCTGAGCAACTCGCCGTAGGCGGCCTGCACGACGTCGACCCGTTCTGCGGGGGTGGGACCGGCGCCGGCCCGGGCCAGCAGCGCACCCTCGTCGACCCGGCTCACGGGCTCGCCGTCGGTGAGGACGCGGGGCCGCGGATCGCCCTCGCCGAGTTGCCGGGCGCCGAGGATGGCGCCCGTGGCGGCGGTGAGCAGGCCGCCGGCCATCAGCAGGAACTGCCCGATCGTGCGCTCCAGGGGGAAGGCCACCACGACCGCGAACAGTCCCGCCGCCATCAGCAGCGCGAAGCCGGCCGCCTTGACGCCGCGAGGCAGCGGTCGAGTGACCTCGGCGGGTGTGGCCCGGATCAGGTCGACCTCGGCCACCCCTGCACCGCGTAGCGCAGCGGCGTCGCGGCAGGCAGGACGCCGTCGGCCCCGTCCGGATCGAACAGGGCTCCCTGCCCGCTGGCCTCGGCACGCCGGGCGAGCACGTCGAGCAGGTCGGCCCGCAGCCGGCAGCGGCCGCCCGGCGCCGGCTCGACGAAGATCGCGAACCGGACGGGGACGCCCTTCCAGGTGGTGCCCTCCGCGAGCAGGGACGAGCCGGTGAGGTCGCCGAGCGGCGTGTCGGGATCGACGAGTCGCGCCACGTCAGCCGCCCAACTGGGCCACGACGGCCGCCTGGCCCCGACGACGTGCGTGCTCCAGCGCGGTGACGCCGTCCCGGTCCGCGATGCGGGGGTCGGCGCCGGCGCCGAGCAGCGCGGCGACCACGTCCTGGTGCGCGGGCCCGCCGTCGCCCAGGATCACGGCCTCCAGCAGCGCCGTCCACCCCAGGTCGTTGACGTGGTTCACGTCGATCCCTGCCGCGGCCACGCGCCGGACGTAGGCGGCGTGCCCCCGCTCGGACGCCGGGATGATCGAGACGCCACCGAAGCGGTTGGTCAGGCTCAGGTCGGGGTGGACCGGCAGCAGTACGTCGGCCATGGCGACGCTGCCGGTCACTCCGGTCACCAGCCAGGGCGTGTCGCGCCGGCCGTCGTAGACGTCGGGGTCGGCGCCGAGCGCCACCAGGACGCGTGCGGCCGCGACGTGGTCGCCGGCCGAGGCGAGCAGCAGGGGAGTGCGGCCGGCAGCGTCCCGGGTATCGAGGTGGGCGCCGGCGCGCAGCGCGACCGTCACGGCATCGGCGTCACCGCGACCGGCGGCATCGAGCAGGGCGGCGTCGGGATCGGTGGGCGTCGGCGCCGCGAGGATCGCCGCCAGCGCGGCGGCCTGGCGGTCGTGTCCGCGCTGCGCGGCCATCGCGGCGGGGGTGAGGCCCTCCTGCCCGAGGCGCGCGTCAGGTCGGCCCCGCCCGCCGCGAGGATCCGCACCGTGGCCACGTAGGCGTCGTCGTCGCGGCCCAACCAGATCGCCTCGTGGATCGCCTGGTAGCCGATCCGGTTGACGTGGTCGCGCGCGATCCCCGCCCGCAGCAGCCGCCCGGTCACCAGCCAGTGCCCGCGTTCGGCCGCGCGGATCAGGCCGGTGCCGTTCCAGGAGTCGAGGGCCGCCACGTCGGCGCCGTGGGAGAGGGTGAGCTCGAGCAGGTCCAGGTGTCCCTCGCTCGTCGCGATCAGGTAGGCGGACTGCTCGGTCGCGTCCTTCGCGTCGACGTCCGCGCCGGCCGCGATCAGGCGCGTCGCCGCGTCGACGTCGCCGGCCCACGCGGCGTCCCGCAGGCGTCCATCCGCCTCGGCGTCGGTCGACTCGGGGCGGGGCGACTCGGGGCCGGCTGCGTCGGTGCGGTGCGACCCGTCCTCGGCCGCCGGGCCAGGGGTGCACGCCGTCAGGACGGCGCCGGCGACGATCCCGACGAGGACGCCGAGGGCTGGCGCGGTGGGCATGGGGAGTCCTCCTCGGGGTGGCGTCTGGGCCGAAGCCTACCCAGGCCGACCAGGGGCCTTCGGCGGCCCCGATCGAGCGTCGGCGGATCGGGCGGGTACTCCAGCCGGAGACTCGCAGGAGTCCCGGCGGTGAGCCTCATGGCGCGAGTTCCAACCACAGGGGAGCGGCCCCGCGGGCGGCGCCTGCGTCCAGGGCCGAGGTCGAACGGCCCGCTGCGAAGCGTCTACCGCTGGAAGGGAGGGCCGTTCTCCGGGCCCCCCGGGGAATCTCGGCGGGAAAACATCCCACGATATCCCCCTTTTCGGGTTATTCCGGTCGCCGCGACGACCCATTCATCGATCCGGGGGACCCGATTGTTGAGTCGTGTGGGAATTACGTCCATGATGAGCCCGGGCGAGTGACAGGGAGGTCTCGTGACGACCAAGGTCGGCATTGTCGGATTGACGCTTTCGGTCGCCCTCGGACTCGTCGTGCTGGCGGGGCTGCCGTCCGTCATCGAGGCGGCCCGGCCGTCGCTCGCCGTGCCCGCCCCGTCGGTCTCGACGACCCCGCCGCCCACCGCCGCGCCCACTCCCGCACCGGTTACGACCGCCTCCGCCACGGGGACGCCGACGCCGACCCCGAAGAACTCGCCGACCACCGCAGACGCCACGGCAGCCCCTTCGACGCGGCCGGCTTCGCCGCGGGCGACCACGGCCTCGCGCACGCCGCGCGCGACGGCGGCCCGGACGACCAGCGCGCGACCGTCCCCGGCCGCCCCGGCGCGCACGTCTGCACGGGCGCCGCGGTTCGTGACCTCGATCACGCCGGTCACCGGCGGCGTCACCATCAGGGACGGGTGGAACGGCACCCGCGTCTACCTGATCCGCAAGGAGTTCGGCATCGATGCGCCCACGTCCAAGGGCGGAACCTACGACGCCGCGACCCGCGCGAAGGTGCTCGCATTCCAGCAGCAGCACGGCCTGCCGGCGACGGGCATCGTCGACAAGACGACGTGGAACGCGCTCGACACCGGGCACCCGTGGACGGCCGACGCGTACCAGGTCGCGCCGCGGCTTCCGCTCTCAGCGACGCCGGCCCAGCGCACCGCGACCATGATCGAGTACGCCCTCTCCCAGAAGGGGTCTCGCTACACGTGGGGCGGCGCAGGTCCCTACGAACTCGGGTTCGACTGCTCGGGCCTGGTCCTGCAGGCGATTTACGCGGCGGGCTACGACCCTCAGCCCATCTCGGTGGTGAAGCACGCCGAGCCGACCTATCGCACCTCCCAGCAGCTGTACGCGCACAGGAACTTCGCGAGCATCCCGCTCGAGCAGCGGCGGCGCGGCGACCTGATCTTCTTCGGGAGCAAGGCGGGCGTCGTCCATCACGTCGCGATCGACCTGGGCGACGGCACGATGATGGAGGCTTACGGGCCGACCGCCGGCGTGCGGCGCTACACGCCCCAGTACGGCTCCAGCTACGTCCTTCCCTACGTCAAGCGCGTGTTCGGATGATCGTCGCGGACGCTCAGCTGACCACGTTCATCACGAGGTTGATCGTCACGGCGATGATGCCGGTGCCGTACACGTAGCTGTAGAGGCAGTGCCGGAGGATCTCCGTGCGCAGGGCCGTCGAGGTGACGTTGGTGTCGGAGACCTGGTACGTCATGCCGAGGTTGAAGGAGAAGTAGTAGAAGTCCTTGTAGCACGGAGGTTCGCTGGTGTTGAAGTCGATGCCGCCGTCGGTGCCTCGGTAGTAGGCGCGGGCGTAGCGCGCCGTGTAGATCGAGTGCAGCATCATCCAGACCGAGGCGATCGCGGCCAGCGCGAGCCCCGCGTTGAGCACCTTGCTCGGCCCGCCGTTGAACAGCAGGATCCCGATCACCGTCAGGCTGCCCACCATGATGAGCAGGAGCGCGAAGTCGCCGAGTTCACCGCGCAGGTCCTCGACCTCGGCGCGTTCCTTGGTCTGGGCGGCGTCCATCGGCCACAGCAGTGCGAGCGTCCAGACGACCTGCACCAGCGCGGTGGCCAGCACCAGCACGAGCAGCCCCAGTTCCCAACGGGCGGTGAACAGCTAAGTCGTGGTGCCGATGGCGGCCCCGGCGAGCAGTCCCCACCAGAATCGGCGGGCTCCCAGATCGATGCGGCGGGCCATGGTCACAACTCCTTGGGGGAGGGGTCTCAGGGGCGTCGACCGGGGTGCGGACGACGGACGCAGTCTGTCACGCGTCCGGAAGGGGTGAACCCTGGCGCCGCGTGCGCGAGTGCGAAGTGTCGGAGGGCGGGCCTAGAGTGCCCAGATGACGACACCCTCGGATTGGCGCACCCTGAACCGGCTCGCGACGGCGTGGTTCGACACCGGCTCACTCACGCAGAGCGCGCTCCTGGCCGAGCGGATCCTCGCCCTGGCGCCCGACAGCCTGATCGACGTCCGCCCCACCGGGGTGCGGGTACGGGTGGCCGACCCGAGCCTTGTCGACGCCGTCTCCGGCGCGGCACGGGATCTCGGCCTGACAGCCGATCCCGCAGCGCTCCAGGAACTCGACGTCGTGATCGAGGCCACCGACCGCCCCGGCGTGGCCGGCTTCTGGGCCGCCGCCCTCGGCCGGCCTGCCGGCGAGGACGAACTGCGGGATCCGTGGCGCCGTGACCCCGCGCTGCTGGTGGCGGCCGCTGAGGAGGCGCGCCCGCTCCGCTCCCGGATCCATCTCGACGTCGTGCGTCCGGCGGAGGTCGTCGCCCGGGCGGGCCTCGGCGAGGGCTCCGGGCCCTACGGCGTCCGGCACGCCGACCCCGACGGCAACGAGGTCGACCTGGTGCCGGGGGATCCGCTGGACGCGCCGGGCACCGAGGACTGGCAGGCGGTCTTCAGCGCCGTCGCGTGCTACCGCGTCGAGACCGTGGCGCGGCAGACCGAGGTCGCTGCCGCGTCCGCCGCGTTGGCGCAGGAGGTCGGCTTCCCGTTGCTGATCGACCTGCGTCCGGGCTGGGTGATCCTCGACAGCGGCAAGGACCGCTGGGACGCCGACGCGCACGGCCTCGACCTGGAGTTCGGCGAACTGGCCGGGCGCCTGCAGTCCGCGGCGCGGGCCGGGGGAGCCGTGGCCGATCCGGAGGCTGCCCGCTTCGTCCAGGTGTTCCTCGACGCCGCGGACGTGGCGGCGGTGCGGGCGTTCTGGGTCGCGGCGCTCGGGTACGAGCACGATCGCCGGGAGGGTCTCACCGACATCGTCGACCCGCGGCGGCTCAACCCCGTGTTCGCGTTCCAGCGACTCGACACCGACGACACCGAGCGGCGCGGCCAGCGCAACCGCGTCCATGTGGTGCTGACGGTCCCCGCCGACACGCTGGCCGACCGCGTCGCCGCAGCGCTGGCGGCCGGGGGATCGCTCCTGTCGGAGGGGGAGGGGAGTGCCCACCTGGCCGATCCGGAGGGCAATGAACTGGTGCTGGCGAACGGCGCCTGAGCGCACCGCGTCCCGGACGCTCACTTTCCCGGTCGCCGGCGCGGGGGACAGGCCTTGCCAGAAAGCCTATTGCGCCTCGGACATGGCTATTTCGTCGAAAGGGCGACATTCCTTCTTCAGTGGTTGTCGAAACAATAAAACATTGTTTCCAAGCCTCGGCGTGGATCACTCAGGGAGTTCGTAGGCGAGGTCGTAGTGGTGGACGCCGTCCGCGTCGACGGTCAGGGTGAAGACGCCGCCGATACCCGCGAAGTCGCCGGTGCCGGACCCCGGCGCGACGATGTAGTCGAGGGTCGACTCGCCGCCACGCATCTTGCCGAACTGTTGGAGGGCGAAAGTCCCGGAGCGGCCGTCGTGCTCGACCTGCAGGACTTCGAGCGCCACGTAGCCCGCGTTCCCGCTGGTCGGATCGCCGACGGCCAGCATGACGCCTTCCGCCGTGCCGCTGAGATCGCCGTGGAAGTTCTTGGAGAGGTCGAACCGGCCGATGCGGCCGTCGGCCACCGGCTCGGTGGGTCGCATGTCGATGTCGAAGGTGCCCTGGGCGTGAGTGGTGGTCATGACACCATGCTGGCACCGCCGGATGTGGAACGACTTGAAGGAACGCGCCAACAGAGGGCTGACGACGCTGCACCCGAAGCGGAGTGGAGGGCTGAGAAGTGGCTTCGAGCGCGCCTCCGTCCACCGCACATCCTTGTCCGATAATATGCATTATGACATTACGCACGCCAAAGAGTCTCCCCCTGGCAGACGTCGGCCACTGAAGCGACGAGCATCACTCCCCGACTCTGCGAACGATCCCTGGCGACGAGGACCGCGATGGTGCTGCCGGAGGCCTCGGTCGCCCTGGCTGGCCTTCGGCGTTGCGGCCAACTCCGCATCGACGTCGTCGAGTGATCGCCCCTGACCAAACTCCGTGCGCACGACGCCGGCGCCAGTCCTGCCAGTTTCCATCCAGGTAGCCCGGTTGGTCGTGAACGCCTTCCCGCGAGCCTGGACCACGTGCAGTTGCCCCCGTTCAGTGCAGTTGCCCACCTAGGGACGAGGCCGGTGGGCTCATCGGGGGCGCGCTCCCCCGCTGACGCGACCGCGCCGACGCACGATGCCGATCATCCCTGCACGCCCGAGACTCGCCCCCACGGTCACCCGGGCGCGACGAGGGACGCGATGATGATCACCACGATCAGGACGCCCTGGACCGCGAGGACCGTCCAGGCGCTGCGCACCGCCGGGCGTCCGAGCCGCGAGCCCACGCGCCAGAGCAGCACGACCACGAGCACGACCCAGATCAGGGCGGCCCCCCAGGTGACGGTCAGGATCTCGGTGAGGTACGCGAGCCCCTGGGTCACGTCGACGTCGGCCGGGTTGATGAGCTTGATGATCGCGGTGAACACGTAGCCGAGCGCCACTGGGAGCAGGAACGCGCTGGCGGCCAACGCGGTGGCGCGGCGCGCGGCGGAGTCGGTCGGCTCGGGCGGGGGCGCTCCCTGAGTCTGCATCTCAGCATCGTGGACGCCGTTGTGCGGGCCGTCAAGGCTGCGACTACGGCCGTCAGCCGTGGACGCCGTGCGGCGTCCTCCCTCGGGCGCGCCCTTCCCATCGGGCGGCGTCCGACCCTGGCGCCCCCTCCCACCGGTGCGGCGCCCGCCCCGGCGCGTCCCTCCAACCGGCGCGCTCCTGGCCCGCCGGAACCCCCTCCGAGCGGCCCCTGCTGCAGCGCCCCGGTCGCATGCCGCCCCGCGCCCGGGCGACCCCGCCGGGATTCGCCGGATTCTGTCGGTGGGCGGCGCTATCGTGACGACGAACCCTGATCCCTCGCGTGGAAGGCTCCATGACCCTCGACGATCCCGTCGGCCTCGTCGCCGGCACCAGCGACTCGACGCCCCTGAAGTTCAGCGTGGCCGTCGGCCCGGACGCCTACCTGCAACTCGACGACGTGGTCACCACCGAGCGCGACGTCCCCGGTGTCGGGCCGGTGCGCACGTCCGGTGTGGTCACGCAGGTGGTCGCCCGCCACGAGGGGGCCAGCTACGGGTCCGACGCCTTCCTGATCGCCGACGGGGTCCTGCCCGCCCACACCCAGGAGGTCGCCGAGGTCACCACGACGCGGGTCGACCCCGAGGTGTACGTGCCGCCGCTGCCCAGCACGATCGCGCGCCGGGCGACCGGGGCCGTCCGGGACCGCGCACTCTACTTCGACACGATGGACAAGAAGGTCGTCGTCGGGCTCGGACGCGACGGGGAGCCCGTCTACATCAACCTGGACTTCCTCGACGGCACCCGGGGCGCGCACGTGTCCATCTCCGGCATCTCGGGTGTCGCGACCAAGACCAGCTTCGCGCTGTTCCTGCTCCACTCACTGTTCTCCTCGGGCGTGCTCGGCGACCGGGCGCTGGTCGCCAAGGCGCTGATCTTCGCGGTCAAGGGCGAGGACCTGATGTTCCTCGACAAGGCCAACGCGCGACTCGACGACCCGTTGCGGGCCGCCTACGCGCGACTGGGGCTGCCGGCCGCCCCATTCGACTCGGTGCGCTTCTTCGCTCCCCCGACCCCGGGCGACCTGACGGGGCGCCCGCACGTCGCCGGGCGCACCAGCGGCGTGGACGCCTTCTGGTGGACGCTGGCGGAGTTCTGCCAACAGGAACTGCTCCCCTACGTGTTCGCCGACGCCGAGGACGACCGCAACCAGTACACCCTCGTCATCCACCAGGTCGCCGCCCGGCTGCGCCGCGAGGCCCAGCCCGCGGGGACCGACGGCGCGGTGACCATCGAGGGCCGGCAGCTCCGCACCTACGACCAGCTCGTCGACTTCATCGTCGACCGGCTCTCCGACGACGCCACCCGCCCCGACTGGGCGGGGGCGGCCACGACGATGGGGTCGGTCAACGCGTTCATCCGCCGGCTGCGCTCCTCGCTCAAGCCCCTCGGACGCCTCCTCCGCGGCGACCTGGCCGGCCACGAGGCGAAGCGCCGCGTCTCCACCGGCAACAGCCGCGTCACCGTCGTCGACCTGCACAACCTCCCCGAGCGCGCCCAGCGGTTCGTCGTGGGCGTCGTCCTGCGCGCCGAGACCGAGGCCAAGGAGCGCGCCGGCGCGGGCGGGCTGCTGTTCACCATGCTGGACGAGCTCAACAAGCACGCCCCCGCGAGGGCAACTCCCCCATCAAGGAGGTGCTGCTCGACATCGCCGAGCGCGGCCGGTCCCTGGGGATCATCCTCATCGGCGCGCAGCAGACGGCGTCCGAGGTGGAGCGGCGGATCGTGTCCAACTCCTCGATCCGGATCGTCGGACGCCTCGACCCGGCCGAGGCGGGACGCCCCGAGTACGGCTTCCTGCCGACCTCGCAGCGCCAGCGCGCCACCCTGGCCAAGCCCGGCGCCATGTTCGTGTCGCAGCCCGAACTCCCCGTACCGCTGGCCGTGGAGTTCCCGTTCCCGGCGTGGGCGACCCGACAGTCCGAAACCGCGCCCGAGGCGTCCGGGGCCTCGAACATCATGTCGCGCATGGCGCGCGACGCCGACCCCGCCCCCTTCTGAGCCGACCCGCCCCCTACTGAGTAAGTCCCATCGTTCGACAAGGAGAGCAGTGAAGCTCCTGCACACCGCCGACTGGCACGTCGGCAAGACCCTGAAGGGCCGCAGCCGCCTCGACGAGCAGCGCGCCGTCCTGGCCGAGATCATCGACGTCGCCCTGCGCGAGCAGGTGGACGCCGTCCTCCTCGCCGGGGACCTGTACGACACCGCGGCACCGAGCGCCGAGGCGCAGCGCCTGGTGAACGGGGCGCTGCTCAAGCTCGCCACGTCCGGCATCGAGGTCGTCGTCATCGCGGGCAACCACGACCACGCGCGCACCTTCGAGGCGCTGCGGCAGCTCATGGCCGCCGCCGGGATCAGCTACACCGGCCAGATCCGGGCCGCGGTCGACGGCGGCGTGCACCGCTTCACGGCCCGCTCCACCGGCGAGGAGGCCGTCGTGGCGCTCGTGCCGTTCGTCTCCCGCCGGCACATCGTGGGCACCGAGGAGATCGTCACCGGCACCCCGTCGGAGAACGCCGGACGCTACGAGCAGTCGGTCCGCGACATCATCGCGACGCTGGCCGGGTCGTTCGGCACCGACACCGTCAACATCGTCATGGCGCACCTCACCTGCACCGGCGGCGTGATGGGTGGCGGCGAGCGCGAGGCCCAGTCGATCTTCGAGTACCACGTGTCGGCGCAGTCCTTCCCGCACACCGCGCACTACGTCGCGCTCGGGCACCTGCACCGGCGCCAGCAGATCCCCGCGCCCGCGCCCGTGCACTACTCCGGCGCTCCCCTGGCCGTCGACTTCGGCGAGCAGGAGAACACCCCGGTGGTCTGCCTCGTCGAGGCGAGCCCGCACGCCCCCGCCCGGGTCACCGACGTCCCCATCACGGCGGGCAAGCGGCTGCGCACCGTCTCGGGCACGGTCGCGCACCTGCGCGCCACGGCCGCCGAGTACGGCGACGACTACCTGCGCGTCGTCGTCGAGGAGCCCACCCGCGCCGGGCTGCGCGACGAGGTCCTCGACCTGCTGCCCAACGCGCTCGAGGTCCGCATCCACCCCGACTTCACCCAGGAGCGCCCCCGCCACTCCGCCCAGAACACCAGCCGCTCCCCGCGGGAGCTGTTCGCCGCCTACTGCCAGGAGGTGGGCATCGACGATCCCCGTCTGGACGCCCTGTTCTCCGACCTGCTCGACGAGACGACGGAGGTCCACTGATGCGCCCGGTCCGCCTGGAGATGAACGGCTTCGCGTCGTTCCGCACCGCCACCACCGTCGACTTCGAGGGTGCGGACTACTTCGCGCTCGTCGGCCCCACCGGCGCCGGCAAGTCGACCGTGATCGACGCCATGGTGTTCGCGCTGTACGGCACGGCACCTCGCTGGGATCGGGCCGCGTCGGTCCAGTACGCCCTTGCGCCCACCGTCAACAGCGGCACCGTCCGCTTCGTGTTCGACGTCGGCGGCGAGCGCTATCAGGTCGCCCGCGAGGTGCGGCGCGTCGGGGGGAAGCCGCTGCAGAAGTCGGCCACCCTGGAGCGGTTCGACGACCCCACGAGCGCCACGGCCGACAGCGACCACGTGCAGCCGCTGGCCACCGAGGTGCGCGAGGTGACCCCTGCCGTGCAGGAGCTGCTGGGGCTGAGCTTCGAGGACTTCACCAAGGCCGTCGTCCTGCCGCAGGGCCGGTTCGCCGAGTTCCTGAACGCCACCAGCCGCGAGCGGCAGGACATCCTGCTCAAGCTGCTGGGCGCCTTCCAGTACGACGCCATCGGGCGCGCCGCCGGCGCGCGCCGCAGCCAGGCCGACGCCGAGCTGGCCACCGCCGACGCCCGGATCGACGATCTCTCCGACGCCACCCCCGAGGCTGCCGAGCGGGCGGCCGCACGCCTGGCCGACCTGCAGGCGCTCGGCACGCTCACCGAGGGGCTGCGGCGCGACCTGGACGCGGCGCGCGACCGCTCCCGGACTGCCGCCGACGCCCTGACCGCCGCCCAGCACACCGTCGCCCGGCTCGATGCCGTCACGATCCCCGACGGCGTGGCCGACCTGGCGGAGCGCTCCGCCGCCGCACGGGCGGAGGCCGAGCGGCTCGCCGCCGCCGCGGCCGACGCCGAGGACGCCTTCACCGCTGCCCGTGAGGCCCTCGAGGCCGCCGGCACCCGGTCGGTGCTGGAGCGCCGCCGGGAGCAATGGACCGAGCACGCCGAACTGGACGCGGCGCTGCCCGCCCTGGCCGAGGCAACCGTCCGGGTCCGCGACGAGGAGGCGTCGGCCCGGGAGTCGCTGGCCTCCGCAGAGATCGCCCACACCGAGGCCGTCGCGGCCCGGTTCACCGCGGAGCGCACCGACGCCGACGCCGAGGCGGCCCTGACGGGCCTGCTCGGCCGCCGCACCACCGTCGCCGCGCTGACCCCGCCCGACGGGCTCGACGACCTGGCCGCGCGCCTGGACGCCGCCGCCGCGGAGGTCGAGGGCGCCACGCGGGCGCACGCCGAGGCCGAGGCGGCCGACGAGCTGGCCCGGAGCGCCCTGCGGGCGGCCGGTGACCGCGACGCGTTCGCAGCCGAGGAACGGCGCTACGGCGAGGCGCTCGAACTGGCGGCCACGGCCGCGGGGCTGGAGCGCGACCACGAGACGGCCCGCGCCGCGCTCGACCGGGCACGCGAGGACGCTGAGACGGCCGACGCCGACCTGGAGCGCGCGCGTGTCCGGGCGGACGCCGCCCTCGAGGTGGCGACCGCCGCGGGCCTGCGCGGGCACCTGCGCGTCGGCGACGCGTGTCCGGTCTGCACCGCGACCGTCGCGACGCTCCCCTCCCCCCTCGACTCCTCCGAGGCGGACGCGGCCCGCTCCGCTCTCCGGGACGCCGAGGCCGCCGCCCGCAGCGCCCGCGACGCCGCGACCCGCGCGGAGTCCGAGGTCAGGGGGCACGCCCGCGCCGTCACGCAGGCGCGGGAGCAGCTGGCCACCCTGCTGCCCGACGGCGGCGACCCGGCCGCGCTGCGCGAGGCCGCGGCGACCGCGCTGGCCAGGGCCAACGAGGCCCGCGCCGCCGCCGACCTGGCCGACGCCGAGCGCCTCGCCCGCCGCGACGCGCTCGCGGGCGCGACCCGGGCCGCCGGCGCCCTCGATTCCGAGCGGCACGCCGCCCTCGCAGGCCTGCGTTCGGCGCGCGCCGGGGTCGCCCCGCTGGGGGCACCCGACACCGACGCCCTGCCGCTGCACGAGGCGTGGCGGCAGCTCGCCGGCTGGGCCGCCACCGAGGTCGCGCGGCTCGACGACGACGCCCTGCCCGACGCGCGGTCGGCACGGGACGCCGCGGCCGACGCCCTAGCAGCCGCCGGGGCCACGCTCGAACGAGCAGCCGCCGAACGGCAGCGCGCCGCGGACGCCGTGCGCGTGGCCGGGGCGGCGTCCGTGCGCGCCGAGGACACCCTCGCGCGTGCCCGGGCCCGCCGCGACGAGCTCGCCTCCGCCCTCGACGGCGCGCCCGACGCGGAGCAGACGGCCCAGGACCTCGACCTGCTGACCGGGCTGGAGGAACGCGAGCGGGTGACGCTCACCGCGCGGACCGATGCCGGTCGCGCCCGGGACGCCGCCCTGGCCAGCCAGGCAGCGCTGGGCCGGGAGGTGACAGCAGCCGGCGCGCTGCTCCGCGAGACGCGCGAGCCCCTCATCCCGCTCGGCGCGCCCGCCGTGGACCCCTCGGACCTGCCGGCCGCCTGGGCCGCCCTGGCGGCGTGGGCGCACGACACCCGCGCGGACGCCGCGGAGTCGCTGCAGCGTGCCCGCGACGCCGTCGTCGCGGCCGACGAGGGCGTCGCCGCGGCGGATCTCGCCCTGCTGGACGCGGCCCTCACCCGCGGCGTCGAGGTGACGGCGTCCGGCGAGGTCGCTTCCGCCGTGGCCGCGCAGCAGGCCCTAGCGCACGATCTGCACCGCAGGATCGTGGACGACCTCGACAAGCTCGTGACGCTGCGCGCCGCCCGGGCCGACACCGAGGCGCGCCGCCAGGTCGCCGATCTGCTCGCCCAGCACATGAACGCACGGAAGTTCCAGCGCTGGCTCGCCGGCGCCGCCCTGGACGTCCTGGTCGAGTCGGCGTCGTCCTCGCTGCTGGAGCTCTCCGGCGGCCAGTTCACGCTGGGGCACGACAACGGCGAGTTTCACGTCGTCGACCACACCGACGCCGAGGCGCGACGCTCGGTCCGCACGCTGTCCGGCGGCGAGACGTTCCAGGCCAGCCTGGCGCTCGCCCTGGCGCTGTCGGCCGAACTCGGGTCGATGTCGTCGAAGGCCGGCCGGCTGGAGTCGATCTTCCTCGACGAGGGCTTCGGCTCCCTGGATCCCGACAGCCTGGAGGTCGTCGCCCTCACGCTGGAGCGGCTGGCCCAGGGCGACCGCCTGGTGGGGGTCGTCACCCACGTGCAGGGGCTCGCCGAGCGGATCCCGACCCGGTTCAACGTGTCGCGCAGTTCCCGGTCCTCGACCGTCGTGCGGGAGGGCTGATGCGCTTCTCCGTCGACGGCTGGGCGCCCGATTACGGCTCCAGCGTCCAGGAAGCCGAGGAGCTGGCGCAGTCGGTGGCCCAGCTCGACCCGGCCGTCGAGGTCCCGCCGGAGCGCTGGGGGCCCGTCGCGCCGGCGGGCGCGCGGGTGCCGGGCACCCTGCTCTTCGTCGACGGGATCCGCCGCGAGGAGGCGCGGCTGTGGATCAGCCCCGACGGCGGGCCGGACGCCGAGCCCGCGCTCTGCGCCTCCTACGCCGCCGGGATCGTCCGCTCCACCGCCGAGGGGGCGAGCGTCGAGATGGCCGAGGTCCGCCGCGCGCTGCTGACCACCGCCGACGAGGCCGAGGACATCCCGACCAGGTTCGGTACCTGGGCCGCCGTGCACGCCAAGCCCGACCCCGGCAAGCAGATCTTCGACGTGCTGTCGCTGGCCCTGCAGCAGAAGCTGGGCGAGCTGGAGATCATCTGCGCGGCGAACGCCCGCGCCCGATCGGGCGACGACACCGACGACCTGCTCGTCATCGACGGCCCCCTGCTGGGCCGCACGAAGGTCCCGCGCGCGATAGGCCTGGTGAAGTCGCACCACACCACCTACCTGCCGCCCGAGCTGAACCACGTCGTGTCGGCGCTGGAGCCCGGCGAGCGCACCCCGGTGTTCCTGCTCGGCACGACGTGGGAGCGCTACACCTGGTACCTCCGGCTGCCGGGCGGGGCGGCCACGCCGCGCTCGGGCGTGGTCCGGATCGAGTGCTCCCCCGACCTGCCTCGCGAGGAGGCCGTCGCCCTGGCGTCCCTGTCGCAGGCCGTGCTGCCCCGGTACGCCAGCGAGCCGTTCCGCGAACCCCGCGCCCCGCAGAACCTGTACCCGATCAGCGGGCTGGAGCGGACGCTGCGCCACCGGCTGGGCGACCAGGCGCTGCTCCGTCGCGGGCTGTTCGCCGCGACCCGCTGACCCGGGTCCAGTAGGGTGCCCCCGTGACCAGCAGCGACCGCCCAGACGACCAGTCCGCCCCCGCACCCGAGCGCACGCTCACCGAGAAGCTCCTGGGCCTGGTCATCGCCGCGGGCATCCTGCTGGCGGGGATCGCGCTGCTGGGCCTGATGCTCACCACCGACCAGAACATGATCGGCATCGTCGTCGCCGTCCTCCTCATGGTGATGGGCGTCCGCCAGCTCATCAAGGCGATCCGCACCTGGCGTCCTCGCGCCTGACCGGTTGGGGCCCCAGCGCGCCCCGGCTACCGTGGCGGACATGGCCATCCGAGTCCTCGACACCGCCACCGCCACCCGCACCATCCTGCAGGCGCCCCCCGCCGACCGCCCCGATCTTCTGCGCGGCATGCGCGCTCCGCTGGCGGGCGCGTACCGGTTCGTCCCGGGCGGCGTCGATCAGGCGCAGATCCACAGCGGCGGGTTCGGCTTCCCGCTCGATCGCGACGAGGACCTCTCCCTTGCCGCTCTGGAGACCTTCGAGGCGGCCGACGCATGGTCGCGGCTCGAGCAGGGGCTGACGGAGGCGTCCCGCGCCCTGGAGGCCGCCAACCCGGGGCTCAGCGTCCCGGACGTCACGGTGCTGCTCACGGTCGGGGACGGCGCCGACCCCCACTTCCGCGACGAAGTGCTCGGGCTGGCCGCGTTCGGCGGCATCACCGGCTTCATCGAACTGACCCTGCTCCCGACGCCGCGGAACCTGGAGCGCCTCGAGGCGCTGGCCGCCCACGAGCTCCACCACAACGTGCGCTACGCGCCCGGCGGCGTCGTATGGAACCCGGTGACCGTGACGGTGGCCGAGCAGGTGGTCGCGGAGGGCCTGGCCGACGCGTTCGCCCGCGAACTGCACGGCGACGCCGGCTACACCCCATTCGCGCTCCCCCACCTCGACGACGATGTCCTGCTGGACCGGGTGTGGGCCGGACTGGACATCGCCGGCATGCAGAACCTGATGCCCTGGGTGCTCGGGGACGCCTCGGCCGCCCGCTTCGGCGCCGCCCCGGTGGGGCTGCCGACCGGCGCCGGCTACGCGGCGGGGAACCGGATCGCTGACGCCTACCTCGCCGTCTCCGGCGCCACCGCGGCCGGCAGCGTGCGGGCCGACGCCCAGGATGTGGTGAACGCGGCGGCGGCGTCCCTGCGGACCGCGTGAATCGCTAGGGTCGAGGAAAGCCTCGATCCAGGAGTTCCCATGAGCAACGACACCCTCGCCGGCCGCACCGCCCTCGTCACGGGCGGCGGCGTCGGCATCGGCCGCGGCATCGCGATCGCGCTGGCCCGCGCCGGCGTCCGCACCGCGGTCACCTACCGCACCCACGAGCCGGACGCCGAGTTGCTCGACGCGCTGGCCGCCGCCGGGCACGAGCCGTTCGCGCGCCCGCTCGACGCCACCGACGAAGCCGCCGTCCAGGCGTTCGCCACCGAACTGCGCGACGAGTTCGGCGCCCTCGACATCCTGGTGAACAACGCCGGCGGCATGGTCCGGCGCGCGCCGCTGCCCGAGCTGGACGCCGACCTGTGGCGCCAGGTGATGGCGGTGAACCTCGACTCCGCCTACTACGTCACCCGCGCCGTGCAGCCGTTCCTCAGCGACGGCCGCGGACGCATCGTCAACGTCGCATCGCTGGCCGGCCACAACGGCGGCGGCCCCGGGGCGACGGCCTACGCCACCTCCAAGGCGGCCGTCTTCGGCCTCACCAAGGGACTGGCCCGCGAGCTCGCGCCCCAGGGCATCACCGTCAACGCGCTGGCCCCCGGCTTCATCGACGACACGCCCTTCCACGAAACCTTCACCGCCGACGAGGCCCGCAAGCAGATCGTGGCGGGCATCCCCGTCGGCCGGCCGGGCATCCCCGCCGACTGCGCCGGCGCGGTGCTGTGGCTCGCCAGCGACGCCGCCGGGTTCGTGACCGGCACGATCATCGACATCAACGGCGGCGTCTACGTCCGCTGACCGTCTCGCGTCCCGACGGTCGCACGCTGACCCACCGACGCAGTCGCCCCCGTTTGCGTCAGCCGCCCACGCAGGAACGGGCCCAACTGACCCATGCGGGGGCGGCTCGTCGCTAGAGGGGCGGCTCCCCAGCACGCGCTGCCCCACCCCACGCAGACGCCCCCGTTAGCGTCAGTCGCCCACGTAGGAACGGGGGCCACTGGCCCAAGCGGAGGCGGCTCGTCGCAAACGGGGGCGGCTCGTCGCAAACGCGGGCGGCCCCCAGCACGGGCTGCCCCACCCACGCAGACGCCCCCGTTAGCGTCAGTTGCCCACGCAGGAACGGGGGCAACTGCCCCAAGCGGGGGCGGCTCGTCGCGAACGCGGGCGGCTCGTCGCAAGCGGGGGCTGCTCGTCGCAAACGCGGGGCGGCCCCCCAGCACGCGCTGCCCCACCCCACGCAGACGCCCCCGTTTCCGCCAGTTGCCCACGCAGGAACGGGGGCAACTGCCCCAAGCGGGGGCGGCTCGTCGCGAACGCGGGCGGCTCATCGCGAGCGGGGGCGGTTCGTCGCAAACGCGGGCGGCTCATCGCAAACGGGGGCGGCTCGTCGCGAGCGGAGGCGGCTCGTCGCTGGCGGGGGCGGTTCGTCGCTGGCGGGGGCGGTTCGTCGCTGGCGGGGGCGGCTCGTCGCGAACGCGGGCGGCTCGTCGCGAACGCGGGCGGCTCGTCACAAGCACGGGCGGCTCGTCGCAAACGCGGGCGGCCCCAGCACGCGCTGCCCCACCCCACGCAGACGCCCCCGTTTCCGCCAGTTGCCCACGCAGGAACGGGGGCAACTGCCCCAAGCGGGGCGGCTCGTCGCAAACCGGGGCGGCTCGTCGCAAACGCGGGCGGCTCGGGGACGGCCGGGAGGGCCAGCTCGGTCAGATCCGGTAGAGCTGGTCCTTGCTCGTGCTGCAGGGCTGGGTCGTCACGCGGCCGAGCCAGTAGCCGTTGTTGAGGCAGCGGCCGGTCCCCCGGTTCAACAGCCGGTACTGGCCGTTGCCGCGGTCCTGGACGACCCACAGCTGATAGTTGCCGGTGTTCGGGGCGTGCAGGTAGACCGACCCGGCCGCGTTGCTGTCGAGCCGCTTGCCCGAGTACTTGTGCGTGATGCGCCAGTAGCCGCCGACCTTGGTGAACGACCAGTAGCCGAGGTGGCGATCGATCCAGCACTGCTGGGTGAACACGTTGTTGTAGCGGCCGCTGGCCTGGATGCAGACGGTCTGGGTGCCGCCGACGGTCCTGATCTCCGAGGAGGATCCGGGGGCTGCCGAGGCGGAGGGCGCGCTCGTGATGACGAGCGACAGCGAGAGGAACACGCCGGCGAGGGCGGTGAGCAGAAGCCTGAGGGTGCGGTGCATGCGCCAAATCTGAGGGTGACGCCATAACGCTGTCAAGGGACCATCCGCGCGGCGCCCCCTGCCGAAGCCGAACGGGCGAACAGAAGCGGGGCCGACCGCATGGTCGGCCCCGCTCCCGGTCGGGTCAGGACTTCAGGCCGCTCTGCACCTCGTCGCGGAGCGCCTTGACGGCGTCCGGGATGGTGGCCCGCTTGAACAGGATGTCCTGGTACTTGCGCTGCATCACCGTCTGGAACTGGCTGCCGCCCACCGGCGTGATGCCGCCGGCGTCCGTGACGTCCTTCTCGATGCTGGTCAGGAAGTCCGACACCTTCTTGTCCGAGGGCTCCAGCGTGCCGGCGATCGCCGCCCGGCACTCCGTGTTGGCCGGCAGCCCACGCTCGGCGGTGAGGATCTTGGCCGCCTCGGGGGTGTTGGACAGCCAGTTCACCAGCGCCGCGGCGGCCGCCGGGTTCTTCGAGCGTGCGGACGCCGACCAGTACATCGACGCCTTGTACCAGAGCCACTTCGGCGAGGCCGCCGCGGCCGGCGGACGCAGGATCTTCATGCTCTGGCCGGACGCGGCGTCCATGGCCTTGATCTGGTTGGACCACAGGAACGTCATGGCGACGCGCCCGCCGGCCATCGCCGACTGGTCCATGGACTTGGTGTCCTCCTCGGCGAGTTCCGACGGCGGCTGGATCGACTTGTCGTCCTGCATCGCCATCAGCATCGTGAAGAACTCTTCGACGTCCTCGTTCTTCCAGCCGATCTTGCCGTCGGCGGTCCACTGCTGGCCGCCCTTCTGCCGGACGAACGCCTTCAGCAGGCCGTCCTGGCCGAACAGGTTGCCGGCGCCGTAGGTGCCGGACTTGTTCAGCTTCTGGGTGACCTCCAGGGCCGTCTTGCGCAGGTCGTCCCACGTCCACGACGTGTCGTCGGGGATCGCGACGCCGGCCTGCTCGAACAGCGCCGGGTTGGCGACGATCGTGGGCGCGTTCACGCCCGCGTTGATGCCGAACAGGCCCTTGGGCAGGCGCCCGGTGTCGACCGTGCCGGCCATGAACTTGTCGGTCTTGACGCCGGCCTTCTCCAGGTCCAGCAGGACGCCGCGGGCGCCGTAGTCGGCGATGTACTTCTCGTCCATCTGGATGATGTCCGGGGCGTCGTTGGCCGCCACCTGCGTGGCCAGCTTGTCCCAGTAGCCGCTCCACTCACCGGGCTCCCCGCTGAGCTTCACGCCCGGGAAGTCCTTCATGTACTGCGCGATGGCAGCATTGGTCAGCTTGGTGCGGGTGTCGTTGCCCCACCAGGTGAAACGCAGCGTGGCGTTCGTCGGATCGCCGGTGGGGGTCGCGGCTCCCCCGCCGCCCTGCGCACACCCCGCGAGGACGGCACCGGCTCCGATGCCGACGCCCACCCCCAGGAAAGTCCTACGGTCCATTGATTCCTCCTGAATCAGATTTGTTGCCCGACCTTGCGAATCAGCGTAAGTCGCCCGGCGCTCCGCGGATAGAGCCATGCCGCAGGCGTGCCCCAGTCGTGACCTGCCGAGAGTGACCCGCGCCATTGATCCGGCCTTCATCAGGGGTGACGGTCCGCCGGGACGCTGGCAACCCGTGGCAACATGAGGAGTGGTCCCCAGCGGAGGACCCATCCCTCGGAAGGAAGTGGACCATGTCCCACGACACCGCCTCCCTGCAGAGCGCGGAGGAACGCAGTCGGGCCAGGCGCGCGGTCGTCGCCGCGTCGCTGGGCAACGCGCTGGAGTGGTACGACATCGTGCTGTTCGGATTCATGGCCGGCACCATCGCCGCGGTGTTCTACCCCGGCGACACGCTGGCCGGCCAGTTGATGACCTGGGCGACCTTCGCGATCACCTTCGTCGTCCGTCCGCTCGGCGCCGTCCTGATCGGCGGGTACGCCGACCGTCACGGCCGCAAGGCCGCGCTCAGCCTCACCATCGGCCTGATGACCCTGGGCGTGTTCATCATCGTCGTGACCCCGGGCGCTCAGGTCATCGGTGGCTGGGCGGCGCTCATCCTGGCGATCGCCCGGATCATCCAGGGCATCAGCGCCGGAGGCGAGTTCGGGTCGGCGACGGCGTTCCTCACGGAGAACGCCGCGCACGGCAAGGCCTACTACGCGTCCTGGCAGGTGGCGACCCAGGGCATCTCGATGTTCCTGGCCGCCGGAATCTCCTGGCTTCTCACCGCCCTGATGCCTGTGGAGATGCTGCACGACTGGGGCTGGCGGATCGCGTTCGCGATCGGCCTGCTGATCGGCCCCGTGGGCTGGTACGTCCGCACCCGGATGACGGACACGCCCGAGTTCGAGGCGTCCACGCCCGACCCGCACCCGGTGCGGACGCTGATCCGCCGCTACGGTGGCCGCCTGGTCGCGTCGTTCCTCATCATCGCGATGGCGACCATCTCGGTCTACCTGATCACCTACCTGCCGCAGTTCGCGGTCAAGAATTTGGGGCTCCCGGCCTGGTCGGCGTTCCCGGGGGCGGTCGTCGCCGGCGTCATCACGTTCCTGGGTTCGCCGTTCGTCGGACGCCTGGCCGACCGGGTCGGCCCGACCACCGTGATGATCCCGGCGGCCGTGGTCGGCATCCTCGCCGGCTGGCCCATCTTCCTGCTGCTGGCGGCGAACCCCTCCGTCGCGATGCTCACGGTCTGCGAGATCCTGGTCGGCGTCCTGATGTGCTTCTACTTCGCCCCCATGCCGGCGCTGCTGTCCGAGATCTTCCCGGTCCAGGTCCGCAGCTCCGGCATGACGATCGCGTACAGCTTCGGCGTGGCGATCTTCGGCGGGTTCGCGCCGTTCATCCTCACCTGGCTCGTCGGCCTGACCGGTCTGCTGACCGTCCCGGGGTTCTACTACGCGGCGATGTGCGTCCTGTCCCTGGTCGGCGTCCTGGTGGCACGCCGCGTCTACCGGCAGCCCTGACCCGCCGCGGCGCGGCCTCCCCTCCGCGCCGCGGCGTCCGCGCCGTGCCCTACCCTGGTGCGCTGTGAGTGAACGCGAACACGTGGCCGACTCCCACGACGTGATCCGGGTGCGGGGCGCCCGGGAGAACAACCTCAAGGACGTCTCCCTGGACATCCCCAAGCGGCGCCTGACCGTCTTCACCGGCGTCTCCGGATCGGGCAAGAGCTCGCTGGTGTTCGACACGATCGCGGCCGAGTCCCAACGCATGATCAACGAGACCTACCCGGCGTTCGTGCAGGGCTTCATGGCCACCCTCGACCGTCCGGACGTGGACATGCTCGAGGGCCTCACGACCGCGATCATCGTCGACCAGGAGCGGATGAGCCCCAACATCCGCTCGACCCTCGGCACGGCCACCGACGCGAACGCGCTGCTGCGGCTGCTGTTCAGCCGGCTCGGCGACCCGCACATCGGCTCCCCACAGGCCTACTCGTTCAACGTCCCCTCGGTCACCGGGCAGGGCGGCGTCAAGGTCGACAAGGGCGCCGGTTCGCGCGTCGAGAAGCGGACGTTCACCCTGGTCGGCGGCATGTGCCCGCGCTGCGAGGGCACCGGCAACGTCTCCGACATCGACCTGACCGAGGTCTACGACGGCGACCTGTCGCTGCGGCAGGGGCCGTTCAAGGTGCCCGGCTACAGCATGGACGGCTGGTACGGCCGCATCTACATCGGCTCGGGCTTCTTCGATCCGGACAAGCCGCTGAAGGACTACGGCAAGCGCGAACTCCACGACCTGCTCCACAAGGAGCCCACCAAGATCAAGGTCGAGGGCATCAACCTCACCTACGAGGGGCTGATCCCCAAGATCAGCAAGTCGATGCTGTCCAAGGACCCCGAGCAGATGCAGCCGCACATCCGCGCCTTCGTGGAGCGAGCGGTGAAGTTCGCCTCCTGCCCCGAGTGCGAGGGCACCCGGCTGGCCGCCCCGGCGCGGTCGTCCCGGATCGCCGGCCGGAACATCGCCGACCTGTGCGCCATGCAGGTCTCCGACCTGGCCGCGTGGATCCGCGACCTGGACGCACCGGACGCAAAGCCGCTCACCGACGCGCTGACCTCCCTGCTGGACTCGTTCGTCGAGATCGGTCTGGGCTACCTCAGCCTCGACCGGCCGGCCGGGACGCTCTCGGGCGGCGAGGCGCAGCGCACCAAGATGGTGCGTCACCTGGGTTCGTCGCTCACCGACGTCACCTACGTCTTCGACGAGCCGACCGTCGGGCTGCACCCGCACGACATCCAGCGGATGAACGAACTGCTGGTCCGCCTGCGCGACAAGGGCAACACCGTGCTGGTGGTCGAGCACAAGCCCGAGGCGATCGCGATCGCCGACCACGTCGTCGACCTCGGCCCGCGTGCCGGCAGCGGCGGCGGCGAGATCGTGTTCCAGGGCGACCTGGCGGGCCTGCGGGCCAGCGGCACCCTCACCGGGACGCACCTGGACGACCGCGCGCGGCTCAAGGACGCCGTCCGGACGCCGACGGGCACCCTCGGGGTGCGCGGCGCGAACACCCACAACCTGCGCGACGTCGACGTGGACATCCCCCTCGGCGTCCTGGTCGTGGTGACCGGGGTGGCCGGCTCGGGCAAGAGCTCGCTCATCCACGGGTCGGTCGCCGGACGCGAGGGCGTCGTCACGATCGACCAGGGCGCCATCAAGGGCAGCCGACGCAGCAACCCGGCGACCTACACGGGCCTGCTGGACCCGATCCGCAAGGCGTTCGCCAAGGCCAACGGCGTGAAGCCGGCGCTGTTCTCCCCAACTCCGAGGGCGCCTGCCCGACCTGCAACGGCGCCGGCGTCGTCTTCACCGACCTGGGGTTCATGGCGACCGTCTCCAGCGTGTGCGAGGTGTGCGAGGGCAGGCGGTTCATGGCCGAAGTGCTCGAGTACAAGCTCGGGGGCCGGGACATCTCGCAGGTGCTGCGGATGCCGGTCGCCGAGGCCCGGGCGTTCTTCGCCGAGGGCGAGGCGCGCACCCCGGCCGCCGCCACCATCCTCGGCCGGCTCGACGACGTGGGTCTGGGGTACCTCACGCTCGGCCAGCCGCTCACCACCCTCTCGGGGGCGAACGGCAGCGCCTCAAGCTCGCCACCCACCTGGGCGAGAAGGGCGGGGTGTACATCCTCGACGAGCCGACCACCGGACTACACCTGGCCGACGTCGAACAACTCCTGGGGCTGCTGGACCGCCTGGTGGAGGCGGGCAAGTCCGTCATCGTGATCGAGCACCACCAGGCGGTGATGGCGCACGCCGACTGGATCATCGACCTCGGCCCCGGCGCCGGGTACGACGGTGGCACGGTCGTGTTCGAGGGCACGCCCGCCGACCTCGTGGCCGGACGCCCCACGCTGACGGGCCGGCACCTGGCCGACTACGTGGGCTGACCCGAACCCGCACCCGCGGCGAGCGCGGCGAGCAGCTGGTCGGCGTCCCGGGGGCGATCCAGCAGCAGCACGGGCGTCCCCTCGGCCGCGGCGGCCCAGCCGCGCATCACCGCGCGCTTGCGCGCCCACGAGCGGAAGTGCCAGGCGATGATCGAGTCCCGCGACAGCGTCCTCCCCAGCGTCTCGATGTTGCCGTTGCAGCAGGGCTCGCGCCGCACGATCCGGCGGGCGGTGCGGCGCAGCAGCCGGCCCAGCGACAGCACCCGCGGGTAGTCGAGCCCGACGATCACGTCGGCGCGCGCGTGGGCCGCGTGGCGATGGACCCCGTAGGCGGTGTCGATCACCCACTCCTCCGCGGCGTAGCGGGGCAGCACGCGGGCGTCCCTCTCCTGCGGCGGCGTCGAGACCCAGCCCGGCTCCCAGGTCAGTTCGTCGATCAGCGTGACTTGCAGGCCCCGGAGTCGGCCCAACGCCAGCGCCAGGGTCGACTTGCCCGACCCGGTGCAGCCGTACACCAGGATCCGGCGGGCGCGCATAACGTCGGCCAGGGTCGCGGCGGGCATTCCTGCACAATAGCGGCGCGCGAACGTTCTGTGAGCGGCGATGGCTGGCTACGGTGGTGCGGTGACCACGACGAACGAGCAGCAGCGGCCCCTCGACGAGCCCGCGGACGACGATGTCACGGCCGAGATCAACTTCGACCAGCAACGGTTCGACGCCCGGCCCGCCCGGCTGCGTCCACCGGCCAAGCGGCAGCACGCCGGCTCGGAACTGCCCGCGCCGCCGTTCGCCGCCGACGGACGCAACCACGCCTACGTGCAGTGGCTGGAGGAGCAGTCGATGCTCTCGGACGCCTCCACGCTCGGGCGGCAGTTGGCCGGCCACCACCTGATGTGGGCGAACGCGTTCGCGGCGCCCAACCCCCGCGGCGCGGTCGAGCAGGCGTCGGTCTGGTACACGGCGTACCCGCTCAGCCTCATCAGTGCGCACGGGCAGTCGTTCCTCGGCGCGCTGGGCGACGAGGCGCTGTGGGACGCCTTCGAGCGCATCGGCATCGAGGGCATCCACACCGGCCCGGTCAAGCTCGCCGGCGGCATCTCCGGCTGGGAGCAGACCCCCTCCATCGACGGCCACTTCGACCGGATCAGCATGGCCATCGACCCGCTGTTCGGGACCGAGGAGGAGTTCCGCGACATGACGGAGACCGCCGCGGCCCACGGCGGCACCGTCATCGACGACATCGTCCCGGGGCACACCGGGAAGGGCGCCGACTTCCGGCTCGCCGAACTCAACTACGGCGACTACCCCGGCATCTACCACCTCATCGACATCCCCCGGGACGCCTGGCACCTGCTGCCCGACGTCCCCGAGGGGCGCGACGCTGTCAACCTCGACCCGGCGACCGAGCGCGCCCTCGCCGAGGCGGGCTACATCATCGGCGAGTTGCAGCGGGTCATCTTCTACGAGCCCGGCGTCAAGGAGACCAACTGGTCGGTGACGCCCCCGATCCACGATCACCGCGGCGTCCAGCGGCGCTGGGTCTACCTGCACTACTTCAAGGAGGGCCAGCCGTCCATCAACTGGCTGGACCCGACGTTCGCCGGCATGCGTCTGGTCATGGGCGACGCGCTGCACTCCCTGCTCGACCTGGGCTCGGGCGGCCTGCGCTTGGACGCCAACGGCTTCCTCGGGGTGGAGAAGTCGGTGGACCTCGCCCCGGCCTGGTCGGAGGGCCACCCGCTGTCCCAGGCGGCCAACCAGCTCATCGGGTCGATGGTGCGCAAGGTCGGCGGCTTCACCTTCCAGGAGCTCAACCTCACCATCGACGACATCAAGAACACCGGCTCGGTCGGCCCCGACCTCAGCTACGACTTCATCACCCGCCCCGCCTACCAGGTGGCGATGGCCACCGGCGACACTGAGTTCCTGCGGCTCACGCTGCGCGAGGCGCTGGATCGCGGCATCGACCAGGCCTCCCTGGTGCACGCCCTGCAGAACCACGACGAACTCACCTACGAGCTCATGCACTTCGCGCACGGCCACGCCGAGGAGACGTTCAGCTTCGGCGGTCGGGACATGACCGGGGCCGAGTTGGCCGAGCACGTCCGCCAGACGATGCGCGACACCCTCACCGGCGAGGCGGCCCCCTACAACGCGGTGTTCACGCAGAACGGGATCGCCTGCACCACCGCGTCCATCATCACCGCGACGCTGGGCATCACCGACCTGAACGAGATCGGCGCCGACGACGTGGCCCGCATCCGGGACGCCCACCTGCTGCTGTGCATGTACAACGCCTACCAGCCCGGCGTCATCGCGTTGTCCGGCTGGGATCTGGTCGGCGCGCTGCCGCTGGAGCGCAGCCAGGTGCGCGGCCTGATCGCCGACGGCGACACCCGCTGGATCGAGCGCGGCGCCTACGACCTGATGGACGCCTCACCGGAGCTGGTGAAGTCCGGGGCGGGCATGCCGCGCGCCCGGACGCTGTACGGCGGGCTGCCCGAGCAACTGGAGGACCCGGACTCGTTCGTCTCGCGGCTGGCGCGCATCCTGGAGGTGCGCCGCCAGTCCGGGGTGGCGACGGGCGAACTCGTCGACATCCCCGAGGTCGGCCACCGCAGCGTGCTGGTGATGGTGAACCGGCTGGGCGACGGCTCGACGGAGGTGACCGTCCTCAACTTCTCCGAGGAGGCCCTGGACGCCCGCGTCCAGAGCGAGGAACTGCCGGCCGGGACGGTCGTCGACCTCGCCACCGGCGAGCCGGTCGGCGAGGTCGACGATCTGGGGGCTTCAGCGTGGCGCTGGGACCCTTCGGGGGCTGGCGCTGGGCATCCGGGCGTCCTAGCCGCACCGGATGCCCGGGCGCGGGCTCAGGCCTCCTCGGCGCCCCCGCCGGTGCGGCGTCCGAGCTCGGCGTCCAGGCGCAGCAGCCCGGGGCCGTCGTCGCCCACCATCTTGATCTGGGCGAGGATCTCCCCCACCGTCGCCTCCTCCTCGATCTGCTCATCCAGGAACCAGTTGAGCAGCGGCCGGCTGTCGAGGTCGCCCTCGGCGTCGGCGAGGCGGTACAGGTTGCGGATGGCCTCCGACACCTTCTCCTCGTGCGCCAGCGCGGCGGCGAAGACGTCCTGCGGGGTCGCGTCGGCCTTCACCTTCGGCGCCTCGATCGCGCCGATCTTGGGCGAGCCCTGCCGGTCGACCACGTGGGTGATGAACTTGTCGGCGTGCACGACCTCCTCGTCGGACTGGGCGCGCAGCCACTGCGCCAGGCCGGGCAGGTCGGCCACCCCCATGGCGATGGAGAGCTGCCGGTAGACGACCGCGGCGGAGAGTTCCAGCGTGATCTGCTGGTCGAACGCGTGGGACAACTTGTCGGTGAGCTTCATGCCCACAACTCTTCCATCGGGCGGGGCGCCCCACAAGGTAGCCTGCCTGCCGTGCATCTGTCCCCGCTCGGCGTCGCGGGACGCCGCCAACCGGTCTTCGCGCGACGCGGCGCCGTCGCCACCTCCCAGCCGCTGGCGGCGCAGGTGGGTCTCTCGGTCCTGCAGGCCGGAGGCAACGCCGTGGACGCCGCCATCGCCACCGCCGCCGCCCTCACCGTGGTGGAGCCGTGCAGCAACGGCCTGGGCTCGGACGCGTTCGCGCTGGTCTGGCACGACGGACGCCCCCACGGCCTCAACGGCTCGGGCCGCTCCACCCGGCGCCGCACCGCGCGGGATCTGGTCGACGCCGGCCGCACCGCCATGCCGCAGCACGGCTGGGACGCGGTGACGGTCCCCGGGGCGGTGCGCGCGTGGGCCGATCTGCACGCCCGCTTCGGCCGCCTGGACTTCGCCGCGCTGCTCGAGCCCGCGGCCGTCCTGGCCGAGGAGGGGTTCGCGGTCTCCGGCGTCGTGGCGGCCGCGTGGGAACGCGCCGTCGCGCTCGCCGAGGCCCGCCGCGGCGCGCACCACGACCCCGCCGAGGACGCCTTCCTGCCGCACTTCGCCCCGCTCGGGCGCGCCCCGGCCATCGGGGAGGTGTGGCGCTCGGCGACCACGGCGGCGACCCTGCGGGCGCTCGGGGCGAGCCGCGGCGAGGACCTCTACACCGGCGCCGCCGCCGACCGCCTCGTCGCGTTCGCCGCGGCCACCGGCGGCTTCCTGGACGCCGACGATCTCGCCGCGCACCGCTCGGAGTGGGTCGATCCGATCGGCGTGTCGTACCGGGACCACGAGGTGTGGGAGATCCCGCCGAACGGTCAGGGCATCGCCGCGCTCATCGCGCTGCGGATCCTGGACGGGCACGATCCCGCCGACGTGGCGCCGTTCGGCGCGCCCGGGGTCGCCGCCGCCGACGCCCCGCCGCGTCCGGCCTCGTGGCACCGGGCCATCGAGGCCGTCAAGGCGGCGCTGGTCGACACGCACGCGTTCGTGGCCGACCCCGCGCACGCCGACGTGCCGACCGCCGCGCTCCTGGCCGACGCGCACATCGGACGCCGCCGCGCCGCCCTCGGCGAGCGGGCCCACCGCCCGGTCGCGGTCGACCCGCGTTCCTCGGACACCGTCTACCTGTGCACCGCCGACGACGAGGGCAACCAGGTCAGCTTCATCCAGTCCAACTTCGCCGGCTTCGGGGCGGGCATCGTCGTCCCGGGGACCGGGATCTCGCTGCAGAACCGCGGCTGGGGCTTCTCGCTGGAGCCCGGGCATCCCAACGAACTCGCGCCCGGCAAGCGGCCCTTCCACACGATCATCCCCGGCTTCCTGACCCGCGGCGGCGAACCCGTCGGGCCGTTCGGTGTCATGGGCGGCCACATGCAGGCCCAGGGCCACGTCCAGGTGGTCCTGGACGCCGTCGAGCACGGCGACGACCCGCAGACCGCCCTGGGGCGTCCGCGCTGGTTCTGGGACGCGGAGACGGGGCGGGTCGACGTCGAGTCGACGGCCGGGACCCCGGTGGTGGCGGCGCTCGCCGCCCGCGGCCACGACGCGCTCGCCACCGACCGGGCCACCACGTTCGGTCGGGGCCAGGCCATCTGGCGCCTGGAGAACGGGACGCTGGTCGCCGGGTCCGAGCCCCGCGCGGACGCCTACCCGCTGGGCTGGTGACGCGGTAGCCTCCGGGCAAGGACGCCGCGAAGTCAGGGGGAATGATGAGTGAGTGGCAGCCCATGGGGCGACGCGAGGACGACAACGAGCCGACCGTCGTGATCGGCACGGAGGCCACGCAGTCGGTGCCGTACGTGGCGCCGGCCTTCGAGACCCCGGCGGAGCGCACGCAGGTGATGGACGTCGCCGCCCTGCAGCAGACGCCGCCGCCCCGGCCGCCCGAGCGGGACGCGGCGGACGTGGATCCCCGCGACCTGCCCGAATACGCCTACGAACTCGAGCGCATGCAGAACCGGCGCCTCACCGACCTGGGTCTGCTCCTGCTGCGCCTGATGATCCTGCCGCTGGTGCTGCGCGGCCTCTACCAGCTCATGCACCTGGGCCCGCTGACGGCGCAGATGCGCGAGCTCCCCCTCCTGAACCAGGCGCCGGACATCGCCGCGGTCGCCCTCGGCGCCGCCGGGGTGGTGCTGCCCGTCCTGATCGCCGTCGGCCTCTTCACCCGGTTCTCGGCGCTCCTGCTCGCCGCGATCATGGGGCTGCTCTACGGGCTCGGGCTGTGGACCGGCGCGCCGGTGCTGGACGCCGCCACGGGCGGGCTGGCCAACGAGGGGGCTCTGCTGTACGGCGCTTTGGCGCTGCCCCTGGTGTTCACCGGCGCCGGCCGGGTGTCGGTCGATCACGGCCTGGGCACCGACCGTCGGGAGCGGGCGGCCGACCGGCGCGTCACCAAGCGGTACGCGCGGCGCGGCTGAGCCATCCGCCGTCGGCCGCGGCCGAGCGGTGCGCCCCGGCCGCGGACGCCGACGCGCGCGCCCGGCACGACGACGTGCCGGCGCCGTTCGCCGTGGGAGAACCCGGAATGCCGGCCCGCCCACCGGCGTTGAGGAGAAGATCAGCACCAGCAGCCAGACCGGAACGGAGGGGAGCTTCCTCATGCTCGACCCCATCAGCCTGTTCACGTGGGAGCCACACGTCGACCAGCGCCGTCTGCACGCCGACACCCTCGTCGTGACCCTCGGCAGCTACCTCGACGCGGGGCACGCCCAGCGCATGGTCGACGCCCACCTCCTGGATCAGCTGCCCAACCGCCTGCTGGGCCGCTTCGACGCCGACCAGCTCATCGACTACGGCGGGCGCCGGCCGGAGATCGTGTTCGACCGCGACCACTTCGACAGCTACGCCAAGCCGGAGATCGCACTCCACCTCGTGACCGACGCCGATGGCCGGGACTTCCTGCTGCTCAACGGACCCGAGCCGTCCTTCCAGTGGGAGCGGCTCGCCGCCGGCGTCACGCACGTCATCGAGCAGTTGGACGTCCGTAGCACCGTGCTCGTCCAGGCGATCCCGGCGCCGGCCCCCACACCCGTCCCGTGGCCGTCACGCAGTACGCCGGCGAGCCCGACCGCGTCGCCGAGGAGGACCTGATGCTCGGCACGTTCGCGCTGAAGGCGTCCTTCCCCAGCGTCCTGACCCTGCGGCTCGGCGAGGCAGGCCACCCCGTGACGGGGCTGCTCGCGCACGTCCCGCACTACATCGCGGACGCCGACTACCCGGCCGCCGCCGGCGCGCTCATGAAGGCCCTGAAGGCCGGGACGCACCTGGCGCTGCCGACCGGGGGCTTCGACCTGGCCGCGAGCCTGGTCCGCGCCCAGATCGACCAGCAGGTGCAGGCCTCGGAGGAGCTCACCGAGATGGTGCGCACGCTGGAGGAGAACTACGAGCGCTTCATGTCGGAGCGCAGCCTCCGCAGCACGCGCAGCGAGTCCCTGCCGTCGGCCGACGAGATCGGACGCCAGTTCGAGGACTTCCTCGCCGGGCTCGGGGACGACGCCCCGGACGCCGCGGACCCCGACACCACGGGCCTCGACGGGCCTGAGACGGACGCCGACCCCGGATCCGAGGACCGGGGCCCGGCCGATCCGCAGGACGGCTGAGGCCCCTCGCGGCTGCCCTCCTTCGTCGCTCAGCGGCCGAACCAGCCGCGCCCGCGGCGTCCCGCCTTCTTGGCCAGCTCGCGCACCTTGGCGGCGTCCGCGCCGTCGCGTCGGTCGTCCAGCAGCGGGACGAGCAGGGCGTACAGCTCCCGGACGTCGTCGTCGCTCTGCGAGGTCAGGAACGTGCCAGGGTGCGCCGCGAGCCGGACCAGATCGCGCGTGTGGGCCTCGGCCTCCGGGTCGATGGCGTGGAGGCGATGCCGCAGGTAGAGCAGCGCCGCCCGCGCCGTGTCGGTGTAGGGCCGCTCGGTGCCGTCGTGATCCCCCGAGTCCCAACGCTCGGCCTCGATGAAGGCCCAGCGCCCCCAGGCGGTCATCCACGAGGCCAACTGGTGGGTCCCGTCGGGATCGTGGGGCAGCGCACGCACACCCATCCCGAGCCCGCGGTCGAACTCGGCCAGCGCGAGGGAGCGATCCCGGCCCCAGGTGGCGCCGGCCATCTGGATCGTCGCCCTGGCCTCGTGGATCGCCAGCACGTCTGGATCTTCCTTCGCGAGGATCCGCCGGGCGGTGTCCATCATCGCCAGGGCCTCGTCGCGGTGCGGGGAGGCCGGGTCGCCCGCCAGCGCCGCGAACTCCCCCAGGTGGTAGATCCCCACCACGCGCAGCTGCTCGGTGTCGGGCTCGGCGTCCATCCACTGGGCGTAGGTGCGCGCGTTGCGGAACGCGTCGTCCCACCGCTCGGCCTGGATGTGCCGGTACATCAGCCACCGTGCCTGCGTGCGGATCAGGTCGGGCCAGTCGTGCTGCTCGTACTCGTCGTTGTCGATGCTCTCCACGAGCATCGGGACGACCCGCTCGCTGGCCCAGACCTTGTCGGGGTCGTCGTCGTCCATCTCCCGCATCCGCCACAGAGCGAGCAGGGCCCGCTGGCAGATCGCGTAGTCGGCCTGGGATCCGACCAGGGCGGCGTCCAGGCGATCGTTGGCGGCCAGGATCGCCAGCCGGTCGGTGTCCATCGTGCGGTAGTCGGCCAGCGCCAGCACGTGGGCGCGGTGGCAGCGGATCGACGTCATCCCGGCCGTGTCGGCGATGACCCGCCGCACCCAGGTCATGCCGTCCGGGTTGCGCCCCCGGTGGCTGTAGCCGTAGATCAGGCGCCGGGCGAAGACCACGGCCTCCTCCCGGACGTCCTCCACGGGGTCGGCGATCCCCCGCGTGTACAACTCGGCGAGGATCGGCACCGCCTCGTAGAAGGCGTCCCCCTCCGACGCGTTGGCGGTCATGAAGGCCCAGGCTCCGAACTGGCTGCGCAGGGTGCGCACCCGGACGCCCGCGTGCGGCGAGTACAGCCCGGCCGGTACGCCCGGCACCGCGTCGGGCGGCAGGTCGGCGGCGTCGCCCTGGGAATCCTGCCCCGGCGACGTGCCGTCCCGGGCCGCATCCAGCCGCTCGAGATGGCTGCGGTACTGCTCGATCAGTTCCGGGCCGAGGGGGCCGCGGGCCCGGGCCGCGTCCAGCCACGCGGTCAACGCGGTGGAGATCCGCTCGGGCCGGGACGGGGCGCGCAGCGCGAGCGCGGCGGATCGCGACAGGATGTGCTCGCGCGCCGGCGCGGTGCCCAGGTCGGCGATCAGCCCCGCGGTCACCTCGTCCAGGACGTCGAGGAAGGGCCGCTCGTCGTGGTCCCGGTTGAGGGCGTACGCGACGCCGAGCTCGACCCGGACGGCCTCGGCCCGCTCGACCTCCACCGGCGTGCCGGACGCCAGCGCGGGCGCCAGCAGCGCCTCGGCCTGCTCCCGCGTCCGCTGCGCCCGGAACCAGCGGGAGTCGAGCCGCACGACCTGCCTCGCCCAGCCGGCCACCCACCAGGCCAGATCGCGGGGCATCAGCGGGCCGAGCCGGGCGTCGAGCATCTCGACGGCGTCCTGCCACAGGTCGGCCCGGCCGCCCGCGGCGGCGGCCCGCGCCAGGACGGCGAAGCTCTGGCCCAGCACCCGGCGGTGCCGCTCCCCCTCGACGTCGCCGATCGCTTGCCGCAGGAGCGTGAGCGTGGCCGGCGCGAGCGGGTCCTGGGCGGCGCCCACCAGCCACAGGCGGGCCTGGGCCTGCAGGGGGCGCGCCAGCCCGAGATCGGACAGTTCGAAGGAGCGGGACGCCAGCGCGTCCAGCTGCGCGGCCAGGGAGGCCACGGCGTCGGACGGTGGGACCGACCCGCCGCGCGCGTCGGCCTCCTCCTGGGATCGCGCCGCCGCGATCGCGGCCGCCTCCGCGCGGGTCAGCAGCGACAGCGCCGTCCCGAGGTCGTCGGCGGCCGGGTGGCCGGGCGGCGGCTCCTCCCCCGTGGTCGCTGCCAGCAGCGTTCCGAGGGCGTGCGCGTGCGCGGTCTCGCGCTCCGGCGAGTCCAGCAGGGCGTCGACCAGGGCGTCGTGCTCGCGCCCGAGGTCGGCGGGATGGACGGGCAGCGTCAGCCAGCGCAGGAGCAGCGTCACGACGTGGGGGCGGGTCATGCCCAGCAAGGCTACCGGCGGCAGCGCCTCCGAACCCGGGTGCCCAGCACGGGATCGACGGTGGTGCCGGCGGCGTCCAGTCCTGCCGGTGGGGCGTCAGCCGGGCGCGTTGTCGGGTTAGCCTCGCAGGCATGAGACTCGGCATCGACTTCGGCACCACCAGGACGATCGTCTCGGTCGTCGACCGCGGCAACTACCCGGTCGTGTCGTTCGAGGATCAGCACGGCGACAGCGTCGACCACTTCCCCTCGGTCGCCGCCCTGGTCGAGGGTCGCCTCGTCTTCGGCTTCGACGCCCTCGCGGCCGCGCGGGCGGGCGCGCCGCTGGTGCGCTCGTTCAAGCGCGCGCTGGCGGCGGGCAGCGTCCGCCCCGACGCGACCGTGCGGGTCGGGGAGGCGGACGTCCCGCTCGCGGACCTCGTGACCGGATTCCTGCGCGCGCTGCGCGAGGCGCTCGCCTCGGCGTCCACGCTCGCCGACGTGGATCCGGAGGCGCCGCTGGAGGCCATGGTCGCCGTCCCGGCCCACGCGCACTCCGCGCAGCGGCTCCTCACCCTGGACGCCTTCGCCGCCGCCGGCTTCACCGTGGTGGGGTTGCTGAACGAGCCCTCGGCCGCCGCGTTCGAGTACACGCACCGCCAGGCCCGCACGCTGAACGCGCGGCGCACCCGCGTCGTCGTCTACGACCTCGGCGGCGGGACGTTCGACGCGTCGCTGGTCCAGGTGGCCGACCTGGCCCACGAGGTGGAGTCCTCCCTCGGCATCAACCGGCTCGGCGGAGACGACCTGGACGCCGTCCTGGCCGACCTGGCGCGCGCCGCCGCCGGGGACCCCGTCCTCGACGCGGCCGGTTCGACCGCGCTCCTGGATGAGGCCCGGGCGGCGAAGGAGTCGCTGTCGCCGCAGTCGCGCCGCATCCCGTTGCGGGTGGGGACGACCGACGTCGTGGTGGACGTCGACGACTTCTACGCCGCGGCCGCCCCGCTGATCGCCCGCACCGTCGAGGCGCTCGAGCCGCTGCTGGGCAGCGCCGACGCCGCCGGGCTCGAGGCCGCCCAGGTCGCCGGGCTCTACCTCGTGGGAGGCTCCTCCGAGCTGCCGCTCGTGGCCCGCGAGCTGCGGGCACGCTTCGGGCGGCGGGTGAAGCGCTCGCCGCACGCCGCGGCGTCCACAGCGATCGGGCTGGCGATCGCCGCCGATCCCGAGTCGGGGTTCCGGCTCACCGACCGGCTCTCGCGCGGCTTCGGCGTCTTCCGGGACGCGGACGCCGGCGCGCAACTCGCCTTCGACCCGCTGATCCGCCGCGACCAGCGCACCAGCCCCGACGCGGAGGTCACGGTCACCCGCCGCTACCGGGCCGCCCACAACCTGGGCGTCTTCCGCTTCGTGGAGCACGCACGGCTGGGCGCCTCGGGCGAGCCGACCGGCGACGTCGTCCCGCTCGAGCCGGTGTTCTTCCCCTTCGACCGCACGCTGCGCGACGCCGCCGACCCGGCCGGGATCCCGGTCGTGCGGACCGGGGAGGGCCCGCTGATCCAGGAGGAGTACCGCGTGGACGCCCGCGGCGTCATCACGGCGACGCTCACCGACCTCGAGGACGGTTACTCCGTGACGCGCCGGTTGGGGACGTCGGCCTGACGCCTTCAGGCTTCCGCGCCCGCCGTCGGCGTGCGGGAGGTGAGCCGCCCAGCCGCCCCTTCCCGCCGCGGTGAGCGTCGGAACCGCCCACCCGGAACGGGTGCGCGCGGCGCCCGGGCGCGTCAGAATGGGGCGATGGCCCCAAGAAGCTGCCCAAGTCCCTGTACGAGGCTGAGCTGAGCCGGCTGCAGTCCGAGCTCGTCGAGATGCAGGAGTGGGTGCGCAGCGCCGGCGCCCGGATCGTGGTGATCTTCGAGGGGCGCGACGCCGCCGGCAAGGGCGGGGCGATCAAGCGGATCACCGAGTACCTGAACCCGCGCGTCGCCAGTGTCGTCGCGCTCCCGGCCCCGACCGAGCGGCAGCGCACGCAGTGGTACTTCCAGCGCTACGTGGAGCACCTGCCCGCCGCCGGCGAGATCCGGTTCTTCGACCGGTCCTGGTACAACCGCGCCGGCGTGGAGAAGGTGATGGGCTACTGCACCGCCGAGGAGCACATCCGCTTCCTGCGGCAGTGCCCGATCTTCGAGCGGATGCTCATCGACGACGGCATCATGCTGCGCAAGTACTGGTTCTCCGTCTCGGACAAGGAGCAGGAGAAGCGGTTCCGCTCCCGGCTCACCGACCCGATGCGGCAGTGGAAGCTCTCCCCCACCGACGTGCAGTCGCTGGCGCGCTGGGAGGACTACAGCCGCGCGAAGGACGAGATGTTCGTCCACACCGACGTCCAGCCGGCCCGCTGGAACGTCGTGGAGGCCGAGGACAAGCGGCGCGCGCGGCTCAACATGATCCAGCACCTGCTGGCGTCGATCCCCTACGAGCCGGTGGAGCGACCGACGCTGGAACTGCCGGAGCGTCCGCCGAGCACCGGCTACCGGCGCACCGAGCGGTCGCTGCAACTCGAGGTCCCCGACTACGCAGCGACGCTGACTTCGGGCGGGAAGCGGCCGCCCTACCGGGACCCGGAGGACTGAGCCGGGCTCACTCCTCGAACGGCGCGGTGTCGCCGGCGCCGCGCCGCAGGATCGGGTCGTCCTCGGCGGTGAAGTCGATCACCGTGGTCGGGCCGACGCCCACGTCGCCGGAGTCGAGCACCGCGTCCACCTGGTGCTCCAGCGCCTCCGCGATCGCCCAGCCGTCGGTGGGGGCGTCCTCGGAGTCCGGCAGGATCAGCGTGCTGGACATGAGCGGCTCGCCCAACTCGTCGAGCAGCGCACGCGCGGTGACGTGGTCGGGGATCCGGACGCCCACGGTGCGCTTCTTCTCCTGCAGCATCACCTTGGGCGCCTCCCGCGTGCCCCGCAGGATGAACGTGTAGGGGCCGGGCGTGTTCGCCTTGATGGCGCGGAACACGTCGTTGCCCATCTCGACGTACTGCCCCAACTGCCCGAACTCGGAACAGACCAGGGTGAAGTGGTGGTGGCGGTCGAGGTGCCGGATGCTGCGGATGCGGGCGAGGCCGTCGGCGTTGCCGAGCGAGCAGCCCAGCGCGAAGCCGGAGTCGGTCGGGTACACGACCAGGCCGCCGTCCCGGATGATCTGCGCGACCTGGGCCAGCGAGCGGGCTTGCGGATTGGCGGGGTGGACGTCGAAGTAGCGGGCCATGGCACCACCCTAGGCCCGCCAGGCTCGACCCAGGGGGTCACAGGGCGGCTGTCGCCGCCAGGAACATCGGCAGGCCGAGCCCGAGGACGTCCAGCAGCCAGTGCCCGACGATGAGGGGGCTCAGGCGCTTGAACCACCAGTACAGCAAGCCGAACATCAACCCGGCCAGGAACGTGGTCAGGTAGCGCGCCACCCAGGCCTGCGGGTCGGGCGGGGTCAGAGCCAGGTGCTGCAGGCCGAAGACCGCCGCCATCACCAGCAGCCCCGCCCAGCGGCCCCAGTGCGCCGACAGGGCACCCTGGCCCACGCCGCGGTAGACGACCTCTTCGGCGACGGCGATGGTGACGGGCATCACCAGCAGGCACCACAGGCCGAACCACAGCGGGATGGTGGGGGCGGCGCCCGTCGGGGCGGGGGGCGGCCCGCCGTAGGCGATGAAGTTGGCCACGAACGAGGCGGCGAAGAAGCCAGCGATCGCGATCACGGCGGCGAGCAGGCCCCAGCCGACATCGGCCACCCGCGGGCTGATGAGGCCGCGCAGCGTGCCGCCGTGCCGGCGCAGGATCGCCGTCGCCACGGCCAGCGACACCAGGTCGACGCCGACGATCGCGACGTTTTGCCACAGGAGGTTGTCGCCCGGATCGCCGCTCGCCGACGGCATCAGCCACAGGACGGCGAACGAGCAGAACAGCAGAAAGGGGCGCAGGAACAGCAGCGCCAGCGCCGTGGAGGCGGGGACGGACGCGACCGCCGTCGGGGTGGCGTCGTGGGGGTGACCGGTCTTGTTCATGGCTTCACAGTAACTACTTTCGTGTTTGGAAACAAGATGCCTTCGCGGGAGTCCCTGGGACGGCCCGCCCGCGGCGTCCGTCGACGATGTGGCGGGCCCGAACCCACCCAAGACGCGTGGAAGAATGCGGGCATGTCGCTGTTCAACCTGTCCGAATCGCAGCTGCGGGCGCGCACGTCGCTGAAGTGGCGGTCCTACCCCGACGATGTCCTGCCGCTGTTCGTCGCCGAGATGGACGTCCTGCCGCACCCGGCCGTCCGGGACGCCGTGGCCGCGGCCATGGACGCCGGCGACACGGGCTACCCGTTCGGGACGCAGTACGCCGACGCGTACGCCGCCATGGCCGAGCGCCGCTGGGGCTGGCGGCCCGCCGATACCCAACTGCGCCGTGCGGGTGACGTCATGAACGCTATCCTCGGGCTGCTGCTGGGCAACACCGCACCCGGGGACCACATCGTCATCAACCCGCCGGTGTACCCCCGTTCTGGCAGGTGATCGAGGGCTACGGCCGGCACATCACGCAGGTGCCGCTCACTGGGGAGGGCCGCCTCGACCTGGCCGCCCTCGCCGAGGCGTTCGCCGGACCGGAGCGGCCGACGGCGTACCTGCTGTGCTCCCCGCACAACCCGACGGGAACGGTGCACACCGCCGAGGAGCTCACGGCGGTGGCGCGGCTGTGCCGCGAGCACGACGTCCTGCTGGTCGTGGACGAGATCCACGCCGTGCTGGTCGACCCCGGCGCCCGCTTCACCCCGATCCTGGCTCTGCCCGAGGCGCAGAACGCCGTGGTGGCGTTCTCCGCGGGCAAGGGCTGGAACCTGGCCGCGTTCAAGGGCGGGCTCTACATCGCCGGCACGGACGCCCTCGGCGCTCTCGACCGGCTCCCCCCGCTGGCCAACCAGTCCACCGGACAACTCGCGACGCTCGCCCACACCGCGGCGCTGGTGCACGCCCAGGACTGGGTGGACGAGGTGATGACCGAGGTCGCCGCCAACAAGGGCCTCCTGGCGCGCCTGCTCGCCGAGCGCCTGGAGGGCATCACCTGGCAGCGGCAGCCGGGCACCTACCTCGCCTGGCTGGACTGCTCCGCGCTGGGGCTCGCCCACCCGGCGCAGCACTTCGTCGAGCGTGCCCGCGTCGCCCTCAACGACGGCGCCACCTTCGGCCCGGGCTACGAGAGCTTCGTGCGGCTGAACCTGGCGGCGAACCCGGAGCTCATCGAGCGGGCCGTGGCCGCGATGGCGGCCAGCGTCTAGCCACGCGGAGCCCGGCGGCGCGCGTCAGTCCAGCAGCGAGGCGGTCGCCTCCCCGCTGCCGCCGACCGAGCCGATGCCGAGCACCGACAGGAACACGGTCGGGCTGCGCGTCTCGGCGCGCACGTGGATCTGGCCGCCCTCGATGCGCACGTCGCCGGCCAGCCCTCGCTCCGCCAAGACGCGCTGCCCCGCGGCCCGGACCGCGCCGAGGTCGGACGGCGCGCCGGCGGCGCGCGCCACGGTGCTCTCGTCGGCGGCCGCGCGGGCAGCCTGCGCGGCACCCGCCTCGGCCTCCCGTGCCGCGGCGACCTGACGCCCGCCGTCGACGACGAGGCCGGTCACCAGGAACAGGGCGAGCAGGACGACCGCGACCAGGGCCGAGAGTGACTGGCCGCGCTCGTCGGGGCGGGGTGATGCCATGGCAGGCTCCTTCGGGGGTGGAACGGCACCATCGTGCCACCCGGCCGCCCGCGCCGCGCGGGTCATCCACAGCCCGGCGACCGGTTCAGCGCCCACGGGGGCCCACGCAGCCGCCGCAGGACGCCGGCCCTGCGATCCTGGCGCGGGCGAGCGGATCGGCTCGGACGGCAATAGGCTGGGACGAGCGGCGCGCGTGCGCGCCACCCGATTGTCGTCTCACGCGAGAGGTCCCCGATGACTCAGAAGGTCGCACTGCTCACCGCCGGTGGTTTCGCCCCGTGTCTGTCCACCGCGATCGGTTCGCTGATCAGCCGCTACACCGAGCTGGCCCCCGAGGTGCCGATCATCGCCTACCGCAACGGCTACCAGGGGCTCCTGACCGGGGACGCCCTGGAGGTGACCGACGAGGTCCGCGCGAACGCCGACGTCCTGCGCCGCTTCGGGGGGTCCCCCATCGGCAACAGCCGCGTCAAGCTGACCAACACCAAGGACCTGGTCAAGCGCGGCCTGGTGCCCGAGGGCGCCGACCCGCTGAAGTTCGCCGCCGACCGCCTGGTCGCCGACGGCGTCACGATCCTGCACACCATCGGCGGCGACGACACCAACACGACCGCGGCCGACCTGGCGCAGTACCTGCACGAGCACGACTACGAGCTCACCGTCGTCGGGCTGCCCAAGACCATCGACAACGACATCATCCCGATCCGGCAGAGCCTGGGCGCCGACACCGCCGCCGAGGAGGGCTCGCAGTTCGCGCAGAACGTGCTGGCCGAGCACAACGCCAGCGGCCGGATGCTGATCGTGCACGAGATCATGGGCCGCAACTGCGGCTGGCTGACCGCCGCCACGGCGCGCAAGTACCGGGAGTGGCTCGACGAGCAGACCTGGGTGCCGGCGATCGGCCTGGACAAGCGCGCCTGGGACATCCACGGCGTCTACGTGCCCGAGGCCGTCATCGACATCGCCGCGGAGGCGCAGCGCCTGACCGCGATCATGGACGAGGTGGGCTGCGTCAACCTGTTCATCTCCGAAGGCGCGGGCGTGGAGAGCATCGTGGCCGAGATGGAGGCCGCCGGCGAGGAGATCGCCCGGGACGCCTTCGGCCACATCCGCCTCGACAAGGTGAACCCGGGCGCCTGGTTCGGCGAGCAGTTCGCCAAGAAGCTGGGCGCGGAGAAGACCCTGGTGCAGAAGTCGGGCTACTTCGCCCGGTCGGCGGCCTCGGATCAGTTCGACCTGGACCTCATCGACACCATGGCCACCTTCGCCGTGGACGCCGCCCTGCGCGGCGAGCCGGGCCTCGTGGGCCAGGACGAGGAGCAGGGCGACGAGCTGCGCTGCATCGAGTTCTCCCGGATCAAGGGCGGCAAGCCGTTCGACATCGGTCAGGACTGGTACCTCGACCTGCTCGCCGCCATCGGCCAGGCGGCCCCGGTCGCCGCGCCGCCCGCGGAGCACTGACCCGTTCGACCTCACCGCCGTGGCGCGTACCCCTCGCGGGTGCGCGCCACGCGTGCGTCCGGTCAGGGTCGCTGGCGCCACGCGCGAGCGCCGGCCGCCGGCGTCCGCGGCTAGGAGCGGCGGGCCAGGAGCCCGGACACGACCGCGGCGATCGTCGCCATGACGCCCACCACGGCCGCCCCCACGGCGGCGCCGACTCCCCCGCTCACCCGAGCGGCGGTCACCGCCGCCTCGCGCGGGACCCGATCCTGCCGCGCGCGCTCCTCGCCGGCCCGCAGGATCGCGACGAGTTCCTTGCTGGCGTAGTTCGACGGGGTGCGGGCGGCGTCGTCGGTCAGGACGATCTCGGGCTCGGCCACGAGCTGGCTGGTGTCGGTGGCGATCCACGCCGCCACGATCAGCGTGAGCGTGGCGAACAGGTTGAAGTACAGCATCACGATGATGACGCTGCCGAAGACCGCCGCCGCCGCGTTGTTGGAGAAGATCCCGACGACGAACCCGGCGGCCCACAGCAGGATCGTCGTGCCCACCGCTCCGATCACCGCGCCCTTGGCGATCAGGCGCTTGGGGAAGCCGCGCTCGGTGAACACCGCGAACATGAACACGAACAGCACGTAGCCGGCCAGCAGCATGCCCAGCAGCGGCGCCCAGGCCAGCAGCCCCGCCCAGATCGTCCCCTCCAGCTTGAGCCAGGCGACGACGGCGTCCCGCGCGCCCGTGGCCACGGTGCTGAGCGCCATCATGACGCCGACCAGCAGGAACAGCCCCAGCAGGATGCCGATGTTGATCAGCGTCTGCACGACGATGTTGGTCTTCTGCTCGGTCATGTCGAACACCGGCCGCATCTGGGCGTGCACCGCCTGCCGGATGTTGTTCACCCAGTTCGCGCCCGACCACAGCGCCACCACCAGGCCGACGCCCAGGATGGCGCGCCAGCCCTGCAGGGCCTGGTTGACGACCTCGGCGAGCTGTTCGCCCAGCTCGCCCTGGCCCGCGACCGCGTCCTTGATCCAGGCGCTGACCTGGTCCAGGACGTCGGGGATGAAGACCGTCAGCGTCAGGCCGAGGATCGCGAACGCCACCATGAGGATGGGCACCAGCGACAGCACCGAGAAGTAGGTGATCGCGGCGGCGAACTGGGACCCCAACCGTTGCCCGAACCGCTCGAAAGTGCGGACGAGGTGAGCGATCCAGGGGATCTGCAGGAGGCGTTGCAGGCGTTCGACCATGCCGAACACCCTAACGGCGGCGCGCCCCGCGGTCACCCACCCGCGGGGCGCGCGGCCGTCACTGGTAGGAGTCCATCGGCGGGCAGGAGCAGACCAGGTTCCGGTCGCCGAACGCGCCGTCGATGCGGGCCACGGCCGGCCAGTAGCGGTCGCGGGCGCCCGTGGACACCGCGCCGAGCTTCACGCCCGCCGGGTGCGCGGCGAGGCTGCGCGGGTAGGGGTGGTCCCACGCGTCGGCGGTCACCTCGGCCAGCGTGTGCGGGGCGTTGTGCAGCGGGTTGTCGTCGGCCGGCCACTCCCCCGACGCGACCCGCTCGGCCTCGTCCGCGATCGACAGCATCGCCTCGCAGAACCGGTCCAGTTCGGCCAGCGACTCCGATTCGGTGGGCTCCACCATCAGGGTGCCCGCGACCGGGAAGCTCATCGTCGGCGCGTGGAAGCCGTAGTCGATCAGCCGCTTCGCGACGTCGTCGACCGTCACGCCCGTGCGCTTGGTGAGCGGGCGCAGGTCCACGATGCACTCGTGCGCGACCAGGCCGCCCTCGCCGGTGTACAGGATCGGGTAGCGCTCGGACAGCCGGGCGGCCACGTAGTTCGCGGCCAGCACCGCGCCCTGGGACGCCTCCCGCAGCGCGGGGCCCATCATCGCGATGAACGCGTACGAGATGGGCAGGATGCCCGCCGAGCCGTAGGGGGCGGCCGAGATCGGGCCGTAGGAGGTCACGGGGCCCGCGTCCGGCACGAGCGGGTGGTTGGGCAGGTACGGCGCCAGGTGCTCGCGGACGGCGACCGGGCCGACGCCGGGGCCGCCGCCGCCGTGCGGGATGGCGAACGTCTTGTGCAGGTTGAGGTGGCTGACGTCGGCGCCGAACTTGCCCGGCTGCGCCAGGCCCATCAGCGCGTTGAGGTTGGCCCCGTCGACGTACACCTGGCCCCCGGCGGCGTGCACGAGCTCGCACAGCTCCCGCACCCGCGCCTCGTAGACGCCGTGCGTCGAGGGGTAGGTGATCATGATGACGGCGAGCTTGTCGGCGTGCTTGTCGATCTTCGCGGTCAGGTCCTCGAAGTCGATCGAGCCGTCCTCGGCCGTCTTCACCACCACGACGTCCATGCCGGCCATGGCCGCGGACGCCGCGTTGGTGCCGTGCGCGGAGGCGGGGATGAGGCAGACGGTCCGTTCGGGCTGCCCGTTAGCCTCGTGGAACGAGCGGACCGCCATCAGGCCGGCGAACTCGCCCTGGCTGCCCGCGTTGGGCTGCAGGCTGACCCGGTCGTAGCCGGTGATGGCGACCAACTGCGCCTCCAGGTCGGCGATCAGCTCGGCGTAGCCCTGGGCGTCCGCGGCCGGCACGAAGGGGTGCAGGTTCGCGAAGCCGGGGTAGCTGATCGGCTCCAGCGCGGCGGCCGGGTTGAGCTTCATCGTGCACGAGCCCAGCGGGATCATGCCCTTGTCCAGGGCGAAGTCGCGGTCGGCCAGGGCGCGCAGGTAGCGCATCATCTCGGTCTCGGACCGGTAGCGGTGGAACACGGGGTGGCCGAGGTAGCCGGGCTCGCGCTCGGGCTGGCCCAGCGACCCGGCCTCGGCGTCGGTGAGCGCCCCGCCGAAGACGGCCGCGACGGCCGCCAGGTCCGCCTCGGTCGCGTCCTCGCCGACGCTGATGCCGACGTGGTCCAGGTCGACGAACCTCAGGTGGATGCCGCGCTCGCGGGCGGCGCGCACGTACCGCGGGGCGGCGCCCTGGGTGTGCACGGTGAGCGTGTCGAAGAAGGTGTCCGAAACCAGCGGGTGGCCGGCGGTGGTGATCGCCGCGGCCAGGCGCCGCGCGTTGCGGGCGACGTCGGACGCGATCCCGCGCAGGCCCTCGGGGCCGTGGTAGACGGCGTAGGAGGCCGCGACGACGGCCAGCAGCACCTGGGCGGTGCAGATGTTCGAGGTGGCCTTCTCGCGCCGGATGTGCTGCTCCCGGGTCTGCAGGGCCAGCCGGAACGCCGGCGTCCCGTGTCGATCCTGCGACAACCCGACCAGGCGGCCCGGCAGCTGCCGCTCCATCCCCTCCCCCACGGCGATGTAGCCGGCGTGCGGCCCGCCGTAGAACAGCGGGACGCCGAAGCGCTGGGTCGACCCCACGGCGATGTCGGCCCCCCAGGACGCAGGCGCGGGCAGCAGCGTCAGCGCCAGCAGGTCGGCGGCGGCGATGACCAGCGCGTCGTTCTCGTGCGCCTTGGCGGCGATCGTGGTGAGTTCCTCGACCGAACGGACCGAGCCGTCGGCGTCCGGGGTCTGCAGGACGACCGCGAACGCGTCGTGGCGCTGCAGGCCCTCCAGCGGGTCGGAGGTGACGACGACCTCGATGCCCAGCGCGCGGGCCCGGGTGTGCAGCACCGCGAGCGACTGCGGCAGGATCCCCTCGTCGACCAGGACGACGGAGCCCTTGCGCTGCTTGCGGCGCGCCACGCCGACCGCCTCGGCCACCGCGGTGCCCTCGTCCAGCAGCGAGGCCCCCGCCGACGGCAGCCCCGTGAGGTCGGTGATGACGGTCTGGAAGGTGAGCAGCATCTCCAGGCGGCCCTGGCTGATCTCGGGCTGGTAGGGGGTGTAGGCGGTGTACCAGGCGGGGTTCTCCAGCACCGTGCGGCGGATCACCGCGGGGGTGAGGGTGCCGTGGTAGCCCAGCCCGATCATCGCGCGCCCCGGGTGGTTGGCCGCGGCCATGCGCTGCAGTTCGGCCTGGATGCCGGCCTCGGACGCCGCGGGCGCCAGTTCGAGCGGCTCGCTCATCGTGATGTCGTCGGGCAGAGCCGTGTCCGTCAGCGCGTCCAGGCTCGTGTGACCCACGCGCCGCAGCATCGCCTCGCGGTCGGCGGCGTCGGGGCCGAGGTGACGGATCTCGAACGGTTCCATGGCTCACTCCTCGCCTCGCCGGGGCCGGGCGCCTGCCACCCGGGTGGAGAGACTGCCCCCAACCTATCGCGCGGCCGGGAGTGCTTCGGCCACGGCGCGGGACGCGTCAGCCCGCGGTGCGGGCGGCGCGCCGGGCCGCGAGTTCGTCGACGCGGGTGGGCGCGGCCGGCTGCTCGACGGCGCGCTCGGTCGGCAGCGCCGCGAGGTTGCCCTCCAGGTCGTGCCAGACGCGCCCCAGGGCGATGGCGAAGACGCCCTGGCCGCCGTGGACCAGGTCGATGATCTCCTCATCGGAGATGGCCTCGTACACCGAGACGCCGTCGCTCATGAGGGTGACGGAGGTGAGATCCTCGACGCCGCGCTCGCGCAGGTGCAGGATCGCGGCCCGGATCTGCTGCAGCGAGATGCCCACGTCGAGCAGCCGCTTGACGACCTTGAGCATGAGGATGTCGCGGAAGCCGTACAGCCGGTGGGTGCCCGACCCGTCCGCGGCCTTGATGCTCGGCACCACCAGCCCGGTGCGGGCCCAGTAGTCGAGCTGCCGGTAGGTGATCCCGGCGGCGTTGCAGGCGATCGGACCGCGGAAGCCGATGTCCTCGGGCATGGGTGCGAAATCGCCCTCGAAGAGGACGTCCTGCAGCCCCGCCGTGCTCGGCACCTTGGCCTCCGATGCGTTCACCATGCCTCCTGCGTGGTCCTTCGTCCTCGATCCAGTATGACGGTAGCGGTCGGCGTCCGCCCAGTTCCCCGACACGCCGCGACGGGGCCGACACCGCCGCAACCCTCAAGCGTCGACTCAGGGTTGCTCGTCGCCGTCGCCCGCGGGGCCGGCCTCGAAGTCCTCGGGGTTGATGGTGTCGAGGAACGCGCGGAACTGCTCCATCTGTTCGTCGGAGCCGCCCCCCAGGCTCGCCTCGGGCACGTCGGCGGCGACGGTCGTGCCCGCCTTGTCGAGCACCTCCTCGCGCGCCAAGACGGTCGCGCCGCAGCGCAGCGCCAGCGCGACGCCGTCCGAGGCGCGGCACGGGACGGTGTGCCCCGACACCACGGCGGCCGCGGTGTACACCCCCTCCACGATGTCGAGGATGTGCACCTCGGTGACGACCGCGTCCAGCGCGGCCAGCGCCTCGATGATGAAGTCGTGCGTGCCCGGGTTGTCGTCGGGGGCGTCCTCCAGCGCGGACAGGATCGAGTTGGCGCCGGCAGCGCTGATCCAGATCGGCAGGTAGCGCTCGCCGCGCGCCTCCCGCAGCAGCAGCAGCGGCGAGTCGGCAACCGCCGTGACGCGCACCTCGCTGAAGATCATCGGGATCATGGGTCCGCCTCCGTTCACGACGTGATCGAGGAGCGCAGCAGCGCCGCGTGCGCGTGCAGCACCAACTGCATCACGTCGACCACCGCCTGTCGAGAACCGGGGCGGCGGCGACCGTGCGCGGCGAGACTCTGGTCGATGAGGGACGCCTCCCGCTCGGCGGCCTGCTTGATGGCGCGCAGGTGACGGGCGTCCATGCCGTAGACGGCGAGCTTGCGGGCGGCGACGGCGACGGTGAGGGCGTCGCGCCCGTACTGCACCGAGCCGCGCCGCGGCAGGACCAGCGCGTGCCGCTCCAGCTCCGAGAGTTGCGCGTCCGAGAGCCCCGAGAGCCGCAGCAGTTCCCGGCGCGAGATGTTGATGGGTCGCTTGGCCGGGGGTTGCCGCTCGGGCGGCGTGGGGGTGACCACGGGCTCGAGCGGCGGCGGCTCGGCGGCCGAGGCGGTGACGGGTTGCTCGCCGGCGTCCAGCTTCTCCAGGTGCTCCCGGATCACCTTCAGCGGCAGGTAGTGCTTCTGCTGCACCTCCAGGATGTAGCGCAGCCGCGCCACGTCCTGCTCCGAATACCGCCGGTAGCCCGACGGTGCACGCTCGGGTGAGACCAGGCCCTCGCCCTCGAGGAAGCGGATCTTGGAGATGCTGATGTCCTCGAAGTCCTCCTTGAGCACCTTGAGGACCTGCCCGATGCTCCGCGTGCTGGGAGCGGGCATCTAGCTACGCCCGGTCGGCGCCACCAGGTAGGCCAGGCGGAACTTCCCGATCTGCACCTCGTCGCCGGGACGCAGCGCGACCTCGCCGTCGATCAGCGTCCGGTTGACGTAGGTCCCGTTCAGGCTGTTCAGGTCGCCGACCCAGTGATGGCCGCCGCGCTCGGTGAACTTGGCGTGGTGGCGGGACACCGTCACGTCGTCGAGGAAGATGTCGGACTGCGGGTGCCGCCCCGCGGTGATGGTCTCCTGGTCCAGCAGGACCGTCGCGCCCACGTTGGGGCCGCGCACCACCACGAGCACGGACGCGCCCGGCGGCACGTCGGCCAGTGCGGGCAGGTGCGGGTCGGTGTGCTCGCCGGAATCCTCGCTGAGCTGCGGCGGGATGGAGATGACGCGGGTCGTGTCCCCCGTGCTCGACTTCAGGGCAGCGCCGCAGTTCGGGCAGAAGTTGACGGCCTCCGCGGTTTCGTGGCCGCACTCTGGACACCGGAACATGGCACTCCCCTCAGATCATCAGCATGGCGGCGCCCCGGCGCACCGGGGCGGAGCCCACCACACTACTCCCCCGCGACCGCCGCGTAACCGTCGGCGTCCAGCAGGTCGTCGAGCTGGCCGGGATCGGTCAGCTCCATCTCGAACAACCAGCCGTCGCCGAACGGATCCGCGTTGACGGTGTCGGGGGCGTCGGTGAGCTGCTCGTTCACGGCGGTGATGACGCCCGACAGCGGCGCGTACACCTCGGACACGTTCTTGGTGGACTCGACCTCGGCGACCGTGTCCTCGGCGGCGACCTCCTCGCCCACCTGCGGCAGCGTGATGTACACGATGTCACCCAGCGCCTCGGCGGCGAAGCTGGTGATGCCGATGCGCACGGTGTCACCGTTGCCGGCGCGGACCCACTCGTGCTTGTCGGTGTAGCGAAGATCCTCGGGGAACACGTCTCCTCCTCCTGTCGGCCGCCCTGGCCGCATCGTGTGACGCCAGCCTAATCACAAACCGACGCCCGTGCCGCCCCGGGGGACGGGATCACCGGTCAGCCCGGGCGCCCGTACCGCAGTGGACGCGGGGTCGCGGTCGCCGTGATGTCGATGACGTCCCGCTCCTTGACCGTGACGTGCCCCTTGATCCGGTCGCCCTCGATCGTGCTCACCAGCCCGCCGCGGAACCGGGTCGCCTCCGCGAGCGTCGGCCCGTCGCCGATCGCCAGGATCGTCATCGGACGCCGCAGCGTCACCCCGTCGATCTGCAGGGCTCCCCCGGAACTCACGATCACGGCGCTGCTCGCGACGAGCCGCACGTCGTCGACGGCGAGCACCTCGGCCCCCGCGTCGCGCAGTTCCTCGATCACGTTGAGCAGCACCTCGGGGGTGACCTTGCCGAACCGGTCATCGATGGTGATCTCGACCCCGGGCCCGCGAGCCGGCACCGTGCCGGCCAGGAGTTCGAGGGCGTCCAGCCGCTCGTGGGCCTCCTCCCGCGCCACCTGGTCGGCGTCGGCCCCGCTGGCGAGGCGGTCCCGGGTGCGTTCGAGCTGGCCGACCTCGGACTCCAGCCGCCGGGTCTCGGCGCTCACGTCGTCCAGCATCGCCACCAGTTCGTCCTGGCGCAGGTTGGTGTAGCGCTGGTCGCGCTGGGCGGTCAGCTGCATCGTGACGGCGAGGCCGCACAGCAGCAGGATGAGCGCGAAGATCAGCTGCGAGCGGCCGGGGCGCACGATGTCGCGCCCGATCTCGCGCCAGGTGCGCGGGGGCATCGGGCCCGTCGGGGTCTGCGCCGTGCGATCGTCGACCGGCGCGCCACCGAAGTCCTCCCCGCGCGCCCGGTCGTCCGGCGCGGCCGCCCCCGGCGTCGCCTCGGGCGCGGGCTCAGACTCGGGCGCCGGCGTCGCGTCGGGCGCGGGCTCGGGCCTCGCGTCAGGCGCGGTCGTCGCGTCGGGATCGCGCGGCTCAGGCATGGAACAACTTGCGTCGGATGGCGGCCACGTTGGTGAAAATCCGGATCCCGAGCACCACCACGACGGCGGTGGAGAGCTGCGCGCCGACGCCGATCAGGTCCCCGACCCACACGATGAGCGCGGCGATCAGGACGTTGGAGATGAACGAGACCACGAACACCTTGTCGTCGAAGATGCGGTCCAGGTAGGCGCGGAACCCGCCGAAGACGGCGTCCATGGCCGCCACGATCGCGATCGGCAGGTAGGGCTGCAGCTGCGGGGGCAGGCTTGGCTGCAGCAGGATGCCCAGCACGATGCCCACGATGAGTCCCAGGATGGCGAACACGGTTCCCTCTCTCCTCCTATCGGACCGGGGTGGCGCGGTCGACGCCGAGGCCGGGGTCGGCCTCCAGTCTGATCTGTCCAGCCCGGTCGAGGCGCCACCCGACGCCGTAGTGGTCCCGCAGGCCGGTGAGCCACCGGCCGCCGTCGGTGTCGGCGAAGCCGGTGCGCAGCGCGTCGACGTCGCCGACCGCCTCCAGCGTGTACGGCCTTGTCAGGGAACGGTAGTCGACCGTGATGGCGCCGCCCGCGTTGCGGATCGCCGTGCGCGAGGAGAGTCGGTGGCCGTTGATCGCGACCGCCTCCGCGCCCGCCGCCCACAGGCCGTTGGCGGCCATCCGCAGGTCGGCGTCCACCACCCGGCTGCCGGAGATGGCCGCGTCGGCGCCGTCGTCGAGCATGAGCCGCACGCCCGGACCCGTCACGGGGTCGGCCCCGCTGGCGGGCCCCAGCTCGTCGGCCAGGCGCTGCTCGGACGCCGTGAGGGTGCCCGCCGAGCGTCGCAGCTCGCGCACCTCCTCCCCCAGGCCCGCGGCGCGCCCGCGCAACTCGTCGATCCGGTCCTCGGTCGCCTTGATCCGTTCGATGACGGCCGCCCGGTCCTGCGCGGCCGCCGGCGCGGTGCGCCAGGTGGAGGCCACCGCCAGCCCGAACAGCAGCCCCACCACCAGCAGCGCCGGGAACAGCACCGGGCCGCGCCGCCGGCCGCCGTGGATGGCCGCCGCCTCGGCGTAGCTGGGGTCCAGGGCGTCGCGCCGCAGGTTGTTGAGCAGGTCCATCGACGCGTCGAGGCGGCGGGGCGCCTCCTCGCGCGGCGGGCTCTGCTGGGCCCCCATCAGGCCGGGTCCCAGGCCTCGGCGAGCAGGAGGCGCGCGTCCTCGAGGAGTTGCGGGACGGCCTTGGTCCGGCCGACGACCGGAAGGAAGTTGGAGTCGCCCTGCCAGCGCGGGACGACGTGCTGGTGCAGGTGCGCCGCGATGCCCGCCCCGGCCACGGCGCCCTGGTTCATGCCGATGTTGAAGCCCTGGGGGTGCGACACCTCCTGCAGCGTCCGCATGGCCCGCTGGGTGAGCGCCGCGAACTCGGCGGTCTCGTCGGCGTCCAGGTCGGTGTAGAGCGACACGTGCCGGTAGGGGCACACCAGCAGGTGCCCCGGGTTGTACGGATACAGGTTCATCACCACGTAGCACGTCTCGCCGCGCGCCACGATCAGGCCCTCGGCGTCGTCGCGGCCTGGCGCCCGGCAGAAGGGGCAGGCGTGCTCGCCGGCGTCGGCGGGCTTGTTCGCGCCGTCGATGTAGACCATGCGGTGCGGCGTCCACAGCCGCTCGAAGGCGTCGGGGACGCCCGCGAAGGCGTCGGCCCCTCGGGCGTCCCCGCGCTCATGCCTGGGCCGACGGGCTGTCGTTGCGCCGCGACGCGATCCAGGCCACGATCTCGGCCACGGCGTCGGCGACCGGCACCTGGTTGCGCTGGCTGCCGTCGCGGAACCGGAACGAGACGGCGTCCGCCTCGGCGTCCTCGCCGCCCGCGATGAGCGTGAACGGCACCTTCTCCTTGGCGGCGTTGCGGATCTTCTTGGCGAACCGGTCGTCCGAGTCGTCCAGTTCCACCCGCACGCCCGCCGCGCGCAGCTGGTCCACGACGCCGGCCAGGTAGCCGTTGAAGGCCTCCGCGACCGGGACGGCGATGACCTGCACGGGGCTGAGCCACGCCGGGAACGCGCCCGCGTAGTGCTCGATCAGCACGCCCATGAACCGCTCGATCGAACCGAACTTGGCCGAGTGGATCATGACGGGCTGCTGGTGGGAGCCGTCGGGCGCGGTGTACTGCAGGCCGAACCGCTCGGGCTGGTTGAAGTCGTACTGGATCGTCGACATCTGCCAGACCCGACCGATCGCGTCGGAGGCCTGGATCGAGATCTTGGGGCCGTAGTAGGCGGCGCCGCCCGGGTCGGGCACGACGCGCAGCCCGGACTCCTCGGCGATCTCGGCCAGCACGGCGGTCGCCTCGGCCCACTGCTCGTCCGACCCGATGAACTTGTCCTTCTTCCTGCCGTCCTCGTCGCGGGTGGACAGCTCCAGCGCGACGTCGTCCAGCCCGAAGTCGGCCAGCAGGCCCAGGATGAACTTCAGCAGGTGCCGGATCTCGTCGGGGGCCTGCTCCTTGGTGACGTAGCTGTGCGAGTCGTCCTGGGTGATCGAGCGGACGCGCGTCAGCCCCTGCACCACGCCGGACTTCTCGTCGCGGTACACGGTGCCGAACTCGAAGAACCGCAGCGGCAGCTCCCGGTAGGACCGCCCGCGCGCGGAGAAGATCAGGTTGTGCATCGGGCAGTTCATGGCCTTGAGCCGGTAGGCCTGCCCGCCCTTGACCACGTTGCCCTGCTCGTCGCGTTCGGCGTCCTCCAGCAGCGGGGGGAACATGCCCTCGGCGTAGTAGGGCAGGTGACCCGAGGTGTAGAACAGGTCCTCCTTGGCGATGTGCGGCGTGCCGACGTAGTCGAAGCCCTCGGCGATGTGGCGGGCGCGGACGTAGTCCTCCATCTCGCGCTTGATGACGCCGCCCTTGGGGTGGAACAGCGGCAGGCCCGACCCCACGATCTCGTTGAAGCTGAACAGGTCCAGCTCGGTGCCGAGCTTGCGGTGGTCGCGCTTGGCGGCCTCCTCGAGGCGGGTCTTGTAGGCCTGAAGGTCCTCCTTGGACGCCCACGCGGTGCCGTACAGGCGCTGCAGTTGCGCGTTGGCCTGGTCGCCGCGCCAGTAGGCGGCGGACGTCCGGGTCAGCGCCCACCCGTTGCCCAGGTAGCCGGTGTGCGGCACGTGCGGGCCGCGGCACAGGTCCTTCCACGCGACGGCGCCGTCGCGGCGCACGTTGTCGTAGATCGTCAGCTCTCCGGCGCCGACCTCGACGGCCGCGCCCTCGGCGTCGGCGTTGTTGCCCTTGAGCCCGATGAGTTCGAGCTTGAACGGCTCGCCGGCCAGTTCCTCGCGCGCCTGCTCGTCGGTGACGACGCGCCGCACGAACCGCTGCCGCTCCTTGACGATGCGTCCCATGTCCTTCTCGAGCACCTTGAGGTCCTCGGGGGTCAGCGGCTCGGTCTGGAAATCGTAGTAGAAGCCGTCGGTCACGGGCGGACCGATGCCGAGCTTGGCCTCGGCCCGCAGGTTCTGCACCGCCTGGGCGGCCACGTGCGCGGCGGAGTGGCGCACGATGTAGAGCCCGTCGGGGCTGTCGGACGTGACCGGCTCGACCCGGTCGCCGTCGGACAGCTCGCGGGCGAGGTCGAGCAGTTCGCCGTCGACCCGCATCGCCACGACCGTGCGGTCGTTCCCGAACAGGTCCAGCCCGGTCGTCGTCCCCTCCACCGTGCGCTGCTCGGAAGCGTCAGGTCGCAGGATGGTGATGGAAGAAGACACCGGTGTTCCTTTCGGTCGGCGGGCGCGGCGCGCCCGCGCACGGACGCCCCCATTCTGCCGCATCGCCCGGCGCCGGGCGGACCGGGTGTCGCCGCGCGGCGCGACCGCTCAGAACTGCGTCGCCAGCGGCCAGGTGTGCACCGGCTCGTTGGTGTGCATCCCCGCGGCGTAGGCGGCGGTCATCGCCGTGAGCGCGGCGCGGCGGTCCATCCCGGTGGCCTCCAGCGCCCGGACGCTGCGCACCTGCCAGTCGGCGCCGTTCACCCCCGAGAGACAGCGCGCCTCGATGATGCCCAGGTAGCGGTCGATGGCCGGGCCTGCGACGCCCCACGCCGTCAGGCCCTCGTGCGCCAGCGGGAGGAGGTGGCGCAGCACGAGTTCGGACGCCGGGCCCTCGCCCTGACCGGGCCAGAACAGTTCGGCGTCGATGCCGTAGCGGGCGCCGGCCCGGAAGTTCGACTCGGCCGTCCCGAACGCCATCCGCGACCAGACCGGCCGCTCGTCCTGGGCCAGCGTGTTCAGGACGCCGTAGTAGAACGCCGCGTTGGCGAGGGTGTCGACGATGGTGGGACCCGCGGGCAGCACCCGGTTCTCCAGCCGGACGTGCGCGCGCCCGTCCACGAGGTCGTAGACGGGCCGGTTCCAGCGGTACACGGTGCCGTTGTGGAGGCGGAGTTCCGCCAGTTGCGGGGTGCCGCCGGCGGCCAGCACGGCGCGCGGATCCTCCTGCGAGATCTCGGGCAGCAGCGCCGGGAAGTAGCGCGAGTTCTCCTCGAACAGGTCGAAGATCGACGTGATCCAGCGCTCCCCGAAGAACACCCGCGGCCGGACGCCCTGGTTGGCGTACTCGATCGGTCGGGTGTCCGCGGCCTGGGTGAACACCTCGATCCGGCTCTCGGCCTCCAGTTCGTGCCCGAATACGTAGGGCGCGTTCGCGCCCAGCGCGAGCTGGGGGCCGGCGACGACCTGCGCGGCGTTCCACCAGCGGGCGAAGTCGCCGGGGGCGACCAGGGCGTGCAGCTGGAGCGACGTGCACGCGGACTCGGGGGCCAGCGAGTCCGCGAAGACGTCGAGCCGCTCCCCCGAGGGCCCGTCGATGTCCAGGTGGATGTCCTCACCCCGTGCGGCGAGCACGGCATCGTTGAGGGCGGCGTAGCGCACGTTGTCGCTCATCCAGTCCCCGCTGAAGTGCTCGGCCATCACGGTGGGGAGGATGCCGGTCATGATGATGTGGCTGCCCCGGGCCGAGCTGCGGCGCTCGGCCTCGTTCAGCGACGCCCGCAGCGTCTCCTCCAGGGTGAGCAGGTTGTCGCCCCCAGGTCGCCGGGGGGCACGTTGAACTCGATGTTGAACCGGGCCAGCTCGGTCTGGAACTCGTCGTTGGCGATGGCCGCGAGGACGTCGCGGTTGTCCATGGCCGGCTGGTGGTCCGCGTCCACGAGGTTGAGCTCGATCTCCATCCCGATGCGGTGACCCTCGGTGGTGAAGCGCTGCTCCTCGAGCATCTGCTCCAGCACGTCGAGGCAGACCTGCACCTTTCGGCGGTAGTTCTGGCGCTCCTCGCGGGAGAACCGGCGCGCGCCCACGTTCGTGCCCATGTCAGCGAGTATGACCCGCGCCGGGTATCGCGGTCGAGGGCGTTCTCAGCGGGCGGTCGGGCCGGTTGCGGAAATGACGAAGGCCCCGCGGGGACGCGGGGCCTTGACGTGGTGGGCGGTACCAGACTTGAACTGATGACCTCTTCCGTGTCAGGGAAGCGCGCTACCAACTGCGCCAACCGCCCGAGGTGGAGACGGGATTTGAACCCGTGTACACGGATTTGCAGTCCGTTGCCTCGCCTCTCGGCCACTCCACCGGTGAAGAACCGGCCTCGACAGAGGTACGAGGCCCTCTCCGAGCGGACGACGGGATTCGAACCCGCGACCCTCACCTTGGCAAGGTGATGCTCTACCAGCTGAGCCACGTCCGCATGCTTTCCTTCGGGGCGTTTCAGCCCGTCCGGCGCGTGGAACACCATATACGGGTCCTGACGGCGAAAGCAAAACGAGCGGGCGTCGCGGTTGCCGGGCGAGCGGCGGCGTCCCCGATTTGCCTCACCCCCGCCGCCGTGAGGTACAGTCTTCCTCCGCGGGCGATTGGCGCAGGGGTAGCGCGCTTCGTTCACACCGAAGAGGTCACTGGTTCGAACCCAGTATCGCCCACCGCACGGCCCCCGCCGGACGAGAGTCCCGGCGGGGGCCCTTTTCAACACCAGCCCCGTCCTCGCGCCAGGCTTCCCGCGGGACAGCGGCCTGCCCACCACCGGCGACCTCGGTGGCTGGCGCGCGATCGAGCCGTGGCGCCGAGCCCCCGGCCGCCACCGGCGACGGCACGCCGCACGGCAAGCGGGGCGTTCACTTGCCTCCGCAATCGGCCTGAGACGCCGCGTTCGACCGGGGCGTCTCACATTATGGAGGCGGATCTCAACCAACGGGACACATCGATTGGCAGCGCCTCAACTTTTCAGTAAGGATGACCATGTTGAAGCGGCAAGGGCGCCGGCCATCCACGCAAGACCGGGAGGTAACGGCAGTGACCGCACCAACCCTCGTCATGGTTCCCCCGGGCAGCCGAGATCAGCGCGTCGTGCGCATCGCGCACGCACTCAAGGCTGAGATCGCCCGCATGCGCCCCGAGGTCCGCCCCGCCATCACGTTCCTCGACTCGTGCGTGCCCAACATCGCCCAGAGTCTGCGCAAGCTGCACTCCGCCGGCGTCCGGGAGGCCGTGCTCGTGCCGCTCGACCTGGTCAACGCGGCCGACGTGGACCCGCGCTTCTCCGGGGTGGTGAGCCAGGCAGCCACCGAACAGCCGGGGCTGACCATCCAGGTCGCCCGGCCGGTCGGGCCGGAGGCGACCCTGCTGTCGGTGCTCGACCAGCGACTGCGCACGGCGCTCGCCCAGGCCCGCGTCCTGGAGTTGGACGGCCTGATCCTCAGCTCGCCCACCACCGGCGACGTCCGCGGCACCGCGCTGCTGGCGCGGCGCGCGCGGCAGTGGTCCACGCACCACCGGCTCCCCTGCCTCACGGCCGTGGCCGACGGCTCCGGCCCGTCGGTCGCCCAGGCGATCCAGGGCCTGCGGGCCCAGGGCCGCCGCCACATCGCGGTCGGGTCGTTCTTCCTCACCGGCGACGAGCGCTACGCCGTGCAGGCCGACCAGGCCCGCCGCGGCGGGGCGATCGCGATCTCCGACCCGCTGGGCGCCGCCCCGGAGGTGGCCGAGATCGTCCTGGCGCGCTACGCGTTCGCCGCCATGGAACTGCTGGCGTTCGACGACGAGGGCAACTTCTCCGCCGACGGTCACTTCGCCGCGACCGCCTGAGGCCGGCGCCTCCGCCGCGGGTACCGTGGAGGACACACGGTCAGGGAGGAACGACATGACGGATCGGGAGCCCACGGTGGTCCGCACCCCGCAGCAGTGGCGCGAGGTGCTCACGCCCTTCGAGTTCTCGGTGCTGCGCGAGGGCGCGACCGAGCGTCCGGGCACCGGCGAGTACGAGCACTTCCGCGACGCCGGCACCTACGCCTGCAAGGCGTGCGGGGCCGAACTGTTCACCAGCGAGGAGAAGTTCGACTCGCACTGCGGCTGGCCCAGCTTCTACGCGCCCGCCGAGGACGGCAGCGTCCGGTACCTGCGCGACGAGTCCCTTCCGGGACGGCCGCGGATCGAGGTGCGCTGCGCGGCCTGCGACAGCCACCTGGGCCACGTGTTCGAGGGCGAGGGGTACGACACGCCCACCGACCGGCGCTACTGCATCAACTCGATCTGCCTGGTGCACCGGGCACCGGACGCGGCGGACGCGCCCGCGTCCTAGTCGAGGACGCCTAGCCGGACACCGGTTGGCCCGCGCCCGGCGCGTCCAGCCCGGCCCGACACGCCGCGCGACCTAGCCTGCTGGTGTGCGGCCAAGGGCGAGTGAGACCGAGATGTTCGACGACGCGGCGTCGGCCCTGCTGGGCATGGCCTGGCGGCCGGAGCTCACCGTCGAGGAGATCCCCGCCCCGCAGCGCATCGCGCCGCAGGCCGTCGCGATCGCCGCGGACGTCGACGACCAGGACGACGAGGTCGGCAACGGACGCCTCGTGCTGCTGCACGACCCCGACGGCAACCCCGCCTGGGACGGCACCTTCCGCTGCGTGACGTTCGCCCGCGCCGCCGTCGACCCCGAGATGGTCGCCGATCCCCTGCTGGCCGAGGTGGGCTGGTCCTGGCTCGAGGACGCGCTGGCCCGACGCGGGGCCGCGTACGTGGCGCCCTCGGGCACGGTGACGGCCGTCACCTCGCAATCCTTCGGCTCGATGGAGGACGACCCGGGGCGCGCCGAGGTGGAGATCCGGGCGTCGTGGACGCCCGTGCTCGCCGAGGGCGACGGGATCGTCGCGCACATCGAGGCGTGGCAGGATCTCCTGTGCATGGTGTCGGGCCTCCCCCTGCTGCCCGACGGTGTCGTCCCCATCCCCCTGCACCGTCCCGGAAGGCGTCGATGAGCCCCCACCCCTCCGAACCGGAGTCCACCACCGAGCCGGACGCCCCGAGCTACACGCTGGTCTCGGCGCCCGCCGACGGCGTGCCCGAGGTCGTCCGCACCCCCGAGGCGCTGGCCGCCACGGTGCGCGCGCTGGCGGCCGGCACCGGTCCGCTGGCGGTCGACACCGAGCGGGCCCACGGGTTCCGCTACACCGGACGCGCCTACCTCATCCAGTTGCGCCGCGCAGGCGCCGGCACGGTGCTGCTCGATCCCATCGCGTTCAGCGGGGACGCCGACCGCGCCGACCTGCACGACCTCGCCGACGCGGTGGGCGACGCCGAGTGGATCGTGCACGCCGCGACGCAGGACCTGCCGTGCCTGGCGGAGGTCCAACTCCTCCCCCGCCGGCTCTTCGACACCGAGCTCGGCGGCCGGCTCCTCGGGCTCCCGCGCGTCTCGCTGGGCGCGCTGACCGAGCAGGCGCTGGGCATGTCGCTGGCGAAGGAGCACTCCGCATCGGACTGGTCCCGGCGCCCGCTGCCCGACAGTTGGCTCAACTACGCCGCCCTCGACGTCGAACTGCTGGTCCCGCTCCGCGACTGGGTGGCCGAGCAGCTGGACGCCGCGGGCAAGCGGGAGTGGGCTGATCAGGAGTTCGCCCATCTGGCCGAGCACGCGGGCGACGAGCCGCACCGGCGCCGCGAGCCCTGGCGGCGGACCACCGGCACCCACGAGGTCCGCACGCCCCGCGGGCTGGCCGTCGTGCGCGCCCTGTGGGAGGAGCGGGACGAACTCGCCGAGCGCCTCGACAAGGCCCCCGGCCGCATCCTCGCCGACCGCGCCATCAGCGGGCTGGCGGCCCGCGCGGAGGCGCGCGACTTCACGCTGACGCGCGACGCCGTCCGTAGCGTCGAGGGCTTCCGCTGGCGGCAGGCCGCCCGCTACGAGGCCAACTGGCTCGCCGCCACCGAGCGCGCGCTGGCGCTGCCCGGCCCCGAGTTGCCGGCCAAGCGTCCGCCGGCCGAGGGGCCCCCGCACCCCAAGGGGTGGGCCAACCGGTTCCCCGAGGCGGCCGAGCGCTGGGCGAAGATGCGTCCCGCGACGATGGAGGTCGCCGAGGCGTGGTCGGTTCCGGTGGAGAACCTCATCGCCCCGGACGCGCTGCGCAGGCTGGCCTTCGAGCCGCCGACGCCGGCGACCACCGCGTCGGTGGACGCCTTCCTGACCGACCTCGGGGTGCGCCCCTGGCAGCGGGCGCTGGTCGTCCCGGTCGTCACCGGCCTGATCTAGCGGCCCGCGCGGCCGGCTCAGGAGGGGCGGCGCTGCACGTCGGGTGCGGGCGAGGACAACTGCACGACCGCGCGGTCCAACGCGAGGTCGACGACGCTGCGCGCGACGCCCTCGGGCGTCAGGCCCAGGTCGTCGAGGATCTCGGCGCGGCTCGCCGCCGGGATGAACCGCTGCGGGACGCCGAGGGGCCGCACCGGCGTCCAGACGCCGTTCTGACCGCACGCCAGCGCCAGGGCGGCCCCCAGGCCGCCCGTGACCCCACCGTCCTCCAGGGTGACCACCAGGTCGTAGCCACGGCACACCTCGATGAGGTCGCCCGAGACGGGCAGGGCCCACAGCGGGTCCAGGACGGCGACCGGGACGCCCTGCTCCCCCGCGAGACGGGCCGCGTCGACGGCGGTGCGGGCCAGCGGCCCGTAGCCGACCAGCAGCACGGCCGCTCCGGGCTCCTCCCACAGCACGTCGCCGGCGGGCGTGGCGCGCTGGGCGGGCAGCGGGTCGGCGAGCGGGTCCTTGGAGTAGCGGACCACCGACGGTGCGTCCGAGATGGTGACGGCGACGTCGAGGGCGTCCTGCAGGCGCGGCTCGTCGCGGGGGCGGCCAGGTGGACGCCGGGGACCAGCGGCAGGAGCGACGTGTCCCACATGCCGTGGTGGCTGGGTCCGTCGGGGCCGGTGATGCCGGCGCGGTCGAGGACGAACGTGACGCCCTGGCGGTGCAGCGCGATGTCCATGAGCACCTGGTCGAACGCGCGGTTGAGGAAGCTGGCGTACAGCGCGACGATCGGGTGCAGCCCGGCGGCGGCCAGCCCCGCCGCGGACGTGGCCGCGTGTTGCTCGGCGATGCCGACGTCGAAGACGCGCTCGGGGTGGCGGGCCTTGAAGGCGTCCAGGCCGGTGGGGTGCAGCATGGCGGCGGTGATGCCGACGACCTCGGGGTGCCGGTCGGCCAGCGTGACCACGTGCTCGCGGAACGCGTCGGTCCAGGTGCGGCGCGCCGCGGCGGTGAGCGGTTCGCCGGTCTCCTCGTCGATGTGGCCCACGGCGTGGAACCGATCGGCCTCGTCCTCCTCCGCCGCCCGGAAACCCTTGCCCTTCACGGTGATGCAGTGCACCAGCACCGGCCCACCGAAGTTGCGCGCCGACTCCAGCGCCCGCTCGAGCATCGCCTGGTCGTGGCCGTCGATGGGGCCGATGTACTTGATCCCCAGGTCGGAGAACATCCCCTGGGGAGCCAGGATGTCCTTCATGCCCGTCTTGAAGCCGTGCAGCACGTCGTACAGCGGCCCCCCGATCAGGGGTGCCGAGCGGACGCGCTGCTTGATCTGCCGCAGCGTCGGCTCGTAGCGGCGGTCGGTGCGCAGCGTCGAGAGGTGCGTCGCGAGCCCGCCCACGGTCGGGGTGTAGGAGCGGCCGTTGTCGTTGACCACGACGACGAGCTTGAGGTCGTCGCCGACTGCGATGTTGTTGAGCGCCTCCCAGGCCATGCCGCCGGTCAGGGCGCCGTCGCCGATGACCGCGACCACGGTGCGGTCCTCCCCGGTGAGCCGGAAGCCCTTGGCCAGACCCTCGGCCCAGCTCAGGGACGTCGTCGCGTGGGAGTTCTCGACCCAGTCGTGCGGGCTCTCGGCGCGGTCGGGGTAGCCCGACAGGCCGCCCCGCTGGCGGAGCGTGGGGAAGCCGGCCTGCCGGCCGGTGATGATCTTGTGGACGTAGCTCTGGTGGCCGGTGTCGAAGACGATGGGGTCGTGCGGGGAGTCGAAGACGCGGTGCAGCGCGAGGGTGAGCTCGACGACGCCGAGGTTGGGGCCGAGGTGCCCGCCCGTCCGGCTCACGTTCCGGATCAGGAAGGCCCTGATCTCCTCGGCCAACTGCGTGAGCTGCGCGCCGCTCAGCGCCCGCAGGTCACGCGGCCCGTGCACCGCCTCGAGAAACGACATGGGATCGATTCTAGGCGTGTCGGGCCCCGACGCCATCCGCCAACGCTCCGGGGCGGGTGCATCCGTGGGCCACGGATGACGGCGTTGCGTGCGACCGGCGTCCCCGGGGCCATGTTCCTGGCGGTGCGCACGAGCGCACCGCGGCCGCTCAGAGCTTGCGGATGAACACCTTGCCCCGCAGCGCCTCCTCCACCAGCGCGACCTCGCGTCGGCGCCGCCGCAGCAGCGCCTCCTGCTCGTGCCACGCGGCGAGCGCCGCCTCCAGCACCGGGGGTCCACCAGCTCCCCCAGGCTCGCCCGGACGCCGCCCAGGCCGTCGCGGCACGCCCCGATCTGCGACTCGACGTACTCGGCCGCGAACCTGGCCAGCACGACGGGGTGGCGGCGCAGGACGGGGTAGCCGCGGTAGTCGGCCGGGCAGCAGTCGAGCAGGAACGCCGTCGCCGTGACCTCCCACTCCGGGGTGTGCGGCGGCTGCACCTCCTGCGGCCAGCCCGGCGGCGTGTACAGCGCCGTCTGGGCCGGGAAGCGGGTGCGTCCGCTGGGGCGACGCCCCCGTCGGCGTGCCGGCCGAAGCCGTGCGAGCCCATCGGCGTCCACGTCATCGTGCCCATGGCGACCCCCTTCTTCGAACGTGCGTTCGATTCTAGGCGTCGGGTCGGACAGGTTTCAAGGCGGGTCAGAACAGCAGCAGGAGCACCAGCGCGGAGCCCGCCACCGCCAGCGCCAGCAGCCCGACGACCAGCCACGGCCGCCAGCGGGGTCGCGCCGGGCCGCGCCACGTCAGCAGGGCCGCGAGCAGCGGCATGCCCAGGGCGACGATCAGGATCGTCCGCGGCGTGGCGCCGTCGCCCCATACGGGCGTGCCGAGCAGGACGGCCGCGCCGACGCCCCACCACTCCCAGCCGAGCCGCAGGACGTAGGCCGGCAGCGCGAGCGCCAGCACCAGCGCCCCGAGGAAGCCGACGATGTTCCAGCCGAGCTCGCAGGTGGGGTTGTCGGGCCCGCAGAAGCCGCCGCCGAACGGGCTCCAGGCCGCCCACAGCAGGGTCGCCACGAGCGCCGCCAGCAGCGTGCCCAGGTACGACCAGGCGATGCGCCCGCCGCCCACGGGCGCCTCCGCGACCCGGAACCTGATCTCCTGCTCGTCCATGCCCCTCCTCGAAACGGACGTCACCCCGGCCAGTGTGCCCGGCCGGGGTGACGCTCAGCGGTGCGCGCCGCGGATCAGGCGGCCTGATCCTTGGCGACGAGGTGCCGCAGGACGTACTGCATGATGCCGCCGTTGCGGTAGTAGTCCGCCTCACCGGGGTGTCGATGCGCACGACGGCGTCGAACGCGATCTCGGTGCCGTCGGGCTTCACCGCGGTGACCGCGACGGTCTCCGGGGTGGTGCCGTCGTTGAGCGCGGTGACCCCCGCGATGGCGAAGGTCTCCGTCCCGTCCAGGCCCAGGCTGTCGGCGGTCTGCCCCTCAGGGAACTGCAGCGGCAGGACGCCCATGCCGATGAGGTTGGAGCGGTGGATGCGCTCGTAGCTCTCGGCGATGACGGCCTTGACGCCCAACAGCGACGTGCCCTTGGCCGCCCAGTCGCGCGAGCTGCCGGAGCCGTACTCCTTGCCGGCCAGGACGACCAGCGGGATGCCGGCGGCCTGGTAGTTGACCGAGGCGTCGTACACGAACGACACCGGGCCGTCGGCCTGGGTGAAGTCGCGGGTGTAGCCGCCTTCGGTGCCGGGCGCGATCTGGTTGCGCAGCCGGATGTTGGCGAACGTCCCGCGGATCATGACCTCGTGGTTGCCGCGGCGCGAGCCGTAGCTGTTGAAGTCCTTGCGCTGCACGCCGTGCTCGGTCAGGTACTGGCCGGCCGGGGTGTCGGCCTTGATGTTGCCGGCGGGGCTGATGTGGTCGGTGGTCACCGAGTCACCCAGCTTCAGCAGGACGCGGGCGCCCTCGATGTCGGTGACCGGGGCGGGCTGCTCGGGCATGCCGTCGAAGTACGGGGGCTTGCGCACGTACGTCGAGTCGGCGTCCCACTCGAAGATCTCGCCGTCGGGGGTCGGCAGCGAGCGCCACTTGTCGTCGCCGGCGAACACGTCGGCGTAGCGGCGCTCGAACATCTCCGCGCTGATCGAGCCGCCGATGACGTCCTCGATCTCCTCGGTGGTCGGCCAGATGTCGGCCATGAACACGTCGTTGCCGTCGGCGTCCTGCCCCAGCGGCTCGGTGGCCAGGTCGATGTCCATCGTGCCCGCCAGCGCGTACACGATGACCAGCGGCGGCGACGCGAGGTAGTTCATCTTCACGTCGGGGCTGATGCGGCCCTCGAAGTTGCGGTTGCCCGAGAGGACGGCCGCGACGGCGAGGTCGGCGTCGTTGATGGCCTGGCTGACCTCCGGGATGAGCGGACCGGTGTTGCCGATGCAGGTGACGCAGCCGTAGCCGACGGTGTTGAAGCCGAGGCTGTCCAGGTACTGCTGCAGGCCGGACTTCTCGTAGTAGTCGGTGACGACCTTCGAGCCGGGCGCCACGGTGGTCTTCACCCACGGCTTGGGCCGCAGGCCCTTCTCGACGGCCTTCTTGGCGACCAGGGCGGCACCGAGCATCACCGACGGGTTCGAGGTGTTGGTGCACGACGTGATGGACGCGACCGTGACCGCGCCGTGGTCAAGCTCGAACTGCGTGCCGTCGGGCAGCGTCACCAGGGTGGGCTTGTTGACCCGCGACGGCAGTTCGCCGTGGCCCTGATCGGCCGGGGCCGGGGAGTTGTCCGGGACGTTGGGGTCCGCCGCGGTCGGGTCCGAGGCGGGGATCGTCTCGGCGACGTTCTCGTCGTAGCCCTCGAGCTCGTCGGGCGACCCCGCGTAGCTCGGGAGTGCCTGGCGGAAGGCCACCTTCGACTCGGCGAGCACGACGCGGTCCTGCGGGCGCTTCGGGCCGGCGATGCTCGGCACGACGGTCGACAGGTCGAGTTCGAGGTACTCGGAGTAACGCGGCTCGGCCTCGGGGTCGTGCCACAGGCCCTGTGCCTTGGTGTAGTCCTCGACCAGCTTGATCTGCTCCTCGGAGCGGCCCGTCAGGCGCAGGTAGTCCAGCGTCTTGTCGTCGACCGGGAAGACGGCGATGGTCGAGCCGTACTCGGGGCTCATGTTGCCGATGGTGGCGCGGTTGGCCAGCGGCACCTCGGCGACGGACGGGCCGTAGAACTCGACGAACTTGCCCACCACCTTGTGCAGGCGCAGCATCTCGGTGATCGTGAGCACCAGGTCGGTGGCGGTCACTCCGTCGCTGAGCTTGCCCGAGAGCTTGAAGCCCACGACGCGCGGCACCAGCATCGAGACGGGCTGGCCCAGCATGGCCGCCTCGGCCTCGATGCCGCCCACGCCCCAGCCGACCACCCCGAGGCCGTTGACCATCGTGGTGTGGGAGTCGGTGCCCACACAGGTGTCGGGGTAGGCGAGCAGTTCGCCGTCCACCTCGCGCGGGAACACGACGCGGGCCAGGTTCTCGATGTTGACCTGGTGCACGATGCCGGTGCCCGGCGGGACGACCTTGAAGTCGTCGAACGCGGTCTGGCCCCACCGCAGGAACTGGTACCGCTCGCGGTTGCGCTCGTACTCGACGTCCATGTTGAGTTCCATGGCCTGGTCGGTGCCGAAGAAGTCGGCGATGACCGAGTGGTCGATGACCATCTCGGCCGGGCTGAGCGGGTTCACCTTCGACGGATCCCCACCCAGGGCCTGCACGGCCTCGCGCATCGTCGCCAGGTCGACGACGCAGGGCACGCCGGTGAAGTCCTGCATGATGACGCGCGCGGGGGTGAACTGGATCTCCTTGGACGGCTCCGCCGTCTCGTCCCACGTGCCGAGCGCCGTGATCTGCTCGGCGGTGATGTTCGCCCCGTCCTCGGTGCGCAGGAGGTTCTCCAGCAGCACCTTGAGGCTGTAGGGCAACGTGTCGGAGCCCTCCACCGCCTTGACGGAGTAGATCTGGTAGGACGTGCCGCTCGAGTTGAGCTCGGCCTTCGCCCCGAAGCTGTTGACGCTCATGTGGTCTGCCTCCTGGTCGACGTTCACTAATATCTCGACGTCGAGATAATAGCGTACTTCCTGTGCTCCGGGAATGGATCAGCCGCGATGAGCCCGATCGGCCCGCCGACGCGCCGCATACTCTTCGCGCAACTCGTCGTCGTCCATCATCAGGTACACGAGGCCGCAGTTGTGCGGTCCGTCGGCCCCGGGGGTGCACAAGGAGCACTTGTCCTGCGGGCGCAACGGGCAACGAGCCTCGATGTAGCGAGCCATCCATCCCTCCTGCGCGCGAGCTTACCCCCGGGTCAGGATCGCCACGCACTCCACGTGATGCGTCTGCGGGAACAGGTCGAAGGCCCGCAGCGACGCGACGCGGTAGCCGTGCTCGCCGGCCGTGCGCAGGTCGCGCGCCAGCGCCGCCGGGTCGCACGCGACGTAGGCCACGACCCGGGGACGCCGCCGGGCGACGGCCTCGATCACCGCGGCACCCGCGCCGGTGCGCGGGGGGTCCAGGACGACCACGTCGGCGCGATCCGGCAGCGCGGGCGGGCCGCCACGGCGACCGCGCGGGGGGCGCCGCGCCAGCACCTTCTCCACTCCCCCGGACAGGAAGCGCGCCTCGGGCACGTTGCCCCGGGCCAACTCGACGGCCTCGCGGGCGCCCTCGACGCCGGTGACCCGCAGGCCGGCGTCCACCAGGGCGCCGGCGAACAGCCCGACGCCGCAGTAGAGATCGAGGGCCACCTCGTCGGGACGGGGCCGCACCCCGTCGAGCACCGCCGCCACGAGCGTGTCGGCCGCCTGGGGGTGGACCTGCCAGAAGCCGTCGGCGCGCACGCGCCACGACCGCCCGGCCGCCTGCGCCGTCACGACCGTCTCGGCGCCCGGTGCGACCCAGACGGACCCCTGAGGCCCGTCGACGCCGATGATCTCGTCGCCGGCGGCGTCCGGGGGCGGCGCGGCGAGGGCGGGCGCGGCGATCAGGCAGCCGACCGCCGGCAGGGCCGACACCTCGTGCGAGCGGCTGCGGCGCAGCCCCCAGCCTTCGCCTCCGCGGCGGTACCGCATCCGCGTCCGCCAGCCGAAGGCGTCCGGGTCGACCCCCTCCACCTCGCCGTCCCACGCGATCCCGGCCAGGCGGCGCACCTGCTCGGCGACCACCTGACGCTTGAGCTCGCGCTGGTGCCCGACCTCCACGTGCTGGAAGTCGCAGCCCCCGCACGTCGCCGCGATCGCGCAGGGCTCCTCGACCCGGTGCGGGCTGGCCTCGATGACGGCGACCGCGTCGCCGAACGCGTGCCGCTTGGCGACCCCCGTGAGCCGGACGACGACCCGCTCCCCGGCCAGGGCGTGCCGCACGAACACGACGCGGCCCTCGTGCCGGGCGACCCAGTGCCCGCCGTGCGCGATCGGCCCGATCTCGACGTCGGCGAGCACGTCGCCGACCGCGGGCGCGTCCTCACTCATCGTCGAGGTGGGCGCCGGAGTGCACGGTGCCGGTGCCGGGGCGCCGCCACTTGGCGCCGTCCTGCCGGACGACCCGGTCGATGGCGTGCCGCGAGGACGCCAGCTGGTACGGCACCGCCGCGGTGATGACGCCGCGCACGAACGCGAGCCGCGTCTTGATGAGCAGCGTGGTCTGGTTGTGCAGCAGCCGCTCCCACCAGTGGCCCACCACCAGTTCGGGGACGTAGACCATGACCACGTCGCGCGGGTTGCCCGAGCTGAGGCCCTTGACGTACTTGACGAAGGGGGTGACGACCTCGCGGTAGGGGCTGGAGATGATCTTGAGCGGCATGCCGGGATCCAGCGCGTCCCACTGCTCGCGGATGTGGCGGGTGTGCTCCTCGTCGGAGGCGACGGTGACCGCCTCCATGCTGCTGGACCGGCTCGCCCGCGCGAAGGTCACGGCCCGCAGCGAGGGCTTGTCCAGTTCCGTCACCAGCACCACGGCGTGCACCCGGCTGGGCAGCATCCGGACGTCCGAGGGCGACAGCGCCGTCTCCTCGGCCACCTTCTGGTAGTGCCGGCTGATGAGCTTCATCAGGACGAACAGCAGCGCCATGGCCAGGATCGCCAGGTAGGCGCCGTAGATGAACTTCGAGGCCAGCACGATGACGAGCACGGTGCCGGTGAACGTGAGGCCGACCGCGTTGATGGCGCGGGCCCGCTTCATCGTCCGGCGTGCGGCCGGGTCGACCTCGGTCGCGAGGTGGCGCGTCCAGTGCCGCAGCATCCCCAGCTGGCTGACGGTGAAGGACACGAAGACGCCGACGACGTACAGCTGGATGAGGGCGGTGACGCTGGCGTTGAAGACCAGCACCAGCCCGACCGCCGCCAACGCGAGCAGGATGATGCCGTTGCTGTAGGCCAGCCGGTCGCCCCGGGTGTAGAGCGCCTTGGGCAGGAAGCCGTGACGGGCCAGGATCGAGCTCAGCACCGGGAAGCCGTTGAACGCGGTGTTGGCGGCGAGGAACAGGATGATCATCGTCATGGTGATCACCAGCACGAAGCCCACCGGGAACACGTCGAACACCGTGGCGGCCAGCTGGGCGATGATCGTGTCCTGATGGTCCTCGACCGGGGCGCCGTTGAGCGTGAAGTGGACGCCCGCCGCCTCGTCGACCATCTTGGCCCGCGTCAGGTTCGCCAGGGCGAGGATGCCGGTGAGCATCGAGATCGCGATCGTGCCGAGCAGCGCCAGCGTCGTGGCGGCGTTGCGGCTCTTCGGCTCGCGGAACGCCGGGACGCCGTTGGAGATCGCCTCCACGCCGGTCAGCGCCGCCGATCCGGACGAGAACGCCCGGGCGAGCAGCGCGATCATGGCGAAGCCGGTCAGTTGGGAGTAGAACGGGTCGCCGACCACGTCGAACTCGGCGGTCGGGGCGTTCAGCGGCTGCCCCAGCACGAAGATCCGGAACAGGCCGACGAGGATCATGCCCAGCACGGCGAACATGAACCCGTAGGTCGGGATCGCGAACAGCGTCCCCGACTCCCGGACGCCGCGCAGGTTCATGGCCATCAGCACCAGGATGATGACCGCAGCCACCACCCCCTCGTAGCCGACCATGAACGGGAACAGCGCCTTGGCGTTCTGCACCCCCGAACTCACCGAGACGGCCACCGTGAGGATGTAGTCGACCAACAGGGCCGAGGCGACCGTCAGGCCCGCGTTGGGTCCGAGGTTCACGGTGGCGACCTCGAAGTCGCCGCCGCCGGAGGGATAGGCGTGCACCGTCTGGCGGTAGGACAGCACCACCACCGCCATGACGACCGCGACCGCGAGCCCGATCTGCCAGGAGAAGAAGAAGCCGGCGACGCCGGCCAGGCTGAGGGTGAGGATGATCTCGTCGGGGGCGTAGGCGACCGAGGAGAGCGCGTCGGAGGCGAAGACCGGCAACGCGATGCGCTTGGGGAGCAGGGTCTCCCCCAGCTGGGCACTGGCCAGCTTGCGCCCGACCAGTACTCGCTTCAGGGCGTCCGCGACGTTCACGGGGGTACACTCTAGCGCCGTGCACATCGTGATCATGGGGTGCGGCCGCGTGGGGTCCTCGTTGGCCCGCGCGCTCGAGCGCCGGGGCCATTCCGTCGCCGTCATCGACCAGGATCCGGACGCCTTCCGGCGGCTGGGTCCCGACTTCCACGGCGCGACCGTGAAGGGCATCGGTTTCGACCGGAAGGTGCTCGTCGCGGCGGGCATCAAGGAGGCCGACGGGTTCGCCGCCGTGTCCTCGGGCGACAACTCGAACATCCTGGCCGCCCGCGTGGTGCGCGAGACCTACGGCATCGACAACGTCGTGGCGCGGATCTACGACCAGGGCCGCGCCGAGGTCTACGAGCGGCTCGGCATCCCGTCGGTGGCGACGGTGCGTTGGGCGTCGGACCAGGTGCTGCGCCGGCTGCTGCCCGAGGGCTCGGAGCCGCAGTGGCGCGACCCGTCAGGGCAGGTCCGTCTCATCCAGGTGGGCGCGCACGACGCCTGGGTGGGCCAGCGGATCGGCCGCATCGAGTCGCTGCTGCACGCCCGCGTCCCGTTCCTGACCCGGTTCGGCCAGGGGCTGGTCCCCACCGACGACACGCTGCTCCAGGACGGCGACATCCTCTACGTGGCGCTGGCCAACGAGGACGTCCCCCGCGTCGAGCAGATCCTGTCCGAGCCCCCGCCAAGCACTGAGTCGAAGAAGGAGACACCCGTGCGCGTCGCCATCGCCGGGGCCGGCAACGTCGGCCGTTCCATCGCCCGCGAGCTGCTGGCCAACGGCCACAAGATCCTGCTGATCGACCGCGATCCCAAGGCCATCAAGCCCGACAGCGTCCCCGGGGCCGAGTGGCTGCTGGCCGACGCCTGCGAGGTCGACTCGCTGGAGGAGGCCCGCCTGGACCGCTGCGACGTCGCGATCGCCGCGACCGGCGACGACAAGGCGAACCTCGTCACGAGCCTGCTGGCCAAGACCGAGTTCGCGGTGCCCCGCACCGTGGCGCGGGTCAACCACCCGAGCAACGAGTGGATGTTCGACGACGTGTGGGGCGTGGACGTCGCCGTCTCGACCCCGCGCCTCATGTGCGCGCTCGTCGAGGAGGCCGTCACCGTCGGCGACCTGGTGCGCCTGTTCTCCTTCAAGGGCGGGCGCACGAACCTCGTGGAGATGACGCTGCCCACCGACAGCCCGATCATCGGCCACCGCATCGACGAGCTCGATTTCCCCGGCGACGCCGTCCTGGTGGCCGTGATCCGCGACGGGAACGCCACGCCTCCGCAGAAGGACGGCTCCCTGGAGGGCGACGACGAGTTGCTCTTCGTGGTCCACCCCGACGCCGAACTCGACCTGGCGCACTACCTCGCCCCCGGCGTCGAGCGCGAGCGCGTCATGGACGACGACGAGGAGTGAGCAGCCGGTCCGGGGCGTCCCTCCTGTGAGAGGCTGACGCCATGTCCGGACTGCATCACGTCGAACTCTGGGTCGCCGAACCTCCCACCCTCCAGGACGACTGGGCCTGGCTGCTGCAGCGGCTCGGCTTCATGCTGGAGACCGAATGGCCGGGCGGCCAGACCTGGGCCGCCGGGGGCTCCTACCTGACGCTGACGACGTCGCCCAACCTGAGCGACCCCACCCACGACCGGCGCCGCGCCGGCCTGAACCACCTCGCGTTCCGCGCCGACAGCCGGGAGGCGGTCGACGCCGTGATGGCCGAGGCGCCCGAGCACGGCTGGACGCCGCTGTACCAGGAGCGGTACCCGCACGCGGGCGGGGACGGCCACTACGCGGGCTGGCTGGAGAACGCGGCGGGCTTCAAGGCCGAGGTCGTCTCCGAGGAGTCCTGAGCGCCCGACGGCGGGCGAGGGTGCCCGGCGCGATCAGCGCAGCTCGTAGCGCGGGTTGTACATCACGCGCTCGCCGTCGCTCACCGAGATCCGGCCCTCGACGACGAGGTCGCGCCCGGCGTCGATGCCCGGGATCTCGTGCCGCCCCATCCAGATCAGCCGCACCTGCCCCGTGCCGTCGGTCATCTCGGCCTCCAGCCACTTGGTGGTGCCGCGCGGCCGCACGGTGAGGACGTCGACCGTGCCGCGCAGCGTGACCCGGCTGCGGTCGGTGCACTGGGCGACGGAGTCCGCGCCCTCCTCGGCGGCGATCTTGTGCCGGTCCGCCGAGGCGATCTCGTCGGTGGAGCGCAGCAGGCTGCGCAGCGTGTCCTTCAGGCCCATGATGGTGCCTCCTAGCCCTGCGGGGCCTCGCCCTCGGGGAGGGCGAGCTGGATCAGCTCGCCCGGCACGCGGGGAGCCTCGTCGCGACGGATGACGACGTTGCGGAAGAACTCCACGAACACGTCCGCGGGTGCGTCCTCGCCCTCGACCATGGCCGCCTGGCCCATCAGCGTGCCCCGCAGCAGCCAGCGGGGGCCGTCCACGAGCCACACCCGCGACACGTGGAACAGCTGCTCGCCCTCGGGGCCGTCGATCGGCATCACGCGGCGCACCTCGGGGCCGAACGGCCCGTCCGCCTCCTCGGCGTGCCCGCCGCCCTGGGTGGCCTCCTCGACGATCTCCTCGCGGAGTTCGTCGGCCAGCGAACCGCTGCGCGGCGCGGCGAAGAGCGCCAGCTCCAGGCCGGACTCCTCATACGTCGCCAGCAGCGCCTGGATCATGCCGGTCTCGGGGTTGCCGTGCAGCTGCAGGCCGAGCCCCTCGAACGGCGTGATGATGACCGGCCCGAAGGTGATGCGCTGCACCTCGTCGGCGTCCAGGGCGACCTCCTCGAAGTCGAAGGGGCCGTCCTCGCGCGGGTCGACGGCCGCCTCGGCCGCCTCCTCGTCGGTGTCGTCGGCCTCGTCGATGTCGTCGGGGTCGGTGTCGGCGGCGTCCTCGAGGTCGGCCTCGTCCTCGATCGCCTCGTCGCGCTCGAGTTCGGCTTCCTCGGCGGCCCGCGCCTTACGCCCAAAGATCACTGTGGTGTCCCTCCGTCTGGTGCACTGGGGTCCGTCTCGTCGGACCAACTCGCCACTCCGCCGGTCGAGCCGTGGCCGCCCGCGCCGCGCGGGCTGTCGGCCAATTGCTGGGTCTCGACGAAGCCGGCTCGTCCGACGGGTTGGAAGACTAGCTGCGCGATCAAGTCCCCCCGTCGCAGTATCACCCTGCGGCTTCGGTCGGTGTTGAGCAGGCAGACGTGCAGTTCGCCGCGGTAGCCCGCGTCCACCGTCCCGGGCGCGTTGACGATGGTGATCCCCTCGCGGGCCGCCAGGCCCGAACGCGGGTGCACGAAGCACGCCCAACCCTCCGGGACGGCCAGGGCGATCCCGGTGCCGACGAGCGCCCGCTCCCCCGGTTCCAGCGTGACGTCCACCGCGGTGGCGATGTCGGCGCCCGCGTCCCCGGGGTGCGCGTAGCGCGGCAGCGGGACGCCGGGGTCGAGGCGGCGGACCGGGACCGTCGGCGTCCAGTCGGTGGTCACGCCGGTGTCCCGGTGCGCGCTCGTTCGATCGCCTGGGCCAGCTTGCGGGGGTGACGGGTGCCGAGGAGCCAGTAGGGGTGGGGGTCGGCGGCGTCGGCCACCTGGACGCGGACCGCGCGCGAGAGCCAGGGCCGCTGCACCACGAACGCGGACGGGTCGGAGGCGGCCCCCAGCAGCGCCTGGGTCTGCTCGGCGTCCAGCTCCGTCACCTCGCCCGCCCAGGGCCACTCGAGCAGGTTGGGGCCCACCCGGACGCCGGCGGCGTCCACGCTGATCTCGGTGCGTCCCATCCAGGCGACCGCGAGCCCGATGAGGGCCACGCTCGCCAGCGCCGCCCCGAAGCCGACCCACGGGCCGAACCAGAGGCCGAGCGCCAGCACGCCGCTGGTGCCGAAGGCCACGCCCACGAGCCAGTACCAACCCGGGGCGCTCAGACGTTCGCGGTATTCCACGCCCCCAATCTATCGAACGCGCCGCGGCCCGCGGGCTAGGGTTGACCCGAACGCGGCCGCCGGGCCGCCCGGACGGGCAGGACAGCATGGACATCCCCCAGAAGATGGTCTGGAACCTCTACTCGACCGCCGTGGGCATCGCTGCGGCGGCGGTGACCAAGAAGGTGGTCGACGGCGCCTGGGAGTTCGTCACCGGCGAGGAGCCGCCCCATCCCAACGACCCGACGGTTCCCACCGGGCAGGCGGTCGCGTGGGTCGTCGCCGTCGCCGTCGGCGTGGGGCTGTCCCAGGTGCTCATCAACCGCTTCGCCGCGAAGCGCTGGTCGGCCTACATCGGTGAGGATCAGCTCGCCCGCGCGGTCAACCTCCGGTTCTAGCCCCTCACGCACGCAGAACGGGCCGCGCGTTGCCGCAGCGGCCCGTTGAACGGCGGCGCCGCCCGGTGTTCCGGGCGGCGCCGCTCAGCGCTCAGGCGCAGTCCACGCAGTAGAGCAGTCCGTTGACCTCCTTGGCCACCTGCGAGCGCTGCTTCACGAGGAAGCAGCTGGCGCACGTGAACTCGTCGGCCTGCCGGGGCAGAACCCGTACGGTCAGCTCCTCGTGGGACAGGTCGGCTCCGGGGAGCTCGAACGATTCGGCGGCCTCGACCTCGTCCTCGTCGACCTTCCCCGAGTTCTTGTCGTTGCGCCGGCTCTTGAGCTCCTCGATGCTGTCCTCGTTCTCCTCGTCGTTCTTGCGAGGAGCGTCGTAATCAGTCGCCATGATGCCTTTCCACCAGCTGACAAAGGGTGTCGATTCCCGTGCGCGGCTCTCCGGGGAAGGTCCCGGCGCCGTGCACGAGGTGCAGACGCACATATATCACACCCGTCAAGTCCCACCCCAGTCAGGTTGTCTCGACATCGCGTCGAGGCGCTCGCCGTCGGCGGGGTCGGGCACGGTAGGTTACTTTGTACGACACCCACGGGGGTGAGCGCCGGCGGCCACCTGCCGAGGCACCGCCCCCGTCGACTCGGAGACTGATGATGGATAGTTCCTTGCGACCACGCGACATCCAGGCGCGCATCCGTGCGGGCGAATCCCCCGCGGACGTCGCCGCCGCCGCGGGCGTCCCGATCGAGCGCATCGCCGCCTTCTCCGACCCGGTGATGGCCGAGCGCGACCATGTCGCCGGGCTGGCCCGCACGCATCCCGTGCGCCGCCGCGGCGAGACGACGTCGCACCGCACCCTGCGCAACGCTGTGGCCGACACGCTGGCCGCCGAGGGCCTGGACGCTGACGGCGCCACGTGGGACGCCTGGAAGCTCGCCGACCGGCGCTGGCGCGTCCAGGTGACGTTCCCCGGCGCCGACGAGCCCCGCACCGCCTCGTTCGCCTACGACCAGATGGGCCGGTTCAGCGTCGCCGACGACGAGGAGGCCAAGCGCCTCATCGGAGACGTCCCGGCCGCCGACGATCTCGCGCTGGTCCGCGTCACCCAGGATCCGGTCGCGCAGGTGCACCACCTGCCGGGGACCGCACCCGAGGAGGGGTCGGACACCGACGAGGACGAGCGCGAGGCGCCCGAGGACGACCTCGAGGCTGAGGACGCCTTCCACGAGGGCGACCTGGCCGAGGTGGACGGCGTCTACGACATCGTCCCGCCCGCGCAGAGCGACCTGGACGTCCTCTACGACATGCTGTCGAGCTTCGACGAGGACTCGGTGAAGATCTACGCCGGCCTCGTGCACCCCAAGGAGGCGGCACCGGCGGCCGAGGAGCCGCCGATCGTCGAGGTGGTCGAGGTCGTGGAGGTGGTCGAGGGCGAGCGTCCGGCGCCCGAGACCCCCGCGACGCCGGATGAGGCCCCCGCGGCGTCCGACGCGCCGGCGGCGTCCTCCCCCGCCGAGCCCGAGCAGTTGTCCCTGCTGGACGAAGAGGAGCCCGAGGAGCCGCAGCCGGTGCGCAAGCGCCCCAAGCGCAAGCGTGCGGCGGTCCCCAGCTGGGACGAGATCATGTTCGGCGCGCCCCGCGCCGACGATCACTGAGCTGGCACGCCCCGCGCCGAGGGCGTGACGGGCCCGCGCAGCTCAGCGCGCGGCGGGCTCGTCGTCGAACGGCAGCGGCTCGGGGGTGAGGTCCACCCCGCCCTTGCGCGACGGCATCCCCCGCCGGTGGTGCCGGCGGCACAGCACCTCGTAGCGGACCACGGCGTCGGCGTCCATGTCGCCCACGGCGATCTGGTCGCCCTCGACGACCATCACCCCGTCGACGATCCGGGCGTTGTGCGTGGCGGGCGCGCCGCACCAGCAGCGCGGCCGCGCCTGCAGCATCTCGATCCGGTCGGCGAGCTCGACCAGGCGCCGCGAGCCGGGGAACAGCTCGGTGCGGAAGTCGGTGAGGATCCCGAAGCACGACGCGTCGATGTCGAGCTCGTCCACGATGCGCGCCAGGTCGTCGACCTGGGCCTCGGTGTAGAACTGCGCCTCGTCGCAGACCAGGTAGTCCACCCGGTGTCCGGCGGTGAGCTCGGCGGTGACGTACTCCCAGAAGTCGAAGCCGGGCGTCACCTCGATGGCGCGGGCGGTGAGCCCGATCCGGCTGCTGATGACGGCCTGTCCGCCCCGGTCGAAGCAGGTGAACAGCAGCCCGCGGCGTCCGGCGCTCGCCTCGGTGTAGTCGACCTGCAGGGCCAGCGTCGACTTGCCGCAGTTCATGGGGCCGGTGAAGTAGATCAGCGACGCCATCAGGCCACCAGCAGCGGGACGCGGGTCTCCAGCTCGGTCAGCGAGCCGTGCATGCCGACCAGCCCGAACTCGCGCGGCTGGGTGCGCGTCATCACCGCGCCGTCGTCGCGCATCGCGACCAGCACGTCGCCGATCCGGGAGGCCATGCGGCCGTCCACCGGCCCGAACCAGTCGGCGTCGATCGCCTCGTCGCGGGTCAGCACCCACGCCCGCTCGCCCAGCACGTCGCGCCAGCGGTCCGCGACGGCGGCCACGTGCTCGGGGCGGGCGTACAGCTGCCGCAGCCGGCCCTCGCCCGCGAGCAGGGTCACCTCGGCGCCGAGCTCGGGCACGTCCTCGACGATGACCCAGCGGTCCCGCGGTGCGTCGATCATGCCGTGGTCGCCGGTGATGAGCAGCCGGGCGTCGGCGGGCAGGGCGGCGCGCACGTCGCGGGCGAGCGCGTCCACCCGGCGCAGCGCCTCGCGCCACTGCGGGCTGCCCCAGCCCTGGCCGTGCCCGGTGTGGTCCAGGGACCGCTCGTACAGGTAGACCAGCGACCGCTGGCCGGACGCCGCGGCGTCGGCGGTCCAGCCGATGCGGGCCGCGTGGTCGCTCTCGTCGGGCACCGGCTGGAACCGCGCGCCGCGCAGTGCTGCCTCGGTGAGGCCGGTGCCCGCGAACCGCGCCGGGCTCACCGTCGTGAGCGCGACGCCCGCGCGCGCCAGGCGCTCGAAGGCGGTGAGGCGCGGCTGGACGTCGTAGGCCGACAGCCCGTCCTGCCAGGCCAGCGCGTTGAGCAGGCCGCCGTCCACCGGGTTGCGGAACGAGTAGCCGACCATGCCGTGCTGGCCGGGGGTGAGCCCGGTGCCGAGGCTGGTGATGCTGGTGGCGGTCGTGCTGGGGACGCCGGCGGTCAGCGCCCCGCCCGTCTCGCGCAGGGACGTGAGGAACGGGGCGTCCGCCGCGGCGGCGGCCAGGTTGAGGTCGCCCAGGCCGTCGACCAGCATCAACACCCAGCGGGGCGCCTCCGGCAGGCCCAGGACGTCGGTCCAGCCGGGCAGCCCCAGGGACGCGGCCATCGACGGCACCACGTCGGAGAGCGCGCCGGCCCCGTACGTCGGGACGATCGGCGCGGCGGCGAGCACCTCGGTCATAGACCGGCCACGCGCTGCAGCTTGGAGGCGAACGTGATGAGGTTCAGCACGGCGTCCTCGCCGTCGGCGGCGACGCTCATCCGCACCGTGAGATCGTCGGCCAGGTCCTGGGCGGTGAAGCCGTGGTCGGCGTCGCAGTTGGGGTCGTTGCAGCCGGCCGGTTCGATCTCGACCCGGCGGATGGCGCCCCAGTTGACCACCAGCCACGCCTCGGCGATGGTGCGCGCACCGCGGCCGAACCGCTCCGGGTTCGCCGCCACCTGGGTCAGGGCGACCGACTTCAGCCGGCGCAGCGCCACGGCCTCGGTGGTGGTGAGCGCCTGCGGCTGCGACGGGTTGTCGCCGTCGTCGGTGTGGGCGACGATGAAGCGCGTCGGCGTCAGCACCAGCACGGTGATGTGCCGGTGGAGCTCGTGGGCGTTGAACGTCGCCTCGTGATGGACGAGGGAGGCGATCACGTCCTCACCGTCCACCGCCTGCATGACCGTCGCCGCGACGAACTCCGGGAAGTAGCCCGAGGAGACGATCGCGGCGCTCAGGTCGAGCGGGAGTCTGGTCATTGCGCCATTGTCCCATGAGCGGGGATCCGGGCGAAAAACCGTTACCGTTGTGCACCATGAGCAAACGGCCGTTCATCGCCGCCCGCTGGGAACTGTTCGTCGACCGCCGCGTCGAACGGCTCTTCCGGCTGCTCGGTTGGCAGGAGCGGGTCATCCCGTACACGGCCTACGGCGACGACACGTTCGTCCGCGTCCTGGGCCGCGTGGTGCTCTCCCCCACCTTCGACGACACCCAGCTGGGCAAGGCCGCCGAGGAGTTCCTGCGGCGGCGGGGCTGGCGCAACTTCCTGACCACCCCCTGCGTCCACGCCCGCTACGAGATCCATCTGGGCGACACCGTCGTGACCGGCACGTCGGACCGGGGCGGCTACATCGACCACCGCGTCCGGGACCACGACCTGGCTCCGGGCTGGCGGGATGGCACGGTGGAGACGACCTCGTCGGAGCCGGTCGGCTTCGAGGCTCAGATCGTGGACGCCGACCAGAGGTTCGGGGTGGTCTCCGACATCGACGACACCATCCTCACCACGATGGTGCCCCGCCTGTTCATCTCCGCCTGGAACTCGTTCTTCCGCCGGGAGGAGGCCCGCCAGGCCGTGCCCGGGATGGCCGTGTTCCTCGACGACGTCCTCGCGCGGCGTCCGGGTGCCCCCGTGTTCTACCTCTCGACCGGCGCGTGGAACACCCACGGCTTCCTGACGCGTTTCATGCGGCGGCACCGCTACCCGCGCGGCGCGATGCTGCTGACCGACTGGGGACCCACGAACACCGGCTGGTTCCGGTCCGGTCCCGAGCACAAGCGCGGCGCCCTGCTGCAGCTCTCGATCGACTACCCGCACATCAGCTGGCTGCTGGTGGGCGACGACGGCCAGCACGACCCCGACATCTACGGCGACTTCGCGGCGTCCCACCCCGACCACGTGACGGCGATCGCGATCCGGCAGCTCACGCCGGCGGAGCAGTTCCTGGCGCATGGCACGATGGAGCCGCTCGAGGTCAGCTCCGAGCACCCCCGTGACATCCCGGTCTTCCGCGCCCCGGACGGCCGCGGCCTGCGCCGCGTGCTCGATCGGTACCTCAGCCGGAACTGAGCGGGCCTCGGAGTGGCGAGGAGAGCGCGCGGGGGCGAACCGCCACAATGGCGGGTGGTAATCAGGGATATGGGGGACGTGTGGTAGCGAAGCCGCCGGTGGACGACGATGCGCAGGAGCTCATCACCGACATCGACGTCACCGAGGAGATGGAGACCAGCTTCCTCGAGTACGCCTATTCGGTGATCTACGCCCGCGCCATCCCGGACGCGCGCGACGGGCTCAAACCCGTCCAGCGCCGCATCCTCTACTCGATGGACGAGATGGGCGTGAAGCCCGACCGTCCGCACGTGAAGTGCGCCCGCGTCGTCGGCGACGTGATGGGCAAGCTGCACCCGCACGGCGACACCGCCATCTACGACGCCCTGGTGCGGCTGGGGCAGGACTTCGCGATGCGGCTCCCGGTCGTCGACGGCCACGGGAACTTCGGCTCGCTCGACTCCGGCCCCGCCGCCATGCGCTACACCGAGTGCCGGATGGCGCCTGCGGCACTCGCGATGACCGACGAGCTCGACCAGGAGACGGTCGACTTCCGCCCCAACTACGACGGCAAGATGAACGAGCCCGTCGTGCTGCCGGCCGCGTTCCCGAACCTGCTCGTCAACGGCTCCACCGGCATCGCCGTCGGTATGGCCACCAACATCCCGCCGCACAACCTCGTCGAGTGCATCCAGGCGGTCAAGCACCTGCTCAAGCACCCGGACGCCGACGTGGCCGAGCTCATGCGCTTCGTGCCCGGCCCCGACCTGCCCACCGGCGGCAAGATCGTCGGGCTCGACGGCATCGGGGACGCCTACCGCACCGGCCGCGGCTCCTTCAAGATCCGCGCCACCGCCCGCATCGAGCAGACGTCGCCCCGCCGTAAGGGCATCGTCGTCACCGAGCTGCCCTACATGGTCGGCCCGGAGAAGATCATGGACCAGATCAAGACGCTGGTGCAGAACAAGAAGCTCTCCGGCATCGCCGACATCAAGGACCTCACCGACCTGGCCAACGGCACCCGGCTCGTCATCGAGGTCAAGAACGGCATCAACCCCGACGCGATGCTCGAGCAGCTCTACAAGATGACCAAGCTGGAGGACAGCTTCGGCATCAACATGGTCGCCCTCGTCGAGGGCCAGCCCCAGACGCTGTCGCTGCGCGACGCGCTGGTCGTCTACGCCGACCACCGGATGTCGGTCACGCTGCGCCGCACCCGGTTCCAGCACCGCAAGGCGTCCGAGCGGCTGCACCTGGTCGAGGGCCTGCTGATCGCGATCGCCGACATCGACGACGTGATCGCCATCATCCGCGGCTCGGACGACGTCGCCTCGGCCCGCGCGAAGCTCATCGAGGTCTTCGAACTGTCGGAGGCGCAGGCGAACTACATCCTCGACCTGCAGCTGCGGCGGCTGACCAAGTTCAGCCGGATCGAGCTGGAGTCCGAGCGGGACGACCTGCGCGACCGGATCGACGCGCTGCTGGCCATCATCGACGACGACGCCCAGCTGCGCGCCCTCGTGGCCAAGGAACTGGACGCCGTGGCGCGCACCTACGGGACGCCGCGCCGCACGGTGCTGCTGGCCGGCGGCGGCGCCCCGGTCACCACCGCCGCACCGCTGGAGATCGCCGACGACCCCTGCGTGGTCATGCTCAGCTCGGCGGGGCTGCTGGCCCGCGCCGACACCGACGAGCCGATCCCCGCCGACGGCCGGCGCGCCCAGCACGACGTGATCGTCTCGGCGGTCCGCACGACCGCGCGCGGCGAGTACGGGGTGCTGACCTCCGCGGGTCGGGTGCTGCGCGCGCACGCGATCGAGCTGCCCAGCGTGGCGCTCACCGCGGACGCCCCCAACCTGAAGGGCGGTTCGCGCGCCGCCGAGCTGCTGGACCTGGGCAAGGGCGAGCGCATCCTGGCGTTGACCACGCTGACCGAGGCCACGACCGGCTGGGCGCTGGGGACGGCCCGCGGCGTCGTGAAGCGCGTCGTGCCCGAACTGCTGGGTCGCGACTCCTGGGAGGTCATCCGGCTCGAGCCGGGCGACGAGGTCGTGGGCGCGCTCGAACTGCGCGACGAGACCGATGAGCTGGTGTTCGTGAGCAGCGACGCCCAGTTGCTGCACTTCCCGGCCGCCGCGGTGCGGCCGCAGGGCCGCTCGGGCGGCGGCGTGGCCGGCATCAAGCTCGCCCCGGGCACGCGGGCGGTCTTCTTCGGCGCGACCCCCGAGGCGGACGCCGTCGTGGTCACCGTGTCGGGCTCCTCCGACGCGCTCCCGGGCACCGAGGTGGGCCTGGTGAAGGTGACCGGATTCGAGGAGTACCCGGGCAAGGGGCGCGCCACCGGCGGCGTCCGTTGTCACCGGTTCCTCAAGGGCGAGGACGCCCTCACGCTGGCCTGGGTCGGCCCCGCCCCGGCCATCGCCGCGGCGGCGTCCGGCAGCCCGGTCGACCTGCCCCCGGCCACCGGGCGACGCGACGGATCGGGGACGCCGCTCCCCCAGCCCGTCGTGGCGATCTCGACGCGGAGCCACGGGTAGCCGCCCCGGCGGGCTGCGCGGAAAGCCGGGCACGCGGCGCGGCAAGCGGCCAGGCTGCGCGCCGCAGAGATGGTCGGCGGGAAGCAGTCCGCCCGGCCCGACTAGCCCTTCTGGGCCGCGAGCCGGGCGAAGTGGTCGGCCAGGTGGTGGACGCCGGTGGCCTCGCCCACCGCGTCGGTGCGCAGGCCGGCCAGGAAGAACCGGGCCAACTCACCCGTGCGCCGACCCAGGCGGTCGGCCGTCCACTGGAGGGCGCCACAGACCCGATCGTTCAGCTCCCAGAAGGCGGGCGGGCGCCCCACGGCGGCGCAGGCCAGCGCACCGATCTCGCGGTAGCTGAGCGTGTCGGGCCCGCCGACCTCCCAGCGTCCCGCCGGACCGGCGACCCGGTCCGCGATGAAGGCGGCCAGGTCGGCGCCGTGGATCGGGTTGAGCCGGGCGGAACCGTCGCCGACCAGCAGGACCCGGCCGCGCCGGGCCATGTCGACGAACCAGCCCAGATCGCTGAAGTAGCCCGACGGGTCGATCACGTGCCCGGTCAGGTCGGCGCGGCGCAGCGCGGCGGCGAAGGTGGCCTTGGCGCGCAGCAGGTCGGAGGTGCGGGCGTCCATGCCGAGGGCGCCCACGTAGCTGAACGAGGACGCGCCCGCGCGCTCGGCGGCGTCCAGCACGCGCAGGTTGGCGCGCAGGTCGATCTCCCAGGGCGTCGCCTTCTGCCGGGTGACGCCGAGAGCCGAGACCACCCGGTCGCCGGGCGCCAGGCCCAGCGGGGCGGCCGGGTCGGCCACGTCGACCTCGCGCCACCGCACGGGCAGGCCGGCCAGCGCGGGCGCGCCGTGCGCCCCGGGCGCCTCGGCGCGGCGCCGGTCGCGCACCACGGCGCAGACCCGGTCGCCGCGCGCCGCGAACTCCGCCACGAGGTGGCGCCCCAGGTAGCCCGACGCCCCGACGACGACGACGCTGGACCCGGCCATCAGCAGATCTGCTCGACCTGGCCGGTCTCGACGTTGTACAGGAAGCCGCCGACCTCGGCGAACGGGCCGATCAGTGGATGCGCGCGGACGGCGTCGACGTCCTCGCGGAGCCGGCCCAACTGATCGGGATCGACCCCGAAGCGGAAGTCGCCCACCTCGACGCCGGCGATCTCCTCGATCGTGGCGCGCATCTCCTCCTCGGTCTTGGAGGCGGCGGCGCAGGAGGTGTGCGGCACGATCAGGATCCGGTTGACGCGCAGCTTGTGCACGCCCATCACCATGGCCGCCAGGCCCGCGTCGGTGAGGCGTCCCCCGGCGGTGCGCAGGATCTTCGCCTCGCCCAGGAACAGCCCGAACATCTCCAGCGGCTCCAGCCGGGAGTCCATGCACGTCAGGATCAGGACGCCCGCGTGCGCGATGCCGTCGAAGCCGTGCGGGAACGAGATCGAGTAACGCCTGTTCGCAGCGATCAGGTCGGCGAACCCCTCGGGGGGACGCGGCCGGGATGAGGTGAGGTCCTGCGTCATGGTCTGCTCCTGCCTAGGCATCGATCCGTTCGGCATCCAGGGCGAAAGCGCCCTCGACGATGAATTCCTTGCGTGGGGCCACGTCGTTGCCCATCAGCTTCTCGAACGTGGCGCGCGCCTGTTCCAGGGACTCCCCCTGCTCCACGGTGATCCGGCGCAGCTGCCGGTGCCGGGGGTCCATCGTGGTCTCCTTGAGCTGGTCGGCGTCCATCTCGCCCAGGCCCTTGTACCGCTGCGGCTCCTTGAAACCGACGCCCCGCTTGGTCAGCTCGGCGAGCTTGCGGTGGTACTCGGTCTCGGAGTACGTGTAGATGTACTTGTCCTGGCCCTTCTTCGGCTTGGTCAGCTCGAAGCGGTGCAGCGGCGGGACGGCGGTGTAGACGCGTCCCGCCTCGATCATCGGGCGCATGTAGGTGAAGAACAGCGTCGTCAGCAGCGTGCGGATGTGCGCGCCGTCGGAGTCGGCGTCCGCCATGAAGATGATCTTGCCGTAGCGGCTCTGGTCCGGGTCGCAGGTCTTGCCCGACCCGGCGCCCACCACCTGCAGGATGGCGGCGCACTCGGCGTTCTTGAGCATGTCGGCGACCGAGGCCTTCTGCACGTTGAGGATCTTGCCGCGGATCGGCAGCAGCGCCTGGAACTCCGAGTTACGGGCCAGCTTCGCCGTCCCCATCGCCGAGTCGCCCTCGACGATGAACAACTCGCTGCGGCTCTGATCGGAGCTGCGGCAGTCGGCCAGCTTGGTCGGCAGCGTGCTGGACTCCAGCGCGGTCTTGCGGCGCTGGTTCTCCTTGTGGATGCGGGCCGCCACGCGCGTCCGGGACGCCGCGACGGCCTTCTCCAGCACCGCGCGGGCCTGCGGGCGCAGCGCCGCCTTCTGGCTGGTCAGGAACTCGCTGAGCTCGGTCTCCACGATGCGCGTGACGAGCCGCGTCACCGGCGGCGTGCCCAGCACCTCCTTGGTCTGGCCCTCGAACTGCGGCTCGGCCAGCCGCACCGTCACCACGGCCGTCAGCCCCTCGAGGATGTCCTCCTTGGTCACCTCCTCGCCGGACTTCAGCAGCCGGCTGCCGTCCAGCGCCCTGCCGAACGCCCGGACCAGGCCCCGCTCGAAGCCCTGCACGTGCGTGCCGCCCTTCGGGGTGGCGATGATGTTGACGAACGAGACGACCTTGGCGTCGTAGCCGCCCGCCCACCGCAGCGCGATGTCGACGTCGAGGTCGCGCTCGACGTCGGTCGGGGTCATGGCGCCCGCAGCGTCCAGCATCGGGACGGTCTCGGTGAACCGGTCGGAACCCTGCAGCCGCAGCACGTCGGTGACCGGGGTGCCCTCGGTGAGGTAGTCGGCGAACTCGGAGATGCCGCCCTCGTGCAGATGCGTCTCGGTGTGCTCCTCGCCCGCGATGCGCCGGTCGTCGACGGTGATCGCCAGGCCGGGCACGAGGAACGACGTCTGCCGCGCGCGGGCGGCCAACTGGGTGCCGGACAGTTTGGCGTCCTTGAGGAAGATCTGCCGGTCGGGCCAGTACCGCACCCGCGAACCGGTCACGCCCTTGCGAACCTTGCCGATCTTGCGCAGGGCGTTGTCGGGGGTGAAGGACGCCTCGGGGCCCTCGCCGTCGAACACGCCCGGGACGCCGCGACGGAACGACATCGCCCACGTGAAGCCGTTGCGGTCGATCTCGACGTCGAGCCGCGAGCTCAGGGCGTTCACCACGGACGCGCCGACGCCGTGCAGGCCGCCGGTGGCGTTGTAGGAGCCGCCGCCGAACTTGCCGCCGGCGTGCAGCTTGGTGAAGATCACCTCGACGCCCGACAGGCCGGTGCGGGGTTCGATGTCGACCGGCATGCCGCGCGCCTGGTCGTCGACCTGGACCGAACCGTCGGCGTGCAGGATCACGGTGATGGCGGAGCCGAAGCCGGCCAGCGCCTCGTCCACCGCGTTGTCGATGATCTCCCACATGCAGTGCATGAGGCCCCGGGTGTCGGTGGAGCCGATGTACATGGCGGGGCGCTTGCGGACGGCCTCCAGGCCTTCGAGGACGAGGAGGTGGCGGGCCTCGTAGTCCCGGTTCTCAGTCTTGGCGGCGGCGGTCGAAGTCACCCGTGCAGCCTACTGTCACCAGCCGACGATCCCGGTCGCACCGCTCCGGCGAAGGTGACGATCCGGTGACACCGCGCGGCCACATCCCCCCACGGTTGTTCCGCTCCTGTAACTTCGGAGCAAGGGAACAAAGGTCGGGGTGTCGGCGTTCTAGTCGATGACACCGGTCGAACTCGGAAAGGACCGCCCATGAGCACTTCGGTGATGGACTCGCTCACCGCCGCGGACCGCTGCGATCGCTGCGGCGCGCAGGCCTACCTGCGGGTCACCCTGCCGTCCGGCGGCGAGCTCCTGTTCTGTGCCCATCACGCGCGGGCCCACCAGGACAAGCTGCAGCAGGTCGCCCTCAAGATCCAGGACGAGACGGATCGTCTGAACTGACCCACCACCCTTCACGCCACGACGGTGGGCCCCGGCACTCAGCCGGGGCCCACCGTCTTTCTTTCATCCACCGTCTTTCATCCACCCGCCCGAGGCTCCCTCCCGGGGCCGAACCGGGTCCACGCGGTGCACAGTGGGCGCCCGCGAGACGGGCGACCCCGCTCACTCCAGCACAGCCGCCAGGGTCTCGATCCGGGTGGTGACGTCGAAGGCCGTCGTGACGATCATCAGCTCGTCCGCGCCGCTGGCGGCCACCATGGACGCCAGCCGCTCGCGGACCTCCTCCGGTGTCCCGACGACCTTGGTGCCGCCGACCTCCATGTCGCCCAGCTCGGCGAGCCTGCGCTCCGCCTCGGCCGGCGACGGGATGGGTTCGCGGACGTCGCGGCGCAGGTTGAGCCATTGCACCGAGGACGGGCCCGCCAGGAAGCGCGCCTCCTCCGGGGTGGCACCCACCAGCGCGGAGGTGCACAGCATGCTGCGGGGCTCGGCGAGGGTGGGGCTGGGGCGGAAGCCGCTGCGGTACAGCCCGATGACGTCGGCGGGGTCGAGCTGACCGAAGTGGCCCGCGTAGGCGAAGCTCATCCCCAACTGCGCCGCGAGGCGCGCGGAGTAGTCCGAGGACCCCAGCAGCCAGATCTCCGGGTAGCTGGCCGCCGCCGGCGTCGCCCGCAGGGTGTGCCCCATCCCGGCCCGGACGCCCGCAGGGCTCAGCCAGGCGTCCACGAGCCGGACGTGCTCGGTGAACTCCTCGTGCCCCAGGCCCTCCTGGGTGCGCCGCAGCGCCCAGGACGTGATCGGGTCCGCGCCCGGCGCGCGCCCGATGCCCAGGTCGATGCGGCCGGGATACAGCGCCTCGAGCATGGCGAACTGCTCCGCGACCACGTAGGGCGAGTGGTTGGGCAGCATAACGCCCCCGGAGCCGACCCGGATCCGGTTCGTGCGGGCGGCGACCGCGGCGATGAGCACGGGCGGGTTGGTCGCCGCGACGGCCGCCATGTTGTGGTGCTCGGCGACCCAGAACCGGTGAGCCCCCAGCCGGTCGGCGGCCTGGGCGAGCTCGACGGTGGCGGTCAACGCGTCGGAGGTGGTGGACCCGGCGGCGACTCCCGCCAGGTCGAGGACGGAGACGGGGACGGTGCTCATGGCCCCGACCCTACGCGGCGTACCGTCCGCCGGCACACCGCGGCAGGATGGGGGCATGACCCGCATCACCTGCCACCGGGGCGACCTGACCCGCGAAGCCGTCGACGCGATCGTGAACGCCGCCAATTCCTCGCTGCTGGGCGGCGGTGGCGTCGACGGCGCCATTCATGCGGCCGCGGGGCCGCGCCTGCTCGCCGCCTGCCGCGAACTGCGTGCGACCACCCTGCCCGACGGGCTTCCGGTGGGCGACGCCGTCGCGACGCCGGGCTTCGACCTGCCCGCGCGCTGGGTGATCCACACCGTCGGCCCGAACGCGCACGCGGGCCAGACCGACCCGGCGCTCCTGGCGTCCTGCTTCACCCGCTCCCTCGACGGGGCGGTCGAGCTCGGCGCCCGCAGCGTCGCGTTCCCGGCCGTCAGCGCCGGGGTCTACGGCTGGGACGCCGACGAGGTCGCCCGCATCGCGGTGGCGGCCGTCCGCGGCCACCCGATGCCGGGGATCGACGAGGTGCGCTTCGTGCTGTTCTCCGACCGGCTGCGGGACGCGTTCAGGCGGGCCCTCGTCAGCTGAACCCGACACCGGCGAGCGGGTTCACCGCCCGCATCCGCTCGAACGTCGGCGCCTCGAGGACGGTCGCCGAAGGCGGGCCCCCCGACGCCCCTGTGAGCACGGTTCACGGCACCCGCGTGTCGGCGCGGTCCTGCAGGTGCACCCGACGGTCGGTCGACGCGGACAGGTAGCCCGCATAGAGGACCTGGGTGGTCGCGTAGGCGAGTTCGATGTCGGACTGCGGCGTGCCGCCGTTGGCGACGCATTCCACGAAGTCCTCCATCTCCCCCACGTAGCCGCGCATGACGAGCTCCTCGAGTTGGACGTCCTGCCAGCCCGCGGTGGTTTCGACCTTCTCAGTGAGGTGGATCCCCCGCGGCTCCTCGATGTGGAAGACCCGCATGGCGTCGTTCTGAGAGATCTGGCACAGATGCACGCTCTCGTTGGTGAACACCTCGACCTCGTTGCGAACTCCCCCCACGACCATGTCGCAGGCGTTGACGATGCCGCGGGTTCCGTCGTCGAAGGTCAGCAGCAGGGTGGCTGAGTCCTCGACGTCGAAGGGGCGGGCTGCAATGTGGCGACGCTCCCGCTCCGTGAGCAGATTGCTCAACGTGGCCTGCTCACCCAGGACCGACGCCACCGCGACGGTCGTGCCCCGCGCCTGCGCCTCGGCCTGCTTGAGGTACAGGATCGCCGAGAGCGGGTGGCAGCCCTGCCTGATGAGGGATCCGCCCCCGTTGGCCCGCCACTGGGCCGCGTGGGGTGCGTGCGAGCCGCTGTGCGACTCCTCTCCGCGGATCAGGAGCACCTTCGAGCCGGCGGCCTGGATGAGCTCGCGGCTCTTCTGCACCGCGGGGGCGTAGATGTAGTTCTCGGCGTATCCGAAGACCAGGCCACTGCGGCGTACCGCATCGCGCAGTTCGTCCATCTCCGCCATCACAACGTCGTACATCTCCTGGCGGTCGAACCCGTCGGCCCCTCGCTCCCCCACATCGAAGAACCCCGTGAACGGCTTCTCACAGATCACGTGCTTGCCCGCCTCGAGGGCGCGACGGACCATGCCCGCGTGCAGGGCGGGCGGAGTGCAGATGTCGATCACGTCCACCGATTCGTCGGCGAGCAGGGCCTCGAAGTCTGGGTGATGGACGGGGATCCCGTGCCGCGCCGCGAACGCGGCACTGTCGGGCGACGCACAGGCGACCACCTGGACGTTGTGACGCGCCACGCGGCGCAACGCCGCCACGTGGATCTCTGCGATGAACCCGGTTCCGACGATTCCCACGCCGATGTCAGCCATTAGGAGACCTTCGCTTTCTTGGAGGAGGAACGCCTCGTGAAGAACCCCAGTTGGGTGGCCAGCACCAAGGCGATGAGCACGATGAAGACCAGCGATATGGGACGGGTGAACATCGGCATGAGACTGCCGTCGCTGAGGATGAGCCCCCGACGGAGGTTGCTGTCGGCCATCGGCCCGAGGATCACGCCGAGCAGGAACGGCGCCGCCGGGAAGCCGAACTCGTACATGAAGTAGCCGATCAACCCGAAGACGAACATCATCGCCACGTCGAACAGGGAGTAGTTGATCAGGTAGGACCCGATCGCGCAGAGCACGAAGATGATCGGCATCAGCACCTGCTTGCGGAGGCGCAGGATGTGCACCGTGAAGCGCATGAGGATGAGCGCCAGCCCCCACATCGCCAGGGCGGCGATGGCGAGGTAAATCGACACCTGGACCACGAACTCGGGGGCTTGCTTGGCCAGCAGCGGGCCGGGCCGGTACCCGTGCATCAGGAAGGCGGCCAGGAGCACCGCGGCAGGGGCGGATCCCGGAACGGCGAGCGAGAGGATGGGGATGATCGCGCCGCCGATGCAGGCGTTGTTACCCGATTCGGCCGAGATCACGCCGGTGGGATTGCCCTTGCCGAACGAGTCCGGGTCCTTGCCGGCGGACTTGCTGGCCGCGTACGACAGCCAGCCACCGACGTCCTCGCCGACCCCCGGGATGATCCCCACTCCGGTGCCGATGACGGAGGAACGCAGCACGGGCAGCCAGTTCCGCCGCATGGTGGCCATGGCCTCGCCCATCTTGATTCCGGCGACCCGGATGATGGACTGCTCCTCCGGGCGGAATGCCTTGACGATCTCCGGGAACCCGAAGAGCCCGATCATCACCGGGATCAACTGAATGCCCGCCATCAGGTTCACGTTGCCGAAGGAGAACCGGGGGAATGAGTCGATGCTGTCGAGCCCGATCTGGGCCACGAAGAGGCCCAGGAAGCCCGAGATCCAGCCGCGCAGAGCGTTGCCCTTGGAGGTGAGCATTCCGCAGATGGCCACGCCGAAGCACGCGAGCAGGAAGAACTCCCAGGCGCCGAACTGGAGCGCCAGTTGCGAGAGCAGGGGTGTCAGAGTGAGCAGGAAGACCACGCTGATCAACGTGCCGAGCATCGAGGACGTGGTCGCCAGCAGGATGGCGTAGCCGGCCTTGCCCTGTTTGGCGAGGGGGAAACCATCCACCGCGGTGGCCGCGGACGCGGGGGTGCCGGGGATGTTCAGCAGGATGGCCGTCTGGGCGCCCCCGGAGATCGACCCGACGTAGATCGCCAGCAGCGAGATCAGGGCGGTCTGGGTCGGCAGGCCGAAGGTGAGGCCCGTCAGCAGGGCGATCGCCATGGTGGCGGACAGGCCGGGCAGCATGCCCATGACCAGCCCGATGAAGGTGGACAACAGCAGGACGAGGATGTTGATCGGGTCGAAGACCGTTCCCAACGCGTCCAGGAAGTAGGAGGGGTTCATCTCGATCTGCCTTACGGGAGCGGAACGCGGAAGAGGATCTGAAAGATGAGGTAGACCAGGCCCACGACGCCGACCGACAGGATCAGAATCACCCACCAGCGAGCGGCCCGCAGGAAGGCCAGCATCCCGATCATGAAGATCAGGGACGCCGCCCAGAACGGCAGGAACGGCATCAGCACGAAGGCGTAGAGCGCCATGATCGCGAGGCCGATGACGGTGGTCCTGGCGCCAGGGGCGGCGGCGATCTCCGCGAACCATGCGCGCGACTCAGCGACCCGCGCGGGGACGCCTCCGTCCCGGAGGCTCTGCACGAACAGCGCCAGTGACATCCCGAGCAGCGCGAGGCCGAGCATCAGCGGCATGAGGCCCGGGGAGGCGATGAAGGACGCACGGCTGGCGGTGAGGATGTAGATGCTGCCGACCGTGATCGCCACCGAGAGGGCGATCAGCACGATCGAGCTGAGAAAGTTCAGCCTGCGGTTCCGGGTTGTTTCCATGGGGATCCTCCTGGAGGGGCGGCTCGGTGGCCGGGACTTGCGTCCCGGCCACCGAGGGGACTCACGGACGCGGGATCTGGAACTCGTCGGGCGACTTGGCGGCGACGCCGGCGTCCTGGAGGGTCCAGGCGACGACCGACTGCAGCTTCGCGACGTAGGCCTGCGACTCCGAACGGCCGATCGTGACCGGGGTCATGCCCTTGGTCTTGCAGAAGTCCAGGACCTTCTGGTCCTTCATCGCCTCGGCGAAGCCCGCGTCGAGCTTGGCCAGGATCTGCTCATCGAGCCCCTTCTGCACTGCGAACCCGGTGGTCTCCCCCATCGGAAGGATCGAGGCCGTGCTGGGCAGTGCCTTGGACATCGTGGGGATCACGATGCCGTTGTCGAGCTTGATGTCCTCTGCGGCGAAGGTGGCCAGCCCGCGGAGGTCCCCCGCGACCAGCATGTCCTGCATCTCGACCAGGAGCTGGGTGGTGGCATCCACCTCCTTGGAGAGCGTTGCGACGATCGCCGGGTTGCCTCCGTTGTAGGGGGCATGGCGGTACTTGGTGCCCGCCGCACCGGTGAAGAGCTCCGCGGCGATGTGGCCCGCGCTCCCCGGTCCGGCGGTACCGATGCTCACCTGGCCCGGCTTGTCCTTCATGGCCTGGATGAGGTCGTCCAGCGTCTGGTAGGGCGAGTCCTTCTGCACGGCGATCACGTTGGGAGTGAAGGTGGCCAGCCAGAAGTCCCAGTCCTTCGGCATGGTCGTCAGCGTGCCCATGACGGGCATCGAGGTGAAGGCGAGCATGCCATCGGCCAGGATCGAGTAGCCATCGTTCTTCGCGTTCATCACGGTCTGGGTTCCGACGCTCCCACCGGCACCCGGGGTGTTGGTGACCATCACCTTCGTCTTGAGCGAGGTCCCCATCGCCTCGCCGACCGTGCGGGCGGTGAGGTCGGTCGAGCCGCCGGCGTTGAACGGGACGGTCACCCCGATGTCGCGCTTGGGGTAGTCCGTTCCCGCACCGCCGCCGGGAGAGCCAGCACCGTTGCCCGAGCAGCCGGTCAGCGCCAGCGCTGCGGCGGCCACGACCGCGGCGAGCTTCACCATTCTCTTCATCTTCTTGTCTCCTCAGAGCCTGTCAGGTTGGTTACCGATGTGCCGACCCGGAGTCGGCCCTCCACGACGGTTCGGCCGCGTCCTGCGTTGGAGGCGGACAGTTCGAGGAGGAGTTCTTCCGCCGCTCGACGACCGATCTCCTCGGGGAGGAGATCGACGAGCGTGAAGTCGTTCTGTCCCGTCATGGCCCAGTCGGGTGCACCGATGAGGACGACGGACAGGTCGCGGCCGGGGACGATGCCCTGCTCGGCCAGATAGTTGACGCTCCCGCGCGCCGGGACGTTGAAGCCCATGCACAGGGCTGTCAGGTCGGGATGCTCATGGAGCGCCCGGGCTGCTAGGTCGTAGCCGGCCCGGAGGGAGAACTCCCCGGCGTAGGAGACCTCGTCGACCGGAGAGTCCGCCGCCGCGCGCAGGCCTTCCCAGAAGCCGCGGCGCCGGTCATCGAGGGCGTCGAAGCCGGACACCCAGCCGAGGTACGCCGCCCGGCGGTGCCCGGCTTCCCCGAGGTGGCGTCCCAACTGGAATCCGCTGCCGAAGTTGTCGGGGGTGATCTGCGGCGCGGCGTCCTCCACCCCGGTGATGGGCCGGTCCACCAGCACCAAGGGCACGTCGAGCTTGCGGATCGGGGCGGTGTTGCGGGCGGCGGCCACCGTGGGGATGACGATGTACCCGTCGACCCGCTGGGCCGCCATCTTGACGATGATGTCGCGTTCCCGTTCGGGATCGTCGAAGGTGTTGCAGATCGACAGGAGGTAGCCCTCCCGCTCGACGACCGACTCGATCGCCACCATCAGTTGGGTGAAGTAGGCGTTGGAGAACTGGGGAACCAGCAAGGCGATCACCCCGCGCCGCTTGCCATGAAGGCTGCTCGCGGGAGAGCTCTTGATGTACCCCACCGCCTCGACGGCGGCCAGGACCCGCTCCCTCATCTCAGGACTCACGTAGCGGCCTTCGGCTCCGTTCAGGACGTAGGAGACCGTGGCCGCCGAGGTGCCGGCGCGCAGCGCAACGTCTTTCAGCGTGGGATACCTGGCCACGAGCTACCTCCTCGAACGTGTAGCGGAAAGCAGCGGCCGGTCTCCGGCGAGCGACCCTGCCCCTAGGCAAACGATTACCTATCGACGTCGAGCATCTAAGCAACTGGCTCGCGTGGGGTCAATAGCCCCGCTGGCAACAAGTAATCGTTTGCCTACGAGCGCCGTTCAGGTCACGTCGCGCTGCCGGGCGCGGCCGGCCCGAGGGCATCCGCAGGCACAGGAAGCGGGAACGGCGGCACCCCGGTTCGGGGCGCCGCCGTTCGCGGTGTGCGACAGTGACCTCAGTCGAGGTAGTCCCGCAGGACCTGCGAGCGCGAGGGATGACGCAGCTTGCTCATCGTCTTGGACTCGATCTGGCGGATCCGCTCGCGGGTGACGCCGTAGACCTTGCCGATCTCGTCCAGCGTCTTGGGCTGGCCGTCGGTCAGGCCGAAGCGCATGGAGACCACGCCGGCCTCGCGCTCGGACAGGGTGTCCAGGACGTCGTGCAACTGCTCCTGCAGGAGCGTGAAGTTGACGGCCTCGGCCGGGACGACCGCCTCGGAGTCCTCGATGAGGTCGCCGAACTCGGAATCGCCGTCCTCGCCGAGCGGGGTGTGCAGCGAGATCGGCTCGCGGCCGTACTTCTGCACCTCCACGACCTTCTCGGCGGTCATGTCGAGCTCCTTGGCGAGCTCCTCGGGCGTGGGCTCGCGGCCCAGGTCCTGCAGCATCTGCCGCTGGACGCGCGCGAGCTTGTTGATGACCTCGACCATGTGCACCGGGATGCGGATCGTGCGGGCCTGGTCGGCCATGGCGCGGGTGATGGCCTGCTTGATCCACCAGGTGGCGTACGTCGAGAACTTGTAGCCCTTGGTGTAGTCGAACTTCTCCACCGCGCGGATCAGGCCCAGGTTGCCCTCCTGGATCAGGTCCAGGAACAGCATGCCGCGGCCGGTGTAGCGCTTGGCCAGGGACACCACGAGGCGGAGGTTGGCCTCCAACAGGTGGTTCTTGGCCTGGCGGCCGTCGTCGGCGATCCAGAGGTAGTCGTCGACGTCGTTGGTCTTGACGTTGCCCTCGGTGATCGACTCGTCGGCGAACAGGCCGGCCTCGATCCGCTTGGCGAGGGTGACCTCCTGCTCGGCGTTCAGCAGCGCGACCTTGCCGATCTGCTTGAGGTAGTCCTTCACCGGGTCGGCGGTCGCACCGGCCGCCATGACCTGCTGCTCCGGCTCGTCGGCGTCGTCGGCGTCCGAGAGCGAGAAGCCCTCGTCCTCGTTGATCTTCTTCTCGTCCTTGGCCGCCTCGGACAGGTCGAGGGCGTTCTCGTCCACGTCGTCGAGCGAACGCTTCTTGCCCCCGACCGTCAGCACGACGTCGTCGCCTTCGCGCTTGAACGAGACCTCCTGGACGGCGGACTCGTCGAGCACCTCGGCGACGGTGGGCTCAGGCTTGGCCTTGGCGGCGCGGCTGCGGGTCGCGGGCTTGGCGGCGGGTGCCTTGGTGCCCGCCTTGGACGCGGGCGCCTTGCGCGTGGTGCGCGGCGTGGCCTCGACGGCCTCCCCCTCGGTCGCCTTCGCGCGGCTGCGCGCGGCGGCGGGCTTGGCGGGGGTGGACGCGCTCGAGGCGCTGCTTCGTGGAGTCACTTGGGACCTCTCCTCGTCCGCTTCTGGGCGTGGCCGAACCGGGAGTTGTCAACGGTCGGCGCGTGTTCATTCTTCCACGCCGAGGTGCCGGACCCAAATGGACGCCCGCGCGTGTTCGCCCCGTCCCCGGGTGTGCGGAGTCCGCGGCTAGGCTGGCCCGCGTGCCCGAACCGAAGCTGACGCCTCCCCGCGCGCCCGAGCGCCCCTACATCCGCACCGTCCACGGCGACGCCGTGGCGGACCCGTACCACTGGATGGCGGACAAGACCGACCCCGATCTGCTCGCGTTCCTGGAGGGCCAGAACGCCTACACCGAGCAGGAGACGGCGCATCTGGCCCCCCTCACCGAGACGCTGTTCGGCGACCTGAAGGCGCGCACCAAGCAGACCGACCTGTCGGTCCCCACCCACGTCACGCACACCGACGGCAGCAGCTTCTGGTACTACAGCCGCACCACCGAGGGTCTGGACTACCCCAGCACGTACCGCGTGCCCGCCACCTCCCGCGACGACATCCCCGATGTGACCACCCCGCCCGAGGGCGAGCAGCTGGTCATGGACGTGCAGGCGCTCGCCGAGGGCCACGACTTCTTCTCGATGGGGCACGCGCAGGTGTCCCCCGACGGCACCCGCCTGGCCTACTCCACCGACGTCGCCGGCGACGAGCGCTACGACCTGTGGTTCGCCGACCTCGCCACCGGCGAGGTGATCGACGGCCCGCTGCCGGGTGTGGGCGCCGGCGGCGCCTGGGCCGGGCGCGACTGGTTCTTCTACACCCGCGTGGACGCCGCCTGGCGCCCGCACCAGGTGTGGCGCCACGAGCTCGGCGGGGCCACGCCGGACGCCCTGGTGGTGGAGGAGCCGGACGAGCGGTTCTGGATCGGCGTGGACGACTCGCGCGATCATCGCTGGATCATCATCGAGGCCTCCTCCAAGCTCACCAGCGAGGCGGCCCTGCTCCCGGCGGACGACCCGACGGCGGCGCCGCGGGTGGTCGCCCCACGCCGCCAGGGCGTCGACTACTCCATCGAGGTGGCCCCCGACGGGCTGTGGGTCCTGCACAACGACGGCGCGCCGCAGTTCGCGCTTAGCCGCGCCCCGCTGGACGCCACGTCGGCGGAGCAGTGGGAGCCCGTCCTGGCCGAGGACCCGCGTCGCCGCCTCACCGGGGTGACGGTCTACGAGCGTTCGGTCGTGGTCGAGCACCGCACCGACGGCCTGGCGGGCATCATGCTGCTCCCCCGGGACGCCGAGGGTCGCCTCGGCGATCCGGTGGAGCTGGAGTTCGACGAGAACCTGTACGACGTCGGCGCCGAGGAGTCCCCCGACTTCGACACCGACCGGATCCGGTTCGGCTACGAGTCGCTGGTGAGCCCCCCGTCGGTGTGGGAGTACCGCCTCGACACCGGCGAGCGCCGGCTGCTGAAGGAGACCCCGGTCCTCGACCACCCCCAGCGCGGCCCCTACGACCGGTCGGTCTACGTCAGCGAGCGGCTGTGGGCCACCGCGCCGGACGGCACCCGCGTCCCGGTGTCGGTGGTGCGGCACCGCGACACCCCCGTCGACGGAACGGCGGCCGGCCTGCTGTACGGCTACGGCGCCTACGAGTCGGCGACCATGCCGTACTTCGCCATGAGCCGGCTGAGCCTGCTGGACCGCGGCCTGGTCTTCGCGATCGCGCACGTCCGCGGCGGCGGCGAGCTCGGGCGGCCCTGGTACGAGGGCGGCAAGGGCGAGCACAAGGCCAACACCTTCAGCGACTTCGTCGCGGCCGGCCGGCTGCTCGTCGAGCAGGGCTACGTCGCGCCCGACCGGCTGCTGGCCGAGGGCGGTTCCGCGGGCGGCCTGCTGATCGGCGCGGCGCTGAACCTGGCACCCGACCTGTTCCGGGCGGCCCACGCGGTCGTCCCGTTCGTCGATCCGTTGACGACCATCCTGAACCCCGAACTGCCGCTCACGGTGATGGAGTGGGAGGAGTGGGGCAACCCGGTCGCCGATCCCGCGATCTACGCGGCGATGAAGGCCTACTCCCCTTACGAGAACGTGGCGCCGGTCCCGTACCCGGCGATCCTCGTCACGACGAGCCTCAACGACACCCGCGTCGAGGTCACCGAACCCGCCAAGTGGACCGCGCGCCTGCAGACGACGGCGACGAATCCGCCGGAGCGCCCCATCCTGCTCAAGACGGAGATGGTGGCCGGGCACGGCGGCGTCTCGGGACGCTACAAGGCCTGGCGCGAGCGGGCCTTCCAGCTGGCGTGGCTGCTGGACCAGGTGGGCGTCCGGGAGTGAGACCCCGGGTGTCCACCCCCGTGGGCAGGGGTGTCCCGTACGACCACAGTCTTGATCTGGAGAGGTCGGGGGCGTCCTGAGGCCCGTTCGGGCCCTCAGCGAACAAATCCGGACGATCAGGCGTTGTACTGGTGACGATCGAAAGGACGACCGCATGATCTCCAGCGCACACCGCATTCGCTCTTCCGAAGGCATCGACGGCAAGGACTCCGTCGGCCTGTACCTCGACGGCATCGCCAAGACCCCGCTCCTGAGCGCCGAGGAGGAGGTCTTCCTCGCCCGGCGCATCGAGGCCGGGCTGTACGCCGAGAACATCCTCGCCGGCAACCTGCTCGTCAAGGAGCGCGGCGGCCGCAAGGCCGTCAAGGCGTCCACCGAGGAACTGCAGACCATCGCCGAGGAGGGCCAGGCCGCGATGAAGCAGTTCATCACCGCCAACCTGCGCCTGGTCGTCTCCGTGGCGCGCAAGTACGGCCGCTCGCAGATGCCGCTGCTGGACCTGGTCCAGGAGGGCAACACCGGCCTGATCCGCGCGGTGGAGAAGTTCGACTACACCAAGGGCTTCAAGTTCTCCACCTACGCCACCTGGTGGGTCCGGCAGTCCATCAGCCGCGGCATCGCGCAGCAGTCCCGCATCGTCCGGCTGCCCGTGCACGTCGCCGAGCAGATCAACCAGGTCTCGGCGACCCGCCGCAACCTGGAGCGCAAGCTGGGCCGCGAGCCCGAGATCATCGAGATCGCCGACGAGCTCGGCCTCGAGGAGGATCGGATCGTCGAACTGCTCCGTCTGGCCCGCGACCACGTCTCACTGGACGCCCCGGTCGAGGAGGACGGCGACACCGCGCTGGGCGACCTGCTGGCCCGCGACACGACGCCCGGCCCCGACGAGGTCGTGCTGGACGCCGAGGATCGCGCCCGGCTCGACGACATGCTGGGCAACCTCGACGAGCGGTCCGCCGACGTCGTCCGGCGTCGCTACGGCCTGCTGGACGGCCGCCAGGCCAAGCTGGCCGACATCGCGAGCGTGTGGGGCATCACCGCCGAGCGCGTCCGCCAGATCGAGCGGCAGGCGATCGCCAAGCTGCGCAACACCCAGATCGCGGCCTGACGCGCGGCGGCGCCAGGGCACGCAGGAGAGCGGCACCCCGTGGAGGCGGGGCCGGGTTCGTCCCGGCCCCGCCTTCGTGCGTCCGGGGGCGCGAGGCCGGCAGGTGCGGGCTCGGGTCGGGCCTGCCCATCGACCGGCGGGACCGACGAGAGGCGCGGCCGCGAAGCCGGCGGTGCGGGCTCAGACCAGGCCGGTGCGGGGCGGGCGTCGCCGATGCGGATCAGCCCCTCCTGCACCGCGTTCGCCCCCAGCGTCCCGTCCTGGGCGAAGAGCCGGCCGCGCGAGAACCCCAGCGCGTTGTTGAGGTTGGGCGAGGTCTGGTCGTACAGCACCCACTCGTCGGCGCGGATCGGCCGGTGGAACCACATCGAGTGGTCGATGGTGGCCATCTGCAGCCGCGGGGAGCCGAACGCCTCCGGATGCGTGAGCGTGCTGACCGGCAGCAGCGTCAGGTCGGACGCGTAGGCCAGCACCATCTGGTGCACGCGCGGGTCGTCGGGCAGCGCGCCGACCGAGCGGATCCACATCTGAAGGCTGGGCTCGCCGTTGCTGGAGCCCAGCGAGTCGGTGATCCAGCGGGCGTCCAGCGCGGCCCACTCCCGCTCCCAGATCTCGGCGGTCCACGGGGAACGCCGCCCCAGCACCGACGCCAGCGACGGGCAGTCCTCCGGCGGCGCCAGGTCGGGCAGCGGGGCGAGCGCGTGCTCCAGCCCCTGTTCCTCGGGCACCTTGAACGACGCCGACATCACGAAGATGTCCTGGCCGCCCTGGGACGCGGTGACGCGGCGGCTGGAGAACGACCCGCCGTCGCGGGTGCGGGTGACGACGTACTCGATCGGCGCCGCGGTGGAGCCCGGGCGCAGGAAGTAGCCCATCAGCGAGTGCGCGAGCCGGTCCGAGGCGACCGTGTGGTACATCGCCGCCAGCGACTGGCCCATGACCTGCCCGCCGAAGACGCGCTGCAGGTGGGTGTCGGGGTTCTCGCCGACGAAGACGTCGGGCCCGATGCGCTTGACCTCCAGGAGCTCCAGCACCTGATCAATGTGATCCACCGGCGTTCCCTTCGTCGTCGCGGTCGGCCAGGAACTGCTCGATGACGGCGCCGATCTCGTCCGCCGACGGCACCGAACGGCCGCCGCCTGCGACCAGTTCGTCGTACTGCTCCTCCAGCGCCGAGACCAGCGGTCCGAGCTCGCCGTCGGAGGAGACCTCCTCCTCCAGCTGCGCCAGCGTGCCCATCGCCAGGGTGGCCAGGTCGCCGGGCGGCAGGTGCAGGCCCGTCGCCTCGCGGATCCGCTCGATGACGGCCAGCGCGGCCGGCGCGTAGGTGCCCGGCGCGAGGTAGTGCGGGACGTGCGCGACGAAGCCGCGGGCGGTGAAGCCGCGCTCCCCCGCCACGAACTCCAGCGTCGCGGAGAAGCTGCCCGGCACGGTCACCCGGTCGATCCACACGGGGTTCTCGGCGACCAGGGCCGGGTCGGTGGCGTGCCCGGTGATCAGGGTGGGCCGGGTGTGCGGCACGGCCATCGGGATCCCGTGCGCCGTGACCAGCTCCGTCACGCCGAGGTCGGCGGCGAGCGCGAGCACGGCGTCCAGGGCGCGGCGCCAGCCCATGTCGGGTTCGGGGCCGCTCAGCAGCAGGTAGACCCGCCCGGTGGCGTCGGTCAGCTTCGACAGGACGAGGTCGGGGTCGCTCATCTCGACCCAGGTGTTCTGGTCGAAGACGAGCTGGGGGCGCCGCGAGCGGTAGTCGTGGAGGGCGTCGTGGTCGAACGTGGCCACCACCTCCGGCTGCCCGGTGGCCAGCAGGTGCTGGGCGATCTGCCGGCCCACCTGGCCGGCGTCCACGTAGCCCTCGAGGAGGTGCAGCAGGACCGGGGCGGTGCCCAGGACGGCGTCCCGGACCTCGGCGTCCACGGTGTAGAGCTCCGACGGGTCAGCCATGGCGGCCACTCTAGTCGGCGCGGCGCGCGGCCAGAGCGGCGATGGCCGTGCGGACACGCTTGGCCGAGACGCTCTGCGCGGTGCCCAGCGACTGGGCGAACAGGCTGACCCGGAGCTCCTCCAGCAGCCAGCCCACCTCGGACGCCGCCGCGGGCAGTTCGCCCACGGGGTGGCCGGCGATGGCGGCGTCGTAGGCGTCCTCCAGCGCGGAGATGGTCTCCAGGTGCTGGGCCTCGCGCGCGGGGTTGTCGCGCCACGCGGCGACGCGGTTGGCCAGCGCGTGCAGATAGCGGTCCAGCCGGGTGAAGTGCGGCTCGGGCGTGGCGGCGATGAAGCCGGCGAACACCAGGTTGTCCAGCTGCGCGCGGGCGTCGGAGACGCTGGGGCCGGATTGCCCGGCCAGGGCGGAGCGGACGGCCGTGGCGCGGCTCAGCACGGAGGCCGCCTGCCGCGTGATGGCCTGCATCCGCTCGGCCACGTCGGGGCGGACGGCGTCCTTGGCGGCGACGAAGGCCGCCTCGTCGCGCACCTCCCCCGGGTCGAGCCGCAGCGCGGCGAGCCGGTCGGCGATGGCGCGCAGCCGGGCGTCGGCGAGCAGCGCGTTGAGGTTCTCGTACGGCCCGGACGCCAGCGCGATCCGGTCCGGGTTGGACAGGTGCGCGAACACCGACCGGGTCGGGTCGGGACTGTCGAGCGCGATCAGGCGGCGCAGGCCCAGCGCGTGCCAGCGCGCGGCCTTCTCGGGGGTGTTGGCCACCCGGACGCCCACGGTGTCGCCCTGGTCGACCAGCGCCGGATACCCGACCAGCGGCGTGGGCCGACGCGCGATCTCGGTCGTCGCGGGCAGGACGCCGAACTTCCACGACGTCGCGCCGGCGTGGGTCAGCTCCGAGGTGGCGTTGAGCCGCTGGTTGAGGCGGGGGGCGTACCGCGTCCGCAGCGCCTCGAAATCGGTGCCGGTGCCCAACTCCTTGGTGCCGTCGGTGATGACGTAGTGGACGCGCAGGTGCTCGGGCAGGGCGTCGAGGGAGAACAGCGCCGGGTCCACCGGGCCGCCCGACAGCCCGCCCAGGGCCGCGGCGAAGGCGTCCGGGAAGGGGCGTTGCGCCCACTCGGGGCGCTCGTCGAGCCAGGTGAGGGCCCGGCGCGCCCAGTCGGGGGCGGGCACGAACCGGGTGCGGACCGCCTTGGGCAGGGCGCGGATCAGCTCGGTGGCCAGCTCGGTGCGCAGCCCGGGCACCTGCCAGGTGAAGGGGGCGGCGTCGACCTGGTTGAGCACGGACACGTCCACCTCGACGCTCACGCCGTCGCGTCCGGCGCCGGGGTCGAACGTGTAGCTGACGGGGACCTCGGTCGGCCCGACCGTCCACGAGTCGGGGAACTCGGACACGTCGAGGGCGGAGACGTCCTCGATGAGGTCGTCGACGCTGAAGTCGAGGAACCGGTCCTCCTCGCGGCGCTTGTCGCGCCACCAGCGGTCGAACTCCACCACCCCGGTCACCGTGGTCGGGACGCGGCGGTCGTAGAAGGCGTAGATGCCGTCGTCGTCGGCGGCGATGTCGCGGCGGCGGGTGCGCTCCTCGAGCTCCTGGGCCTCCGCGCGGGCGCGCTCGTTGCGGGCGAAGAAGTGGTGCCGGGTACGCCACTGGCCCTCCACGAGCGCCGAGCGGAGGAAGATCTCCCGCGCCACGACCGGGTCGACGCGGGCGTAGCCGACGGTCCGGCCCGCGACGATCGGGACGCCCAGCAGCAGCACGCGCTCGTCGGCGACCACCTGGCCCCGCGAGGCCGACCACCGGGGCTCGCCGTACTGCCGCACCAGGAGGTGGGCGCCGACGGCCTCGACCATCTCGGCGGTGACCGGCACCACCGTCCGGCCCCAGAGCCGGGTCGTCTCGACCAGCTCGACCGCCGCCACCAGCGGCGGCTCCGCCTTCGCCGCCGCCGAGCCGGGCTGGATCGCGAAGCGCGCCCCGCGCGCGCCCAGGTACTCCGCCAGAGGCCGGCGGCCGCGGCGCTGCGGGGTCTTGTCGTCGCCCCGGGTCTCCTTCAGCCCGACGTGCGAGAGCAGCCCCGCCAGCGCGGAGGTGTGCACCGCGTCCCAGTCGGGCTCGGCGTCCGGCCCCGCCGCGTCCGGACGCGACCGCTCGCGGCCCCGCTGCTCGGACGCGCCCCGCCCGCGGCGGCCGCCCCCGCGCGGGGCGCGCGCCTCGTCGAGTTCGAGTTCCTTGGTGATGTCGCGCAGCTGGGTGACCAGGTCCTGCCACTCCCGGATCCGCAGGAAGTTGAGGAACTCGTCGCGGCACATCCGGCGGAACGCGTTGCCGGACCGCTCGCGGCGCTGCTCGCGCAGGTAGCGCCACAGCCGCCAGGTGGCGGCCAGGTCGGACGCGTCCCGGTCCGAGCCGGACGCCGCGTCGGCGGGCAGCCAGAACCGGCGGTGCGACGTGTCCGCCTCGGCCTGCTTGTCGCTGGGCCGCTCCCGCACGTCGGGGATGGCCAGCGCCGCGACGATCGGGATCATCGCCGCCAGGACGCCGCGGCGTCCGGCCTCCACGAGCATCCGGCCGAGCCGCGGGTCGACGGGCAGTCGGGCCAGCAGGCGTCCGGTCGGGGTGAGGCGCTGGCCGTCGCGTCCGGGCTCGTCGTCAGCCAGCGCGCCGAGCTCGCGCAGCAGCCTCAGCCCGTCGCGGACCTGCGAGCGGTCCGGCGGCTCGACGAACGGGAAGTCCTCGATGGGCCCCAGCCGCGCGTCGGCCATCTGGAGGATGACGCTGGCCAGGTTGGTGCGCAGGATCTCCGGCTCGGTGAACGCGGGGCGCGCCGCGAAGTCCTCCTCGTCGTAGAGCCGGATCGCGATGCCCGGCCCGACGCGCCCGCAGCGTCCGGAGCGCTGGTTGGCCGAGGCCTGGGAGATCTCCTCGATCGGCAGCCGCTGCACCTTGGTGCGGGCGGAGTAGCGGCTGATCCGGGCCAGGCCGGGGTCGACCACCGAGCGGATCCCGGGCACCGTCAGCGACGTCTCCGCCACGTTGGTGGCCAGCACGACCCGCAGGCCCTCGTGCGGCTTGAACACCCGGTCCTGCTCGGCGGCGGACAGCCGCGCGTACAGCGGCAGCACCTCGGTGTTGCGCAGCTTCAGGGCCCCGATGGCGTCGGCCGCGTCGCGGATGTCGCGCTCGCCGGAGCAGAACACCAGGATGTCGCCGTCGCCCAGCGCGTGCAGCGTCTTCACCGCCGCCGCGACCCCGCCCGCCAGGTCGTCGGCGTCGGTCAGCGGCTCGTAGACGATCTCGACGGGGTACGTGCGCCCGGACACCTCGATGATGGGCGCGTCGTCGAAGTGCTCGCTGAACCGGGCCGTGTCGATGGTCGCCGAGGTGATGATGACCTTCAGGTCGGGACGCCGCGGCAGCAACTGCTTGAGGTAGCCCAGCAGGAAGTCGATGTTGAGCGAGCGCTCGTGCGCTTCGTCGATGATGATCGTGTCGTAGGCCCGCAGGTCGCGGTCGTGGGCGATCTCGGCGAGCAGGATGCCGTCGGTCATCAGCTTGACGGCGGTCGCCTTGGTGGCCTGCCGGGTGAACCGCACCTGGTAGCCCACCGCCGTGCCCAGTTCGACACCCATCTCGGAGGCGATGCGGGTGGCGACCGAGCGCGCGGCGATGCGGCGCGGCTGGGTGTGCGCGATCCGCTTCCGGCCCGCCGCCAGCGCGATCTTGGGCAGTTGCGTGGTCTTGCCCGAGCCGGTCTCGCCGGCCACGACGACGACCTGGTGCCCCGCCAGGGCAGCACGGATCTCGTCGACCGCCCCGCTGATCGGCAGGGCAGGGTCGAACGCGATCCTCGGCTGGGCTGCTGGCACGACCGACCAGTGTACGGGGCCGCGCCCCACGCCCCCGCAACCGGTCGCCGGACGCGTCCGCACGGACGGCCACCCCGCTAGGGTCGTGGCGAAACGACGTCATGTCGGCACGTCCCCCAGGAGTCCCATGCCCCGCCCCACCCGTCTTCTCGCCCTCGGCGCCGTCCTCGTGCTGGCGGTGCTGTCCGCCTGCGGCACCCCCGCGGGAGCCCCCGCGCCGCCGCCCGGGGTGCCGGGTACCTGGAACACCGCCGGCACCGGGGGCGGTTCCCCGGCCGCCACCCCGGCGGCGTCCCCCGAACCGCCGAGGATTCCTACCACCCGACGATCGCCGAGGGCGGCTACCTGGTGGCGGGGTACGCCGCCGGCGCCCGCACCTGGTCGGCCTCGGGAGTGCTGTGCGGCATCTCCGACGACGTGGCCGTCGTCGAGCAGCCCGACGGCGTCACCGTCGCGACCGACCTGCGCTCCGGCGCCGAGTTGTGGCGCACCGCCGGCGCCCCGTGCGCCCCGTCGGGCCCGAAGATGGCCGGCTCGGTGGGACACGAGCTGGTGTTCTCCTCGGCCGGCGGGCCGGCGGTGAGGGCCACCCACGTCCGGAGCGGGGAGTCGATCGCCCTGGACACCGGCAGGCTGGACCTGCGCGTGGACCGGGTGCTCGGCGTGGTCGGCGACGTGTACGTCGTCCAGGGCATGGCCGACGGCCGCGGCTACCTGCTGGGCCTGACGCCCGGCGGCGTCGCCTGGCAGCAGCAGGGCGACTTCGAGGCCCAGGAGTGCCTCGTGATCGGCACCGCGGTGGCGTGCCGCACCATGTTCGAGCGCCACGCGGTGCGCGACGCCACCACTGGAGCGACCATCGTCGCCGAGACGGCGCTGGAGCCGCTGGGCGACGTGTACTGGGCCAGCGACGGGTTCATCGTGACCGACGGCTCGCCCACCACCTCCAGCGGGCAGGCCTACGCCTGGACCGGGGAGGACCGCGGCCGCGTCCACGAGGCGCACCAGCCGACGGCGCCTTCCTCCGAGGGCGTCCTCTTCACGCTCGCGGACCTGTCGCGCGCCTCCCGGGTCGAGGCGGTCGCCGCCGACGGGCGGCCGGTGGTCGTGGAGCCGCGCGTGCAGGAGTTGGAGGTGGTCGCCACCGGAGCCCGGCTGCCGGAGGGCACCGTCCGCGGCCTCACGGCGGCGGGCGACGTCCTGCTGGTCACCACCCCCGACGGCTCACCGCTCGTGCGCGCCGACGGCACCCGGATCGCCGAGCTCGCGGAGGACTCGCTCAACGCGCGGGCCATCGGCGGCTACGCGGTGGGCTTCCACGAGGGCGGCGTCTCCGTCCTGGTGCCGGGCTGACCCGCCCCGGTCAGGCCGGGCGCAGGCCGGTGTTCTCGGCGGCGAACGCGAGCAGGTCGGTCCACTCGGAGGCGATCTTGGCCAGCGGCTTGCCCGCGCCGTGCCCCGCCGAGGTGTCGACGCGCAGCAGGATCGGCGCGTCGCCGCCCTGGGCGGCCTGCAGCGCGGCGGCGAACTTGAAGCTGTGCAGCGGCACGACGCGGTCGTCGTGGTCGGCGGTGCTCACCAGCGTGGGCGGGTAGGCCGTCCCGGGCCGGACGCGGTGCAGCGGCGAGTAGGCGTGGGCGTCCGCGAACCCCTCGGGGGTGTCCGGGTCGCCGTAGTCGCTCATCCAGGCCGCGCCGATCGTGAACTTGTGGAACCGCAGCAGATCCAGCACGCCCACGGTGGGCAGGGCGGCGGCGAACAGGTCCGGGCGCTGCGTCAGGGCGGCCCCGGCCAGCAGGCCGCCGTTGGAGCGACCGTGGACCGCCAGGCCGTCGGCCGGGGTGACCCCGGTGGCGATCAGGTCCTCGCCGACGGCGATCACGTCGTCGAACACGTGCTGCTTGTTGGCCAGGCGCCCGTCCTCGTACCAGGCGGTGCCGTACTCGCCGCCGCCGCGCAGGTTGGCGATGGCGAGCGCTCCCCCGGCGGCGAGCCAGGCGGCCCACCCGGGCCGGTAGTCGGCGCCGACCGGGATCTTGAAGCCGCCGTAGCCGTACAGCAGCGTCGGACGCGGACCGTCGCGGCCGTCGTCGGGGACGGCCAGGAAGTACGGCACCGGCGTGCCGTCGGCGCTGGTGGCGCGGTGCCGGCGCAGGACGAAGCCCGGCCGGTCGGCGTCCAGGGCCGCGCGCGGCAGCAGGTCGAGCGGCTCGACGGCCACCGGGTCGCCCTGGTGCGCCGGCAGGACGAGGCGGAAGGACGCCGTGGGCGTGGTCAGCGTGCTGACCGCCGCGAAGGCCTCCTCGCGCCCGGCCCGGCCGTCCAGCCCGACGAGCGCGCCGGCGGGCAGGTCGACCTCGACCGCGCCCGAGCCGTCGCGTCCCACGTGCACGACCGCGCCCTGCGCGTCGTCGAGGTAGCCCAGCAGCAGCCCGTCGGCGGCCGCGACGGCGTCGGTGAGGGTCGCCCGGGTCTCGGGCACCACCTCCGCGAACTGCACGTCGCCGCGCGCCGCCCACCCGAGGTCGACCGACACGATCCGCCCCAGCGGCGCGTCCAGGTCGGTCTGGAGCAGCAGCGTGTCCCCGTCCAGGCGGATCGGGTCGTACTCCGCGTCCGCGGTGTCGACGACCTTGATGGGGTCGCCGAACGTGGTGCGGCCGTCCGCGGTCGTCAGGGGTAGACCCACAGGCGGTTGGTGCGCTCGGTGCCGCGCACGATGGAGACCAGCAGGTGCCCGCCCTCGTGGGAGACCTGGCCCCAGGCCTGGGTGTGCGGCTCGTCGGGGAAGCTCAGCAGGAGTTCGTCCTCGCCGTCCGGGCGGTGCACCATGAGGCGGGCGGTACCCAGGCCCGCCGTCGCCGTGCCGCGGGCGTCGGCGGCCTCGTCGAACGTGGTGTAGAGGAACGACCGGTCGTCCGGCAGCCAGGCCGGGGAGGTGAACTTGGCCACGACGGGCTCGTCGGTGTCCTCGCAGGTCGCCAGATCCTTGACGCGGATGTGCTGCCAGTCGGAGCCGCCGTCGCTGCGCGCGTACGCGAGACGGGCGCCGTCGCGGGAGATGCTGAACGCCGAGAGGGACGAGGTGCCGTCCTCGCTCCACGCGTTCGGGTCCAGGACGACCTCGCCGCCGGCCAGCAGGGCCTCGAGGCTGTCGGCGAGGTACCAGACGTCCTGCGGGTGGGCGCCGTCGTTGCGGTTGACGACGTAGTGCCCGTTGCGCCACACCGGCATGCCGGCGCGCGGCCGGGCGACCTCGGCGTCGAGGAACGACCGGAACCAGCCCCGACCGGGCAGCCCGGCGAGCGCGGCCTCGGTGAACGCCTGCTGCTCCCCCGCCCACGCCTGCACGTCGGGGTCGTCGGCGTCCTCCAGCCAGCGGTAGGGATCGGACACCTCCACGCCGTGGAGCGTCTCGGTCAGGTCGTCGCGGCGCGTCAGCGGGTAGTCCATGGTCGCCATCCTAGGAGCGGCGCAAGCCGCACGCGGGATGCTCCGGACGGCGGTCGGCCAGGACGGCGGTGCTCAGCACAGCGCGTCGCCTCGGCCCAGCGTGGGTCACCTCGCCCCGCGGAGTCAGACAGCACAGCGGGGTGAGACCAGCACGGCGGGGGCAGCGCAGTGGGCGCCCGCGGCGCGGGTGGGTGTGACGGCGATCAGGACAACGACAGCAGGTGGGTCATCTCGTTGGCGAGCAGCCGGCGGCGGCTGCTCGACTCGTAGGAGCGGGCGTTGTGGCCCAGCCCGTCGTAGATGATCCGATCGCCGGTGACCCAGCCGCACACCTCGAGCTTCTCGCCCGTCTCGTGCACCAGGTGCGGACGCGCGTCCTCGCCCAGCACCATCGCGCTGTAGCGCTCGTCGTAGCACAGCACCGCCGGCCGGCCGGCCAGCGCGGGCAGCCCGGCGGGCGCCTCGATGCCGGCGAAGATCGGGTGATCGACGAAGTCGGGGGTGGCCTCGAACAGGGCGTAGTTCCGCTCGGGGTGGAACGACGTCCCCCGCACCCAGGCGCCGCCGAACAACTCCCGCCACGACGGCCAGTCCGGGAAGGCCGCTGCGGCGGTGTGGGTGCCCAGTAGCGGACCGCCCGCGGCGAGGTACTCCGCCAACTGCGCCTGCGCGGCGTCCCAGACGGGCTCGGGGGCCGGTCTGTCGTGCGGGTCGCCGCCCCCTGCGTTCACCACCACCAGGTCGACGTCGGCCAACGACGCGAAGGCGTCGGGGGTGCTGTGGTTGATCGTGACGTCGGCGCCGATCCCGCGGGCCACGTCGGCGATCGCGGCCGTCGTCTCCTCGAACGGATGCCAGGGGTCGGCGTAGCGCCCGGCGCCGGAGAAGATCAGGACGCGCGGCACGACGTGTCAGTCGCTCTCGGCCGAGACGGACCGGCCCGCGAGGAAGCTCAGCTCCACGGCGATCGGGATGTCCTGATGGCCAGGGACCCAGGGAAGGCTCTTGAGCGCCTCCTTGTCGCCGGCGAAGGGCGTCGTCTCGCCCTGGGCCAGCACCGACCACCCGGTCGCGGTCTGGGTGTCGAGGTCGTCGACCTCGAACGCGACCTTCGTCGGGCGGGACAGTTCGCCGAGGATCGTGCCCTCCGCGACGGTGAAGACGACGGCGTCGCCGACGAGCGTGTAGCTCACGGGCAGGACCTGCAGGCCGCGCGAGGACACCCAGGCGACCCGGCCGATGGTGCCTTCGCCCAGCAGGCGCAGGCACTCGTCGGCGTCGATCGTCACGAAGTAGCCAGGAATCACGCAGTCGAGCTTACAGTTCCCCGAGTCGCCAGTCGCGCACCTGTGGCATGTCCTCGAGATGTTCGACGATGTACGACTCGTGCCGGGCCAGTTGCTCCTCGCACCAGTCCTTGAGTTCCTCGGCCCCCTTGGGCAGGGATTTCGCGTTGTTGATCGCGTCCATCACCAGGTGGTAGCGGGACGCCCGGTTGCGCACGACCATGTCGAACGGCGTGGTCGTGGTGCCCTGCTCGATGAACCCGCGCACCCGGAACCGGTCGGCGTCCGGCCGGCCGTGGACCAGCTGGTGGATGCCGCCGGGGTAGCCGTGGAACGCGAACACCACGTCCTTGGTGTCGGTGAACAGCTCGCGGAAGTAGGTCTCGCTCATGCCGTGCGGGTGGTCCTTGGGGCGCCGCAGGGTCATCAGGTCGACGACGTTGACCACGCGCGTCCGCAGGGCGGGGAGCCGCACCTTGAGGATCTCGGCGGCCGCGACGGTCTCCATCGTCATGACGTCGCCGGCGCAGGCGAGCACGATGTCGGGGTCGCCGGGGCCGAAGCCCTCCTCGTTGCCGGCCCAGTCCCAGATGGACGCACCCTTGGTGCAGTGCGCGATCGCCTCGTCCATGCTCAGCCACTGCGGCTGGGGCTGCTTGTCCTGCACGATCAGGTTGACGTAGTCGGTGGACGCGAAGCAGTGGTCGGCCACCGACAGCAGGCAGTTAGCGTCCGGCGGCAGGTACACCCGCGCGACCTTGGCGCCCATGTTGAGCAGCAGCTGCAGCATGCCGGGTCCCTGGTGGCTGAAGCCGTTGTGGTCGTTGCGCCAGGCGGTCGAGCTCACCAGGATGTTCAGGCTGGGGATGGGTGCCCGCCAGGTCAGCTCGTCGGCCTCCTGCAGCCACTTCCCGTGCTGGATGGTCTGGGACGCCGACACCATGGCGAACGCCTCGTACGTGGCGAACAGGCCGTGGCGTCCGGTGAGGTTGTAGGCCTCGAGCCAGCCGTGGCAGTTGTGCTCGCTCAGCACCTCCATGACGCGACCCTCGCGACTCAGGTGCTCGTCGTCGGGCGTGACCTCCTCCATCCATGCCCGGTCCGAGGCGCCGAACACCGCCCCCAGCCGGTTGGAGTTCGTCTCGTCGGGGCAGAACAGCCGGAAGCGGGTCGGGTTGCGCCGGTAGGCCTGCTCCATGAGCTCGCCGAGCTTGCGGGTGGACTCGATCCGGTCGCCGCCGCGGGCCGCCACCTCGACGGCCAGGTCCCGGAAGTCGGGCAGGTCGAGCGGCTCCATGAGCCGCCCCCGTTGGCGTACGGCGTGCCCGACAGGGTCAGGTCGGCGTCGAGCGGGTTCGCCGACCGCACCAGCTCGGTGGGCGCACCGGTCTCGTCGAACAGTTCCTCGGGCCGGTAGGAACGCAGCCACTCCTCGAGCAGGCGCAGGTGCTCGGGGTTGCTGCGGATGCCGGACAGCGGCACCTGGTGGGCCCGCCACGTGCCCTCGACGAGCGTGCCGTCGACCTCGTGCGGGCCCGTCCACCCCTTGGGCGAGCGCAGGATGATCATCGGCCAGCGCGGCCGGACGCCGTCCCAGCGGCCGCTGCGGGCGAGTTCCTGGATCTCGGTGATCGCCGCGTAGGCGGCACCCAGCGCGTCCGCGAACCGTTCGTGCATACCGGGCACGTCGTCGCCCTCGACCTCGATCACGTCGTAGCCGTGCCCCTCGAACAGCGCCCGCACCTCCTCGCGCGGCTTGCGGGAGAGCACCGTGGGCGCCGCGATCTTGCCGCCGTTGAGGTGCAGGACCGGCAGCACGGCGCCGTCGCGCTCGGGGTTCAGGAACGAGATCCCCTTCCAGGAGCCCTCCAGCGGGCCCGTCTCCGCCTCGCCGTCCCCGACCACCGCGACCGTGAGCAGGTCGGGGTTGTCGAACACCGCCCCGAAGGCGTGGATCAGCGCGTAGCCCAGTTCGCCACCCTCGTGGATCGAGCCGGGCGTCGTCACCGACGCGTGCGAGGGGATGCCGCCGGGCGCGGAGAACTGCCGGAACAGCCGCAGCAGGCCCGGCTCGTCCTGGGTGACCTGCGGGAAGTAGGTGGTGTAGGTGCCCTCCAGGTAGGACGCCCCCACGATCGCCGGGCCGCCGTGCCCCGGCCCGGTGATGTAGAGCGCTTTTTGCCCCGTCCGCTTGATCAGCCGGGAGACGTGCGCCCAGATGAACGCCAGCCCGGGGCTCGTGCCCCAGTGGCCCAGCAGGCGCGGCTTGACGTCCTCGGCGCGCAGGGGTTCGCGCAGCAGCGGGTTCGCCTGGAGGTAGATCTGGCCCACCGTGAGGTAGTTGTTGGCCCGCCACCACGCATCGATCGCGGCGAGTTCTGACTCTTCGAGACTCGGAAGCACCACAGCCATACCTGCACGCTACCCCGGTCGGTTCGCCGCGGCCATGGGTCCGGCCGAAACGCCGTCGCCCGATGGGGTGGCCGTCATCGGGGTGTCACCGCCGGGACGCTCGGGGGCGGGTCGGTCGCGTCCGGCGCGGGTCGGGGTCGCGCCCACGCGAGGTCATGCCCGGCCGTGTCCCAGGCTCAGGCGCCGCCGAGCAGCGCGGCGATCCCGAGCAGGGTGCCCACCGACAGGATCGTCGACCAGAACACCGCGTCGCGCGCCATCAGCTCGCTCTGGTCGTACCGGGTGGCGATGACGTGCACGTTCTGCGCGGCCGGCAGCGCGCCGAGGACCGTGACGGCGTACAGTTCAGGCCCGGTCAGGCCGAAGGCGGTCCCGATCCCCCAGGCCGCCACCGGGTGCGCCACGGTCTTCAGCGCCACGACCGCCCACGTCTGCGCCTGGTGCTCGCCGCGGCCGGGCAGCGGGTCCAGCCGGAGCGAGACGCCGAAGGCGAGCAGCATGAGCGGGACGGCGATCCCGCCGATCATGTCGACCGGACGCATCACCCACGCGGGCATCTGGATGCCCAGGAGGTTGGCCGCCAGCCCCAGCAGGATGCCGATGGTGATGGGGTTGCGGAACGGCAGGCTGAGGTAGCGCCACGGCGAGAGTTTCGTGCCCGCCGCCCGGGCGGTGTGGCTGTCCAGGATCGCCAGGCAGACCGGCATCAGGAGCGCGACCTGCATCAGCAGGATGGGGGCCATCCAGGTCGCGTCCCCCAGCAGCGCGATCGCGACCGGCAGGCCGAAGTTGGCGGCGTTGGTGTAGGCCGAGGCCATGAACGCGATGACGGTGTCGCCCACCGAGCCGCGAAGGACCCAGCGGGCCAGGACGATCGCGACGCCGCCCACGACCACAACGGCGATCGCGCTGACGATGACGGTGCGGGAGAAGAGGTGGTCCAGCGACGCGCGCGACACCATGGCGAACAGCAGGGCGGGTGAGCCGACGGTGAAGGCGAGCAGCGCCATCAGGCGTCGCCCCTCGGTGTTGACCAGCCGTAGGTGGGCGATCAGCCAGCCGACGCCGATCACGACCCAGATGGTCGATATGCCCCCCAACGCGCTCTGCACGTCCCGACCCTAGCGGGGCGGCCGCCCCGCCCGGAGAGCGGTTGCCACGCGTGGCAGCGGCGCCGCGGCCGGGTTGCCATCGCGCGGGCGGAGCGGTGCCGGGTCGCGGACGGGGCTGACTTAGGATGACGCGGTGAACACCACCCGGCCCCGCAACCACGTGATCGACGTGGCGCGGGCGCTGTCGGTGCTGGTGGTCGTGGTGTTCCACACGCTGCTGTACCGGATCAGGATCGTCGACGGCCACGTCACCCTGATCCCCTGGGCGGCCCCGCACGCCCTGTACCCGCTGACGTGGGTGCTCATGATCATGCCGCTGTTCTTCGTGGCCGGCGGGTTCGGCAACACCCTCACCGTGGACCGGATGCGTCGCGAGGGCACGTCGCTCGGGCACTACCTGGCCGGACGCGGCCGGCGGCTCGTCGGACCGTTGTCGGTGTTCGTCACGTTCTGCGCCGTCCTGGCCACCGGCGCGGCCTGGTTCGGGTGGCTCGACCAGGCGTCCACGCTGAGCCGGGCGCTGATGCAGCTGCTGTGGTTCATCACGGTCTACCTGGTGATCGTCGCCTTCGCGCCGTGGCTGGTGCGGCTGCACGACCGCTTCGGCGTGTGGCCCATGCTCGCCCTGGCGGCCGCGGCGTTCGCGGTCGACCTGTGGTCGTTGCAGGTCGGGCGGCCCGAGCTCCGCAACCTCAACATGATCCTGGTGTGGCCCCTGGTGCACCAGTTCGGCATCGCCTACCAGCGCGGCTGGTGGCGCCGCGGCCCCGCGTGGGCGGCCCCGGCGGCGATCGCGGTCGGCGTCGGCTCCATCTGCCTCATGGTGTTCGCGCTGGGCTACCCGCCCACGTCGGTGGGCTTCGCCGACCTGCCGTTCGCGAACCTGCAGCCGCCCACGCTCGCGATGGCCGCGCTCGCGCTGGCGCAGTGCGGCGTCCTGGCGCTGGTCGAGCGGGCGGGGTGGCTCGCCACGATCTCGCCCCGCGCGGAGCGGGCGATCGCCGTCCTCAACACGGTGATGGTGTCGGTCTACCTGTGGCACATCCCGTGCATCGTGGTGGCGGGGGTGGGGCTGCTGCTCCTGACCGCGCTCGTGCCGATCCTGGCACCGGTGCTGCTCTCCCCCGCCGTGCTCGCGCTCTGCGCGCTGCTGGTCGTGGCCGCCGTCATCCCGCTGCTGGGCCGCCTCGAACTCCGCATGATCCCGCCGCTGGGCCCCGCGCAGGACACGGCCGTCGCGATCATGGCGTACGGCACCCTCGTCCTGGGCACGTTGCTGGTCTGGCAGACTGGAACCGTCATCCATCCCGCCCGCCCCGGCTCATCGCTGGGCGTGATCCTGATCTGGCTGGGCTCCTGGTTGATGGGGTATGCGGCCGACCGCACCCAGGCCGCCCACCGCACGGGTGCGAGGCCGAGCGCCGCGGAGGGGAAGACGACGTGAATCCGATGGAGTGGGACGCCCCCTTCTACGTGATCGTCGCGGCTTTGTTCGTCATCGTGATGTGCCGGGCCAACGCCACCTACTGGCTCGGGCGGCTCATCCAGTCCGGCGCGCGCCGGACCCGGATCGCGCACGCCATGAGTTCGCCCGGCTACGCGCGCGCCGAGCAGCAGCTGAACAAGTGGGGCCCCCCGATCATCTCGCTGTCGTTCCTCACCATCGGGTTCCAGACCCTGGTGAACCTGGCGGCGGGCGCCACCCGGATGCCGCTGCGGCGCTACCTGCCCGCGGTCACGGTCGGATCGGTCATCTGGGCGCTGCTGTACGGCACCGTCGGTTATGTGGGCGTCGAGTCGTTCAACCTGCTGTGGGCGCGCAACCCCACGGTCGCCGTGGTGGTCGCGGTCATCGCCGCGGCCGCGCTCGCGGCGTTCATCGTCTGGCGGGTACGCGAGTCGCGCCGCCGACGCCCGGACGCCGCGGCGTCCTGACCTCGGGTAGGACCCGGACGCCGGCGTCCTGCCGCGGGTCAGAAGAGGCGCGACCGCCGGGGCTTGTCCTCCGGCTCGACGGTCGGCGCGACGGCGATCGGCTCGTCCGGCTCGTCGGGATGCAGGTGCGTGGGGTTCAGCACGCGCTGCAGGAACGTACGGGTGCGCTCCTGCTGCGGGTTCCCGATGACCTGGTCGGGGTCGCCCTCCTCCACGATGACCCCGCCGTCCATGAAGATCACGCGGTCGGCGACCTCGCGGGCGAACGCCATCTCGTGGGTGACGACCATCATCGTCATGCCGGACTCGGCGAGGCGCCGCATCACGTCGAGGACGTCGCCGACCAGTTCGGGGTCCAGGGCCGAAGTCGGCTCGTCGAAGAGCACCATCTGCACGTCCATCGACAGCGCCCGCGCGATCGCGACGCGCTGCTGCTGGCCGCCCGAGAGCTGGGCCGGGTAGGCGTCCGCCCGGTCGCGCAGGCCCACCTGGCCGAGGTAGTCCAGCGCGATCTTCTCCGCGGTGGCCTTGTCGATCTTCTTGACCACGGTCTGCCCGATGGTGCAGTTCTGCAGCACCGTCAGGTGCGGGAACAGGTTGAACTGCTGGAACACCATGCCCATCTGGCTGCGGATCGCGTCCACGTCCGCGTCGGGGTCGGTGATCTCCTCGTTCAGGATGAACACGCGGCCCGACGTGGGGATCTCCAGCAGGTTCACGCACCGCAGCAGCGTCGACTTGCCCGAGCCGGACGGCCCGATGACGCACACCACCTCACCCTGGTGGACCGTGAGGCTGATGCCGGTGAGCACCTCGCGCTCACCGAAGCTCTTGTGGAGGTCGTAGACCTGGATCTCGTCCTCGCGGCGTCCCGAGGGGATCGCGGTCGGGGTGGTCGTCTCGGTCATGGTCAGCGCGCCTTCTTCTGCTTCGATTCCATCCACCGCACCAGGAAGGTCAGCGGCAGGGTGATCAGGAGGTAGCAGAACCCGGCCACCACCAGGGGCGTCAGGTTCCCGTTGCTGTTGGACAGGTCGCGGCCGTACTTGGTCAGCTCGAACGCGGCCGTGGTGAGGCCCAGCACGTAGACCAGCGAGGAGTCCTTGGTCAGCAGGATGAGCTCGTTGGTCAGGGGCGGGGTGATGATGCGGAACGCCTGCGGCAGCACGATGCGCCGCATCGACGTCCCCGACGGCATGCCCAGGCTGCGGGCGGCCTCGACCTGTCCCTTCGGCACCGCCTGGATGCCGGCCCGGATCGTCTCGGCCATGTAGGCACCCGACACCATGCCCAGCGCCGTCCAGACCGTGCCGTAGGGCTCCAGCGGGAACCTCAGGCCGGGGAACGCGATCGGCAACAGACCGAACGCGAGCAGGACGATGATGGCCGGGACGCCGCGGAAGAATTCGATGTAGATGCCGGCGATCCAGCGGTAGGGGGCGACCTGCGACAGCCGCATCAGCGCCAGGACGGTGCCCAGCAGCAGGCCGAACACGAAGGCGCCCGCCGTGTAGATCACGGTGTTGAGCAGGTGCCGTGGGATGCCGAGCAGCGTCTCCTGCACCAGGTCGGGCCGGAAGAACACCTGCTGGACCTGGCGGCCGTCCATCGTGACCAGCAGCCAGATCACCACGCCGAGCAGGACGGCGTACTGCACCAGGCGGATCAGGCGGGCGCGCCGACGCGGCGACATCTTCGAGCGGGCGACGGGGACGGTGTTCGCTGTCATCGGCTTCCTCGAGGTGAGTGGACGAGGGACGACCGGGCCCCGGCGGGCCCGGTCGTCGTGGAGGTCACTTGGGTGCGTCGACCCCGAACCACTTCTTGTAGATGGTGTTGAACGTGCCGTCGGCCTTCGCGGCGTCCAGTGCCTCGTCGATCGCGGTCGCCAGGGCCGCGTTGTCCTTGCCGACGTTGAAGCCGTAGTGCTCGCCGGTGTCGAACTCCTCGACCACCTTGGTGGTCGGGTTGTCCTTGGCGAAGTCGAGCAGGACGCCGTTGTCGTTCATCGACCCGGCGACGGTGCCGGCCAGGACGGCGTTCGACCCCGTGGGCATGTCGTCGTAGACCTTGGTGGTGTACCCGACCTCGGCCGCCTTCTCCTCGGCGAACTTCTGGCCGGTGGTGTCGGTCTGGACGCCGAGTTCCTTGCCCTTGAGGTCGGCCAGCTTCGTGATGCCCGAGTCGGCCTTGACCAGCAGGGCCTGCTTGGAGGCGAAGTAGGGCTTGGAGAACCCGGTCGCCTTCTGGCGCTCGTCGGTGATCGTGATGGCGGCGGCGCCGGCGTCGCACTTCTTTGCGGTGAACACGGCGCCGGACGTGATCTGCCCGAACTCGATGTCGACGATCTCCTGGGTGACGCCGAGCTTCTTGGCCACCAGGTCCATCAGGTCGACGTCGAAGCCGACGATCTTGCCGCCGTCGGTGTACTGGAACGGCTTGTAGGCCAGGTGCGTGCAGACGGTCAGCTTGCCCGGGGAGACGAGCGCGACCCCGCCGGTTCCTGCGGTGGTCTGCGGACCGGCGGGGGCGGCGGAGTTGTTGGCGCACCCGCTCAGGGCGAGCGCGGTGGCGGCCACCACAGCGGCGGCGACGTAGGGCTTCTTCACGATGGACTGTCCTCCCGGGAACGGCTGGCGATGGTGAATGCTCTCACTCCCCGCCGCGCCGCCCAACAGTACGCGCGAGGCCGTCACCAAAGGGTTACATCCCCGCGGGATCGACCTCGAGCACCAGACGCTGTTTGCGGGCGCGCTCGGCGGCGAACACGGCGAGGTGGGACGCGAGCGCGCTCGCGGCGTCGGAGGAGACCAGGCTCTGGTCCTGCGCCGCGACCGCGGCCGTCCAGGCGTCCATGAGGCCGTCGTCCCCGCCGCCGTGCCCGGACGCGGCGTCCATCTCGCCGGGACGATGCGCACTGTGGGTGGTCCACTCCCGGGTGGCGAAGTCGAGCACCCGGACGGTGTCGCCGTCGCCCTCCAGGCAGCCGTGGCTGCCGAAGATCCGGGTCTGCCGGTCGGCCTTGTCGGTGAAGGCCGTGAGGGTGAACGAGCCGGTGGCCCCGTTGTCGAACTCGAGCGCGACCACCTGGTGGTCGACCACGTCGTTGTCGCTGGCGTACACGCAGCGCCCGTAGGGACCCTCCGCGACCGCCTTCGCCATCTGGGATGGGTCACGGGTCAGGACGTACAACGGCCAACCGCTCGCCTCGCCCACGGGCCGGTCGAGGTAGAGGTCGACCGCCGAGTAGGGGCAGGTGTGCTGGTGGACGCAGTCCACGCAGCGGTCGGCGGCGCCCTCGGGCGCCTCCCCCGCACGGAAATGACGCAGCGAGCCGAATCCCGACACCGAGGAGATCCGGGCCCCCATCACGAAAGCGAGCCAGTCGAGGTCGTGGCAGCTCTTGGCGAGCAGCAGCGAGGAGGACAGCGCCTCGTTGCGCCAGTTGCCCCGCACGTAGCTGTGCGCGAAGTGCCACCACCCGATCGGCTCGAGGTGCTGCACCGACTGCAGGACGCCGAGCACCCCGCTCGCGATGATCGAGCGGACCAGCGCCGTGTAGGGCGTGTAGCGCAGGACGTGGCACACGGCGAACAACCGCCCGGACGCGTGCGCCGCGTCCACGATCCGGCGGCAGTCCTGCTCGGTGGGCGCCATCGGCTTCTCGAGCAGGACGTCGTAGCCGAGTTCCAGGGCGGCGACCGCCGGGCCGACGTGGTCGGCGTCCTGGGTGGCGACGATGGCGCTGTCCGCGATCCTGCCCTCGGCCAGGAGCGCGCTCCAGGAGTCGTAGCGCCGGTCCGGCGCCACGCCGCACAGCTCGCCGATCCGGTCGCGCGCCCCGGGATCGGGGTCGGCCACCGCGACCACGCGGGCGCGGTCGGGATGCTCGGCGACCCAGGTCGCGTACTTGGTGCCCCGGTTGCCGGCGCCCAGGAGCGCGTAGTCGATGGTCATGCCCCCATTCTCACCCTCCCGCCGTCAGATGAACCCCCGGCGCGCGAGTTGCCACCGCGTGCCAGGGTGGGGGCATGGATCCGCACGCCCAGACCCCCGACACCGCCGCGCTCGTCGGGGTGGCGATCGAGATCGCCCGGCGGTGCGGCCGCCTGATCGCCGACGAGCGCCCCGACAGCCTCGGCGTCGCCGCCACCAAGAGCTCGCCGGTGGACGTCGTCACCGTCATGGACAAGCGCTCCGAGGAGCTCGCGGCCCGGCTGGTGGCCGAGCTGCGACCCGGCGACGGCCTGCTCGGCGAAGAGGGCTCGTTCTCCCCCAGCGCGACGGGCGTGTCGTGGCTGATCGACCCCATCGACGGCACGGTCAACTACCTCTACGGCATCCCCGAGTATTCGGTCAGCGTCGCGGCGGTCGTCGGCGACCCGCGCGGGAGTTCCGCCCCGTCGCCGGCGCGGTCTACCAACCCGACCACGAGGAGCTGTTCTGGGCCACCGCCGACGGGCCCGCGTGGATGCGCGTGCGCGGCGAGGAGCGCGAGCTGCGCGCCTCCCCCGCGGTCGACCTGGGGTTGTCGCTGGTCTCGACGGGCTTCGGGTACCGCGCCGAACTGCGCACCGCGCAGGCGCAGATCCTCACCCGGGTGCTGCCGCGGATCCGCGACATCCGCCGGCAGGGGTCGGCGGCGCTGGAGCTGTGCTACGTGGCCGCGGGCCGGCAGGACGCCTACTACGAGAGCGGCCTCAACGCGTGGGACCTCGCTGCCGGGTGGCTGATCGCCGAGCGCGCCGGCCTGACGGTCCGCGGACGCGACGGCGGCGCGCCCGACACCGACCTGCTGCTGGCGGGCCGGCCCGAGATCCTGGACGCCCTGCAGGCCCTGATCGAGGCCTGAGCGCCGGCGACGCCCGGCCCCGGCTCAGTCCATCCGCAGGTCGCGGACGGCCGCGCGGGTCTGCTCGAGGATGTCGTCCAGGCCGCTGCCGCGGCGCTGGGCCACCAGGACGAACAGGAAGTCGACGACGGCGAGTTGCGCCATCCGGCTGGCCAGCGCCGCGGCACGCAGTTCGTCCTCGCGCGCGCTGATCGTCAGGACGTGATCGGCCAGCGCACCGATCGGCGAGAGCGGGTCGCCGGTCACGGCGACGGTGAGCGCCCGCCGCTCCCGGGCGAGGCTCAGCGCCCGGTGCACCTCGCCGGTGCGGCCGCTGAACGAGAAGGCGATCACGACGGACTCCGGTGACGTCAGCGCCGCGTGGGTCAGCTGGAGGTGGGTGTCGGGTGAGAACACGCTCGCCAGGCCGATGCGCTGCAGCTTGGAGGTCATGTCCATCGCCGCCAGGCCGCTGGCCCCGACGCCGAGCGTGAGGGTCGGTCGGCCGTCGGCGATCGCGGCGGACACGGCGTCCAGCGCGTCGGGGTCGATCAGCCGCGCCGTCTGCTCGATGGATCGCGCCTCGTGGAAGGCGAGCTTGGCCACGACCTCGGACAGGTCGTCGGCCACGTCGATGCGGCCGTGCCCGACGGCGGAGCGCTCCAGTTCCATCGCGCGGCGCGCGAGTTCCTGGGTGAGGGTGACCCGGAGTTCGGGGAAGCCGCTGTAGCCCAGCGCGTGCGCGAGCCGCACCACGCTCGCCTGGCTCACCTGCGCCTGCTCGGCCAGCGCCGCGACGGTGGCGCCGGCGGCGGTCTCGGGGTCCTCCAGGATCGCCACGGCCACGCGCAGTTCGGCCGGACGCAGCCGTGGCCGCGCCGCGCTGAGCGTGCCCAGAACGTCCATCTCTCCCCCTGTCGAGGCTGGCATCCAGTGTGCCGTCGGAACCATCGTGTTGCAATGCTTCACAAACTATCAGAAGTATGAAACAGTGCGTCATGTCGACGAGGCCGAGGAGGGCACGTTCCATGACCAGCAACATGAGCACGACCGAGGGGCGCAACCCTGCGACCAGCAATCTCGACGAGCTCACCCCCGCCGAGCTCCTGCGCGTGATGAACGACGAGGACCACAAGGTCGCGGACGCCGTCGCGGCGGCGCTGCCCCAGATCACGGCGGTCGTCGAGGCCGCCACCGAGCGCCTCCAGCGCGGCGGGCGCCTCATCTACATGGGCGCCGGCACCAGCGGTCGCCTCGGCGTCCTGGACGCCGCGGAGATCCCGCCCACCTTCAGCGCGCCGCCCGAGCAGGTCGTCGGCCTCCTCGCCGGGGGCCAGGGCGCCATGTTCAAGGCGGTCGAGGGCGCCGAGGACTCCGCCGAGCTCGGCGTCGCCGACCTGGACGCCCTCGGCGTGGGCCCCGACGACCTCGTCGTGGGGATCGCCGCGTCCGGCCGGACCCCCTACGTCATCGGCGGGCTCGACCACGCCCGGGAGGTCGGCGCCGCCACGGCGTCCATCGCCTGCAACGCGGACGCCGACGTCAGCCGGCACGCCGACATCGCGATCGAACTCGACAACGGCCCGGAGGTCCTGACCGGCTCCACGCGGCTCAAGGCCGGCACCAGCCAGAAGTTGACCCTCAACATGATCTCGACCGCGACCATGGTCGGCCTGGGCAAGGTCTACGGGAACCTGATGGTCGACGTCGCCCCCACCAACGCCAAGCTGCGCGAGCGGGCCGTCCGCATCGTCCGCGCCGCCACCGATTGCGCCGAGGACGCGGCCCGCGCCGCGCTCGAGGCGTCCGGCGGTCACGCCAAGACCGCCATCGTCATGATCCTGCTCGGCGTCGACGCCGATCAGGCACGGGGACGGCTCGAGGCCAGCCAGGGCTTCGTGCGCGCCGCCGTCGCCGACTGACCCCACGTATCACCAACACCGCACCGCTCACCGAAGGAACAGACATGGATTACAAGGCCCTCAGCCGGGAGATCCTCTCCCTGGCCGGGGGGAACGAGAACATCGACTCGTTCACCCACTGCATGACCCGGCTCCGTCTCAACGTGAACGACCCCGAGAAGGTCGACGTCGCCGGCATCAAGGCGCTCGACGGTGTCCTGGGCGTCGTCCCCGGCGATCAGGTCCAGATCGTCGTCGGCCCGGGTCACTCCGACCGCCTCGACGTCGCGTTCGCCGAAGTCAGCAACGCCGCCCACGTCGACTTCGACGACGACGAGGAGGACGAGCCCGACGCCCTGGCAGCCCTCACCGGCGGCGACCGCGTCCGCGACGTCGCGGGCGAGACGCGCGCCAAGGTCAAGGCCCGCCAGAACACGGGCGTCCACGCCCTGTTCCGCCACATCGGCAACATCTTCATCCCGATCATCCCCGGCTTCGTCGCCGGCGGCATCATCGCGTCGATCGCCAACTTCTGGAAGCTGGCCGACCCGACGATCGTGAAGAACCCGTGGTTCCTGGCCTTCGCGGCCCTGGGCGCCATCGTCACCGGCGCGCTGAACTTCATCGTGGGCCACAACACGGCCAAGGAGTTCGGCGGCACCCCGGTGCTCGGCTTCATCGCCGGCGGCGTGCCCTACATGCCGGCACTGGCAGGCATCGCCGCGGTGAAGGCGGCCGACGGCTCGATCACCACCGCCGCGCAGCCGCTCGTTCTGCCGCTGTTCGGCCAGCTCAGCCCCGGGTTGGGCGGCGTCATCGGCGTCATGGTGACCGCGTGGGTGTTCACCCTCATCGAGAAGAACCTGCGCAAGGTCATCCCGGCCAGCTTCGAGCTGTTCATCATCCCGGCGCTGACGGTCATCCTCGGCGCGATCGCCGCGGTCATCATCATCATGCCGATCTCGGCGCTGCTCATGAAGGGCCTCACCTGGCTCCTGGTCGACTTCGGACTCAAGCAGGGCGGCGTCATCGGCGGCTACCTGATGGCGAGTCTCTTCCTGCCGATGGTGATGTTGGGCGTCCACCAGGGGCTCACGCCACTGCACGCCCAGCTCATCGCCGACCACGGCTTCACCGAGCTCCTGCCGATCCTCGCCATGGCGGGCGGCGGCCAGGACGGCATGGCCATCGCGGTCTGGGTCAAGACCAAGAGCAAGAAGCTGCGCACCATCATCAAGAGCGCCCTCCCGCTCGGCCTGCTGGGCATCGGCGAGCCGCTGATCTACGGTGTGTCGCTGCCGCTGATCTACCCGTTCATCACGGCCTGCCTCGGGGCCGGCTTCGGTGGCGCGTTCATCGCGTGGGGCATGCAGCAGGGCGGCAGCTTCGGCGCCGGCGCCCTGGGCCTGTCGGGCCTGTTCATGACCGGCGTGATCACCCCCGGGCACTGGTTCTGGTACCTCGGCGGCCTGGCGATCGCGATCGTCATGGGCTTCGTGCTCACCTACTTCTTCGGCTTCAAGGAGAAGATGGTCGAGCGCCTCGGCTGATCGATCTTCGGGGGTGGGTCCGGTTCGGGCCCACCCCCTTTCCCGTCCCCGGGGCGCGTCACGCCGGCCCCGCAACCTTCCCGGCGCGCCCCGCGCCGACGCAGAACCGACAAGGATGGCGTCATGTTGTTCTCGCTCTACCCCACCGATCCCGTCGAGGTCCGGGACGCCGTCGTGGCGGCCGCCCGCGACCACAGCGCCGAGCACGCGCTCTTCACGTCGCTGCACATCCCCGAGGCCGACGACCTGGCCGCCTTCGCCGATCACCTGCGCACGCTGCACGAGCGCGACGGCCTCACGTTCTGCGCCGACATCTCCCCCGTCACCCTGATGAAGCTGGGCATCGGGCGGGACGAGGTGGGCGTGCTGCGCGACTGGGGCGTGCGCTGGGTCCGGATCGACTTCGGGTTCGACGTCGCCGACATCGCCCGGATCGCCGAGGTCGGCGACTTCAAGGTGGCCCTGAACGCCAGCACGGTCGGCGACGCCGAGCTCGACGCCCTCGACGGGCTCACCCTCGTGGGCTGGCACAACTACTACCCGCGCCCCGAGACGGGGCTGACCGCCGACTTCGTCCGGCGGCAGAACGCCCTGTTCGCCGCGCGCGGCCTCGAGGTGTTCACGTTCATCCCGGGCGAGCTCACCTTCCGCGCCCCCCTGCACCTGGGGCTGCCGATGCTCGAGGAGCAGCGCCACCGCAACGCGTACGTGAACTACCTGCAGGTGGCCCAGGAGTTCCCCGGCACCACGATCGTGTTCGCCGAGGGCGTCCCGCTGCCCCGCCACCTGGAGTGGATCGAGCACTACGAACGCACCGGCGAGATCACCGTCCCGCTCGCCGCGATCGACGCCGCCGCGGACTTCCTGCTGGAGGGCCCGTGGCGCATCCGGATCGAGGAGACGGGGCTGTCGGAGCGCCTGGAGGGAACCCGCGGCCGTCCGACGCCCGCGTCCTGGGTGAACGCCGACGTCCGCGAGCGGGGCAGCGTCCAGATGGACCTGCCGAACTACGGCCGCTACGCCGGGGAGACGCACCTGATGCTGCGGGATGCCCCGCTCGACCCGCGGCAGGCCCGGGTCGCCGACATCGCGGCGCCCTACCGCTCCGTGGTGGACCGCCTCCGGCTCTCGCGCCTGGTCCGCTTCGTCGCCGCCCCCTGACGGCCGCCGCCCCCTCGCGCGAGCCCGCCTTCCGGGACGCCGGCACGCGTCCTAGGCTGAGGCCCCTTCGGACGAGGAGGCCACCGTGTTCGAGGGCGAGGAGGCCGTCGGCTGGTGCCAGTACGGCAGCCCGGCCGAACTGCCGGGCATCACCCACCGCGCCCAGGTCGCGGCGCCGGGGGACCTGCCCGACTACCGGATCACCTGCTTCTACGTCGATCGGCGCCACCGCGGCCGCGGGGTGGCCCGAGCCGCGCTGGCCGGCGCGCTCGACCTGATCGCCGCGGCGGGCGGCGGCGTCGTGGACGGCTACCCGCAGGACCGCGCCCCCGGCGTCCGGGTGTCGTCGCCGTTCCTGCACGGCGGCTCGCGGGCCATGTTCGAAGACGCGGGCTTCGTCTACGTCCGTCCGAAGGGCACGCGCGACTGCATCGTGCGCCGCACGGTGGCGCCCGCCTGAGTCGGGCGGCTCAGCGGCGACGACCCGGCGCCGGCGCGTCCCGCGGATCGGTCATCGGACGCCAGCGCGGCCCGAGGTACAGCCAGGTCGCGTAACCCAGGATCCACGCCATGAACACGCCCACCGCGGCCACGGCGACCCACGCTGGCACGGGCGTCCCCTCGGCCCGGACGGCGCTGATGGCCAGCAGCGTGCCGAGCAGCGCCAGGGTGGCCGTGCCGAACCACCCGAGTTCGTCGGCCAGCAGACGCTGCGCGCGCGGCCACCGCTCGGGAGTCTCCCAGTGGGAGCGGTACGGGATGTTGGCGTACCGCGCCCACCGCTGCGGCATCAGGGGCGCCAGCAGGCAGATCGCGACGATGACCGCGCCCGCGCCGGCCAGCGCGGCCACGAGCCCCTCGGGCAGGGGGTCAGCCGTGTCTCCGCCGGCCAGCAGGGCCACGCCGACCAGCAGGATCGCGTAGCCCACCGCCGCGGCGGTGAGGGCCACCCGGCCGGGGGCCGGGCCGCGCGGCACGGAGGTCGTCGACATGGCCGCAGCCTACGCCGCACCGGCGTCCGGCACCCGGTCCGGGACGCCTAGACTCGGCCACGACGGCGTCCCCGACCGGCCGCCGGGAAGGAGCGTCGATGTCCGAGGTCTCGATCAGCAACAACCGCGCGGCCCACCGCTACGAGGTCACCGACGAGGGGAACCTCGCCGGCTTCGCCGAGTACCTGCGCACCGACGGCCTGGTGACCTTCACCCACACCGAGATCGATCCCGCGTTCGAGGGCCGCGGGCTCGGGTCTCAGCTCATCCGCGCCGCCCTGGACGACGTCCGCGCCGAGGGCGGCCTCGAGGTGCTGCCGCTGTGCCCCTTCGTCAAGGGTTGGATGGCGCGGCATCCCGACTACCGGGACCTCGCCTACGGGCGCAACGCCGCCTCCTGAGCCCCGACGCGCTTCGGCTCAGCGGTCGACGCGCGCGTCCGAGCCGTCGGTCTCGTTCCCGGCCGCGGCGCGCCAGGCCGCCACGACGGCGTCGTGGGCCGCGCGCGGGCCGACGGCCGGTCGACACTGGTGGCCCAGCGACGCCTCCCACTCGGCCTCCCCCGGCACCCGCGTGGGGAAGGTCCAGGGCCCCGGCGCCCGCCCGGTCGGGCCCAGGCGTCGGTACAGCGCGGCGGCCGCCGGCGTGATGAATCCGCGCGACGCCAGGGCCCACAGGTCGTAGAGGTCGCGGGCCGCCTGCCGCGTCTGGTCCGACCAGGCCGCGGTCTTGGCGCCGACGAAGGCGTCGGGCGTGTAGGTGGTCAGGGTGACATCCGGCAGGCCCGTGTAACGCTGGGCGACCCGCGTCGGCGCCACCGGCCACCGCGGGTACCGGGCGCCGTCCAGCAGCTGCACCCGGACGCTGACGGCGCCGATCCGGTACACCGACGGGTCGGTGTCGCGGCGCACGGCGGTGAGGTCGCGATCCGCCTCGACGCGGCCGAAGCCCCGCTCCAGCCCGTCGCGGATCGCCGCGTCCAGCACGCGCGCCGCCTCCGGCCGCGGCCCGACCGACAGCAGGTCGACGTCCTCGCTCAGCCGCAGCCCGTCGAGGTGGGTGCGGCTCAGCGCAGTGCCGCCGAAGAACACGAACCGGTCCGCGTGGGGCGCCAGCGCCGCGAGCAGGTGGGACAGGACGAAGTCGTGCTCGACCTGGTCGCGGGCCACCCCGAAGTGCGCCTGCTGCGCCGCGGCGTCGGCCTCGTCCAGGGTGTAGGCCGAACGGGCCGCACTCCGCCGTGCGCGGGGGCTCACGCCAGCGCCTCGGCGGCGCGTCGCCGGACGGTGGCCGGGCGCTGCGGCAGGAGCCGCGCCAGCCGCTCGGGGTCGAGGGTCGGCGCGAGCGCGGCGACGGCCGCGGCGGCGTCGGCCGGGAGTCCGCCGAGGTTCGGGCGCGCGAGCAGGTCGAGGAACGCCTGCTCGGGGTGGCGACGAGGTAGCCGCCCAGGGCGCCGGCCTCCAGGCGGGCGTCGATCGCCTCGGTGTCGGTGGTGGTGAACACCACCCGGCCGCCGTCGGCCAGGTCCACCGCGCGGTGCTGCTGCGGCACCGCCACGACCGCGACGCCCAGGGCGCGCGGGATGGCGTGGTGGAACCGCGCGGCACTCAGCCCATGGAGCACCGGGACGCGGTCGCCGTACTGCGCGGTGGCATAGGCCATGGCCGCGTCCTCCAGCGCGGGCCGCCAGTCCTGGTCGGCCGGCACGTCGTCGGGGCGGGCCACGTAGGTGCCCGGCGCGATCCGCACCACGCGCCCGGCCCGCCGCAGTCGGACGAGCTCCTTCTCCGGGTCCGCGTAGACCCCCCGCAGCATGAGTGGGCGCACCGTCCGCAGCGGTGCCCCGGTGATCTCGTTCGGCACAGCCCCCACCCGAACACCTCCTTCGAATATGCATAACACTACCTATTAGGTAGTGCTGTGCATAGTGGACCTTCCCGCGGGCCCGGCCGGAAAGGCGAACGGCCCCGAACCCGGCTGGGTTCGGGGCCGTCCGCGTCGGTCAGCTGCAGCCGCTGGTCGAGCCGCAGCCCTCGCACACGTAGCAGCTACCCGAGGGGCGCATCTTCGTGCCGCAGGTGAGGCACAGGGGCGCGTCCACGGCCTGGCCCGTGACCCGCTCCATCAGCTCGGCCGTGGTGTGGGCCTCGCTCAGGTCGGGTGCCGCCGAGACCAGCGTCGGCTGGTTCGGGCCGGACTCGTCGAAGCGCATGTCGTCGACGGCGTCGTTCTTCAGCGACTCCGACTCGATCATCTCCGCCTCGTCCTCTTCGGAGAGGTAGGAGCCCGTCTCGACGTAGCGGGCGCGCTCCTTGGCGGTGTAGATGCCCAGCTCCGAGCGCTCGTCGAAGGACAGGTAGTCCAGCGCGAGGCGCTTGAAGACGTAGTCGATGATCGACTGCGCCATCCGCAGGTCCGGGTCGTCGGTCATGCCGGCCGGCTCGAACTTGAGGTTGGTGAACTTCTGCACGTAGGTCTCCAGCGGCACGCCGTACTGGACCGCGATGGAGATGGCGATCGAGAAGGCGTCCATCACGCCGGCCAGGGTCGAGCCCTGCTTGCCGAGCTTGAGGAACAGCTCGCCCAGGCGGCCGTCCTCGTACTCCGAGCTGGTCATGTAGCCCTCGGCGCCGCCGACGCTGAACGAGGTCGTCCGCGACAGGCGCGTCTTGGGCAGGCGCTGGCGCCGCGGCCGGTACTCGACCCGGACCTCGGGCTTGGCCGCCTCGGCCTTCGGCTCCTCCTTCTTCTTGCCGTCGGACAGCGGCTGGCCGACCTTGCAGTTGTCGCGGTAGACCGCGAGCGCCTTCAGGCCGAGCTTCCAGCCCTGCAGGTAGACGTCGGCGATGTCCTCGACCGTGGCGGTCTCGGGCAGGTTGACCGTCTTGGAGATCGCGCCGGACAGGAACGGCTGCACGGCGGCCATCATCCGGACGTGCCCCATCGGCTTGATGGCGCGCTCGCCCATCGCGGTGTCGAAGACCTCGTAGTGCTCGGTCTTCAGGCCGGGAGCCCCGACGACGTGCCCGTGATCGGCGATGTAGGCGACGATGGCCTCGGCGACCTCGGCGGTGTAGCCGAGCTTCTCCAGCGCGCGCGGGATCGTCTGGTTGACGATCTGCATCGAGCCGCCGCCGACGAGCTTCTTGAACTTGACCAGCGAGAAGTCCGGCTCGATGCCGGTCGTGTCGCAGTCCATCATGAAGCCGATGGTGCCGGTCGGCGCCAGCAGCGAGGCCTGCGCGTTGCGGAAGCCGTTCCGGGCGCCCAGCTCGACCACCTTGGCCCACTCGTCGGTCGCGGCGGCCTGCACCGGCGCGTCCGCGGCCTCGGTCAGCTGCAGGTCGTCGTTGGCGGCCTGGTGCTTGCGCATCACCTTCTGGTGCGCGGCCGCGTTCGGCGCGTACCCCGCGTAGGGACCCACGACGGCGGCGAGCTCGGCGGAGCGCCGGTAGGCGGCACCGGTCATCAGCGAGGTGATGGCGGCGGCGAGCCCGCGGCCCCCCTCGGAGTCGTAGCCGCGGCCCATGGCCATCAGCAGGGCGCCGAGGTTGGCGTAGCCGATGCCGAGCTGGCGGTAGTCCTTGGTCGTCCTCGTGATGGGCTCGGTCGGGAAGTCCGCGAAGGTGATCGAGATGTCCATCGCGGTGATGATCAGCTCGACGGCCTTGACGAAGGTCTCGGTGTCGAACGTGTCGTCGGCGCGCAGGAACTTCAGCAGGTTGAGGCTGGCCAGGTTGCACGAGCTGTTGTCCAGGCTCATGTACTCCGAGCAGGGGTTCGACGCCGTGATCGGGCCGGTCACCGGGTTGGTGTGCCAGGCGTTGATCGTGCCGTCGTACTGGATGCCCGGGTCGGCGCACTCCCAGGCGGCCTTCGCGATCTTGGTGAACAGGTCGCGGGCGTCCACCTTCTCGATGACCTCACCGGTCATGCGGGCCTTGAGACCGAACTCGGTGCCGTCCTCGACCGCCGCCATGAACTCGTCGTTGACGCGGACCGAGTTGTTGGCGTTCTGGTACTGCACGGACACGATGTCCTTGCCGCCCAGATCCATGTCGAAGCCCGCGTCGCGCAGGGCACGGATCTTGTCCTCCTCGCGCGCCTTGGTCTCGACGAACTCCTCGATGTCGGGGTGATCGACGTCCAGCACGACCATCTTCGCCGCACGGCGGGTCGCCCCGCCGGACTTGATGGTGCCCGCCGACGCGTCGGCGCCGCGCATGAAGGAGACCGGCCCCGAGGCGGTGCCGCCGGAGGACAGCAGCTCCTTGCTCGAGCGGATCTTCGACAGGTTCAGGCCGGCGCCGGAGCCGCCCTTGAAGATGAACCCCTCCTCCTTGTACCAGTTGAGGATCGAGTCCATCGAGTCGTCGACCGACAGGATGAAGCACGCGCTGACCTGCTGCGGGCTCTTGGTGCCCACGTTGAACCACACCGGCGAGTTGAAGCTGAACACCTGGTGGAGCAGCATCCAGGTGAGCTCGTGCTCGAAGATCTCGACGTCCTCGGGAGTGGCGAAGTAGCCGTTCTCCTCGCCGGCGTCGCGGTACTTGCCGACGACCCGGTCGATCAGGGTCCGCAGGCTGTCCTCGCGCGCCGGCGTCCCGACCGCGCCGCGGAAGTACTTGGTGGTCACGATGGTGGAGGCGTTGACGCTCCAGAAGTCGGGGAACTCCACGCCCTTCTGCTCGAAGACCGTCTCGCCGGTCTTCCAGTTCGTCTGCACGACGTCGCGCTTCTCCCAGGCCACCTCGTCGTAAGGGTGGACACCCTCGGTGGTGAAGACGCGCTCGATGCTCAGGCCCTTGCCTTTGGCGGCTGCCTTGCGTGGCGCCTGCTTGGTTGCGGTCACTCTGCTCCTCCTGTGTGGGTTGACGCTGTCGTCGGGTGGCATGTCTGGACGGGTGATCAGAACAGCTGATCGGGTAGGGGCTGCGCTGGATGGGACGCCGCTGTGGACGCCTCGCCGCTGGCCTTGAGCTGTTCGATGGCGGACTCGAAGTCCTCCACCGAGTCGTAGTGCTGGTACACCGAGGCGAACCGCAGGTAGGCGATCGCGTCGAGCGCGCGCAGGGGGCGCAGGATCGCCAGGCCGACGTCGTCGGCCTCGATCTCACCCTGGCCGCTGCTGCGCAGCGACTCCTCGACCTGCTGGCCGAGCTTGGCGAGGTCGGCGTCGGAGACGGGACGGCCCTTGCAGGCCTTGCGCACCCCGTTGACGACCTTCTCGCGGGAGAACGGCTCGATGACGCCGGAGCGCTTCACGACCACGAGCTGCATCTGCTCCAGGGTCGTGAACCGCTTGCCGCAGGACCGGCACTCGCGGCGCCGGCGGATGGAGCTGCCGTCCTCGGCCACGCGCGAGTCGAGCACGCGGGAGTCCTTGTACCGGCATGATGGACAGTGCATGGCTCCCCCTTCCTCGCGACCGCGCGCGACACCCCGCCTGTGGATGCGCTTGTGGATGATCGGTGTACATCGTGTGGACCAGAACCACTACCTGTGGACTAAGAACACCGCTGTAACTACTAGATGTAGAGGTTAGGCCGTTCCGTCACCACAATCAACCCAGACGCGCCGCGATGTTGCGGAGGCGACGGAGCCGCCCTCGCGCTGGCGCGGGGCGGCTCTTAAGGGGGTGACCGGAGCGGTGGGGCCGTCAACCCACCAGTCCCGCGGCGGCGGGCTGAGCGAGGGCCGCCTGCGGGGCGGGGGTCACCAGCGGGGCGTCACTCACGGCCAGGAACGATCCCACGATCGTGGCGACCATCGTCACCGCCACGATCGCGACCAGCGCGATCATCACGGCGAGCCCGCGGGGCGTCCAGTAGAGCCGCCCCGAAGCGACGGCCGGCGCGACTGCGGGGCGTGCGGAACTCCCCTGCGCCACCGACCAGCGCCGCTGCGTCGGCCCGGTGGAGCGGTGCGGCGCCGTGCGGTGGGGAGCGACCGGGACACCCGCGTGCTCGCGGGACGGCCGGACGCGCACCCGAGCGGTGGTCGGGTAATCCAGCAGCAGTGCGGTCATGACTGACTCCTTCCGTCCGGCGTCCATCGAACGCCTGTTCGAACAGTATTATCGAACACTCTTACGATTGCAACCCTCCCGGCGCCTTCTCGGCGGGCCGTTCGGGCTCAGGAATCACCCTGCACGCCGCCTCCGACATTTCTTGCGGGGCGCCGCCCGCTCGGTGGCGACACGGTCGAACAGGTGTTTGATTAGCCGGCGCGCGTGCCTTAGGTTGCTGCCATGGCGAGCAAGGACAGCGGCGAGAACGGCATCCCCCGGCAGCATCGACGTGGCCGACCGAGCGAGGACGACCTCGCGCGGCTGGGCGAGGTGCACGCCCTCCCCGACGGGCCGGCCGACGCCGACGGGCTGACGCTGCGCCAGCGCCTGATCCTGGAGACGATCCAGACCGCGCTGGCCGAGCGCGGCTACCCGCCCACCATCCGCGAGATGGGCGAGGCCGTCGGCCTCGCGTCGCCCTCCAGCGTGGCGCACCAACTGAAGGCCCTGGAGGCCAAGGGCTTCCTCTCCCGCGACCCCAAGCGGCCGCGCGCCCTGGTCGTCCACCTGCCCGGCGCACAGGGGCCGGGAGTCCGCACCGCCCCGCAGGCCGCGCCCGCGGCGTCCGGCTACGACGAGGACGTGCACGTCTCGCGCGCGGTCCAGGTGCCCATGCTGGGTCGGATCGCCGCCGGCGGCCCCATCCTGGCCGAGCAGCAGGTCGAGGAGGTCTTCCCGCTTCCGCGCGACCTGGTCGGCGAGGGCGAGCTGTTCCTGCTGGAGGTCCGCGGCGACTCGATGATCGACGCCGCCATCTGCGACGGCGACTACGTGGTGGTCCGGCAGCAGCCCGACGCCAACAACGGCGACATCGTCGCGGCCATGATCGACGGCGAGGCCACCGTCAAGACCTTCAAGCGGACGCCCGGGCAGGTGTGGCTGCTGCCGCACAACGAGGCCTACTCCCCCATCGACGGCAACGAGGCCACGATCCTCGGCAAGGTGACCGCCGTCCTGCGGCGCGTCTGACCCGTTCCCGACCCACGCTGCCCGCGGCCGCCGGTCGCGGGCAGCGCTGTGCCGGGGCGGGTGCGCGTCGTGCGCCGACGAGTGAGCCTGGCCGCCCGGGAGGACGCGGACGCCCCTGGCTCAGCCCGCCTTCGCCTCGGGGCCCAGGCGACGCAGCGCGGCGACGGCCACCTCCGGGTCGGTCGTGGACCAGAACGGCGGCAGCGACGAGCGCAGGAACCCGCCGTAGCGGGCGGTCTTCAAACGGGGGTCCAGCACCGCAACGACGCCGCGGTCGGTGACGCGCCGGATCAGGCGGCCGCTGCCCTGGGCGAGCAGCAGCGCCGCGTGCGCCGCCGCCACCGACATGAAGCCGTTCCCCCCGGACCTGCTCACGGCGTTCTGCCGCGCCTGCATGAGCGGGTCGTCGGGCCGCGGGAAGGGGATCTTGTCGATCACGACCAGGCGGCAGGTCTCGCCGGGGACGTCGACGCCCTGCCACAGCGACAGCGTCCCGAACAGGCTGGTCTCGGGTTCGCGGATGAAGCGTCGGGTCAGCTCGCTGAGCTGGGCGTCCCCCTGGCACAGGATCGTCTGCCCGGGCAGTTCGGCCCGGCAGTGCCGCGCAGCCGCCTCGGCGTTGCGCTGGGACGCGAACAGCCCCAGCGTGCGGCCGCCGGCCGCCCAGACCAGCTCGGCGAGTTCCTTCAGCGCCTCCGGGGTGATGCCGTCGCGGCGCGGCGGCGGCAACCGGTCCGCCACGTAGAGGATCCCCTGGCGCTGGTAGTCGAATGGCGACCCGACGTCGAGGGCGCGCCACGCCTGCGCGTCGTCGTCCGGTTCGGCGCCCGCGTCGGCCCGCTCGTCGCGCTTCAGCCCCACCGAGGACGCCGCCGCCTCGAACTGGCCCCCGATGGTCAGGGTGGCCGACGTGAGCACGGTCGGGGTCTGGCTCAGGACGCGGTCGCGCAGCAGGAAGGCCACGTCCAGGGGCGCGGCGACCAGCCACCGGCCGAAGCGCTCGCGTTCGCTGACCCACACGACGTCGCCGTCCTTCAGTGCCGCCATGGCCTCGGCGACGTCGAAGATCTCCTTGGCGGCCGCGGAGGCCTGCTTGGCCTCGGGCTCGTCGCCGTTGGCCTGGCTGACCACCCGGCGCGCCACGTCCCGGATCCGCGCCAGCGTCGCGACGATGGGCGACTCGGGGTCGGTGATCCGCTCCAGCGGCGCGTCGGCCAGGGCATCGGTCAGGATCTCGCCGAGGTCGAGGAACTCGATCGCGAGGTCGTCGTCGAGGTAGGGCAGGCAGCGTCGCGCCACCCGCTCGACCTGCTGCGGGCTGAGCTCGTGCGACGCCGCGCCCGTCACCCGGGCGGTGAGCTCGTGCGCCTCGTCGATGACGAGCCGGTCGTGCTCGGGCAGCACCGTGTTGCCGTGCATGGCGTCGATGGCGAGCAACGCGTGGTTGGTGACGACGAGGTCGGCCTCCCTGGCCTTGGCCCGGGAGCGCTCCACGAAGCACACGTCGCCGAACGGGCACTGCTGGGCGCCCAGGCACTCACGCACCGGCACCGACACCTGCGCCCACGCCGCGGCGGTGTGCGTCGGCGCGTCGTCGCGGTCCCCGGCGCCCTCGGCGTCCAGCTCGTCGCGGGCCCATTCCCGCAGCGCGACCACCTCGGCGCCGAGCACCGAGGACGCGTCCGCCCGGGTCTTGCGGAGTCCCTCGGCCACCTCAGCGGCGCCCAGCAGCGTGTCCTGCTCGGCCCCGGCACCCTCGATGACGCGGTGCAGGCACGCGTAGTTGGTGCGGCCCTTGAGGATGGCGTGCGTGACCGTGCGCCCCCCGACCTTCTCGGCCGCCTTGACCGCCGCCGGGATGTCGGCGCCGGCCAGCTGGGCCTGCAGGGCCAGGGTCGCGGTCGCGATCACGACGCGGCCGCGGGGGTGCTCCAGCAGGTAGGCCAGCGAGGGCGCCAGGTAGCCCAGCGACTTGCCCGTGCCGGTGCCGGCCTGCACGAGCAGGTGCTCCCCGTCGGCGAAGGCGCGATCGATGGCCGCCGCCATCGCGTCCTGGCCGGGGCGCTCGCTGCCGGCGATCCCGGCGACGGCGGCGTTCAGGATCTGCTGTGTGCGCGTGGTCTCCTGCGTGCGCGGGGCCTGCGCGTCAGCCACCGGTGCGGTCGACGTGCTCGGGATCGCCGATGGTGATCGCCTCGGCGGTGATCTCCAACGTCCGGACGAACGCGACCGCGCGGGTGGGCAGCGGCCCGTACAGGTGCGGGAACCGCTCCTCCGACCCGAGCACGGACTCCAGCCGGATCGGCGCCCCCAGGGCGTCGCGGTTCACCTCCAGGATCACCAGGGGCTCGGTGACGCCGTCGTAGAAGTGGCGCGCCACCCACTCCAGCTGCGACGGGTAGCAGAAGTGGATGAAGCCCTCGTCCCCCAGCGTCCGGCCCCGGGTGGACCAGCGGTAGACGCCGGCGCCCAGCGCCTCCTCCCACAGGGACCGCTCCGACACGTGCCACAGCGGCAGCGACTCAGCCATGCGTTCCTCCTCCCGCCTGCGCCGACGCCTCCAGGAAGGGCGCCAGTTCGCCGGCCAGGTCCTCGTTCACCCGGGCGTGCACCCGGGTGCCGTCGGCGGTGTGCTCCGACGCCAGCAGTTCGCCCGCCTTGTGGATCCGGTCCATCAGCTCGTGGCGGGCGTACGGGATCAGGACGCGCACCTCGACGGCCGGACGCGGCAGCCGCGCTTCCACCGCCGCGCGCAGGGCGTCCAGGCCGTCGCCGCGCCGGGCCGAGACGAACAGCGCGTCGGGGGCGAGCGTCCGCAGCGGCAGCAGGGCCGCCTCGTCGACCAGGTCCACCTTGTTGAACGCGATCAGCTCGGCGATGTGGCCGGCGCCGATCTCGTTCAGCACGGTGCGCACCGCGGTGATCTGGCCCGCGGGGTCGGGGTCGCTGGCGTCCACGACGTGCACGAGCAGGTCGGCCTCGGCGGACTCCTCCAGCGTCGAGCGGAACGCCTCCACGAGGTCGTGGGGCAGGTGCCGCACGAATCCGACGGTGTCGGTGAGCGTGTAGACCCGCCCGTCGGCGGTCTCGGCGCGCCGGGTGGTGGGGTCCAGCGTCGCGAACAGCGCGTCCTCGACCAGGACGCCGGCGCCGGTGAGCCGGTTCAGAAGCGAGCTCTTGCCCGCGTTGGTGTAGCCGACGATCGCGACCGAGGGGATCTGGTTGCGGCGTCGCTCGGCCCGCTTGGTGTCGCGGACACCGTCCAGGTCGCGCAGGCGCTTGCGCAGCTGCGCGATCCGCGTCCGGATCCGCCGGCGATCGGTCTCGATCTTGGTCTCGCCGGGGCCGCGGCCGCCGATGCCGGCGCCGCCCGCCGCGCGTCCACCGGCCTGGCGGGACAGGTTGCCGCCCCAGCCGCGCAGCCGCTGCCGCAGGTACTGCAGCTGGGCCAGTTCGACCTGGGCCTTGCCCTCGACCGACTTGGCGTGCTGCGCGAAGATGTCGAGGATCAGCGACGTCCGGTCGATGACCTTGACCCCGATCCGGTCCTCCAGGTTCCGCAGCTGCGCGGGTTCGAGCTCGCCGTCGACGATGACCGTGTCCGCGCCGGTCGCGATCACGACCTCGCGCACCTCGTCCACCTTGCCCCGCCCCACGAACGTGGCCGGGTCGGGGTGGCTGCGGCGCTGCACGAGGCCGTCCAGCACGTCGGAGCCGGCCGTCTCGGCGAGCAGCTTGAGCTCGGCCATGGCGTTGTCGGAGTCCTGCTCGCTGCCCGTGGTCCACACGCCCACCAGCACGACCCGCTCCAACTGCAGTTCGCGGTACTCGACCTCGGTGATGTCGGCCAGCTGGGTCGACATCCCGGGGACGCGCCGCAGCGAGATGCGCTCGTCGAGGTCGAGCTGCTCGCCGTCGTAGTCGAGTTCGTCGTCGTGTTCGTCGGTCATGTCGCTCCTCCATCCGGGCGGCCCGGGCCGCCCGGCCACTCCAGGACGCCGCGGGCCACGATGGCGGCGGGGCCGGTCAGCCAGGCTTCGCCGCCGGCCAACTCGACCTCCACCTCACCGCCCGGCACCGTGACGGTCCAGGTTCCTTCGTTCCGTCCGGCGGCCGTCGCGGCCGCCGTCGCGGCGGCCACCGTGCCGGTGCCGCAGCTCTCGGTCTCCCCCACGCCCCGCTCGTGGACGCGCATCGTCACGCGGCCCTCGCCGGCGGGGGCGATGAACTCGACGTTCACGCCCGCGGGGAACATCGACGCCGGCTCCCAGGCGGGCGCCCGCGTCAGGTCCAGCTCGGCCACCTGCGCCGCCGAGTCGAGCAGCACCACCGCGTGCGGGTTGCCCACGTCGACGGCCGCCGCCGGCCAGCTCCGCTCCCCCAGCGTCACCCTGACGGGCTCGCCGGACGCCTCGGGCCGCCCCATCCAGACGCGGACGCGCCCGTCGGGCAGCAGGTCGGCCACGCGCAGCCCGGCGCGCGTCCCGATCGGGATCCGCGTCGTGCCCGCGGGCACGAGCCCCTCCTCGACGAGGTACCGGGCGAAGACGCGCACCCCGTTGCCGCACATCTCCGCGATCGAGCCGTCGGCGTTGCGGTAGTCCATGAACCAGGCGTCGGGGTCGCCGTCCCAGCCGGGCACGTGCCCGCCCCGGACCGCGCGCAGCACGCCGTCGCCGCCGATGCCGCCGCGCCGGTCGGTGAGGTGACGCACCTGCTCGACGTCGAGCGGCTCGCGGTCGTCGGGGTCGGTGAGCAGCACGAAGTCGTTGCGCGTGCCGTGCCCCTTGGCGAACTGAACCATTGGTCTATTCTCCCACGCCCGGATCGCTCGCCGACAGCACCACCCCGGCCAACCGATCGGCCAGCCCTCCGGAGGCCGCGTCGTGCCAGGTGATGCGGTGGTCGCGGCGGAGCCAGCTCAGTTGCTTGCGCGCGAACCGGCGGGTCCGGCGCGCCGTCTCCGCGCGGGCCTCCTCCTCGCTGGTCTCGCCGTCGAGGAAGGCCAGCACCTGGCGGTAGCCCAGCGCCTTGCTCGCCGTGAACCCCTCCCGCAGCCCCCGGTCGGCCAGCGTCCGCACCTCCTCGACCAGGCCGTCGGCCCACATCGCGTCGACCCGGCGGTCGATCCGCTCGTCCATGACGGCGCGCTCCAGGCTCAGGCCGTGGCTGAGCACCCCGGGCACCTCGTAGGTCCACTCCGGCAGCGTCGGCCGGTGGTCGCCGGCCAGGTCCAGCACCTCCAGCGCCCGCACGATGCGCCGCCCGTTGCCGGGCTCCAGCTCGCGCGCCGCCTCCGGGCTGCGCCGCGCCAGCAGGGCGTGCAGGGCGTGGGGGCCGACACGGGCCAGCTCGGCCTCCCAGCGCGCGCGGACGGCGGGGTCGGTGCCGGGGAAGTCGAAGTGGTCGAGGATCGCCCGCATGTAGAGCGCCGAGCCGCCCACCACGACCGGCACCGCTCCCCGGCCGCGCACCTCGGCGAAGGCCCGCCGGGCCCGGCGCTGGAAGTCGGCGACCGTCGCACTCTCGGTGACGTCGAGGATGTCGATGAGATGGTGCGGGACGCCGCGCCGCTCCTCGACGGTGGGCTTGGCCGTCCCGATGTCCATCCCCCGGTAGACGAGCATCGAGTCCGCGTTGACCACCTCGGCGGGCTGGCCGGAGGCGATCAGCGCCAGGGCGACGTCGATGGCCAGGCCGGACTTGCCGCTCGCGGTGGGGCCGTTGACGGCCAGCAGGGGGATCACGTCCTCCATTGTCGCCCGCTGTGGGGGTGCCGGACGCCACCGCGGCGGCTAACCTGGTGGCGCCGCGTGCCGATGGGCCCGGCGACGACGAGCGAAAGGAGGCCACATGGGCATCTTCGACGACATCAAGAACGCCGCTGACACCAATGAGGAGAAGGTCGAGGCTGTGATCGACCAGGCCGGCGACTTCATCGATCAGAAGACCGATGGCAAGTACGCCGACAAGGTGGACCAGGCTCAGGACTTCCTCAAGGACCAGATCGGTCAGCCGAACGACGCCGCTCCGGCGCCCGCCGAGCAGCCCGCCGCGCCCGTGGAGGGCGAGCAGGCCTGACGTTCACGACCGACGCTGCGGCGTTCGATCGTCAAGAGGCAAGTATCTCGGCCAGGGCCGATCCCCGCGGGGTCGGCCCTGTGTCGTGTCCGGGGCCGCGGACCCGAGGCGTCCAGCGGGCGTGGTCGGTCAGGGCCGGGGGCACCGCGCCCGCGGACGTGGGCCGGCCGCGTGGTGCGGCCCGCGAGGCTCAGTCGACCGAGCAGCCGCCGGACGCCGGGGCCATCGGCTCGGGACGCCGCAGCGGCATCCCCAGACCGATCGAGGCGTTCGGCGCGCCGCCGCCGTTCCAGCGCTCCCACGCGTCCCCACCGGCGGTGCGGCGCACGTTGGTCACGGCCCCGTCCGCGTTGAGGTGGTGCGGCGCCGCGTACGTGATCTCGACGTCGGCCAGGTCGCCCGGACGCGGGGCGGGCATCCCCGCCGGGATCGTGACGTGCACCAGGCGGTTGTCCCGCGCCCGGCCCGACACGCGGTGGGTCTCGCCGTCCTTGCGCCCCTCACCGTCGGCGAACATCACCTCGACGGTGCGCCCGACGAGCTTCCGGTTCTCCTCGTGGGCGATCTCCCCGACCAGCGCGATGAGCCGCTCGTAGCGCTCCTGCACCACGGCCTTGGGGACCTGGTTCTCCATCTCGGCCGCCGGCGTGCCGGGGCGGATCGAGTACTGAAAGGTGAAAGCGGCGGAGAACCGGCTGGCACGCACGACGTCGAGGGTTCCCTGGAAGTCCTCCTCGGTCTCGCCGGGGAAGCCGACGATGATGTCGGTGGTGATCGCCGCCTGCGGCATGGCCTCGCGGACCCGGTCCAGGATGCCCAGGAACCGGGTGCTGCGGTAGGAGCGGCGCATCGCCTTCAGGATCGTGTCGGAGCCGGACTGCAGCGGCATGTGCAGGCTCGGCATCACGTTGGGCGTCTCGGCCATCGCCGCGATCACGTCGTCGGTGAAGGACGACGGGTGCGGGGAGGTGAACCGGACGCGCTCGAGGCCCTCGATCTCGCCGCAGGCGCGCAGCAGCTTGGAGAAGGCCTGCCGGTCGCCGAACTCGACGCCGTAGGTGTTGACGTTCTGGCCCAGCAGGGTGACCTCCTGGACGCCCTCGGCGACCAGGGCGCGGATCTCGGCCAGGATGTCGCCGGGGCGACGGTCGGTCTCCTTACCCCGGAGCTGCGGCACGATGCAGAAGGTGCAGGTGTTGTTGCAGCCCACCGAGATGGACACCCACGCGGAGTAGGGCGACTCGCGCCGGGTCGGCAGCGTCGAGGGGAACCGGACGAGCGCCTCCTCGATCTCCACCTGGGAGGCCTGCTCGATGCGGGCCCGCTCCAGCAGGGTGGGCAGCGAGCCGATGTTGTGGGTGCCGAAGACGACGTCGACCCAGGGGGCCCGCTTCACGACCGTGTCGCGGTCCTTCTGCGCCATGCAGCCGCCCACGGCGATCTGCATGCCGGGCCGCTTGGCCTTCACCGGTGCCAGGTGTCCGAGGTTGCCGTACAGCCGGTTGTCGGCGTTCTCACGGACCGCGCACGTGTTGAACACCACGATGTCGGCCTGGTCCCCGGCGGGCGCCGGCGAGTAGCCGGCCTCGTCCAGGAGGCCGGAGATGCGTTCGGAGTCGTGCACGTTCATCTGGCACCCGTAGGTGATCACTTCGTACGTGCGTTGTGCCTGCGTCGTCATAACGAGGCGCAACTCTACCCGTGGTCGGGGTCGAAGAACTCCTCGCCCTCGCTGGTCACCTCGGCTACGACCCGGTGACACAGCCCCGGGGCGAAGCCGCGGCGCGCCAGCGCGCCCGCCAGGCGGCGGTAGCGCACCTGGGGCTCCAGGCCCGCCATGCTGCGGACGCGCTTGGTGGCGAAGGCCAGGGCCGCCTGGTGGTCGGCGTCGTCGGCGGTCTCGTCCAGCGCCTCGGTGATCACCTCGTCGTCGACCCCTTGCGGCGCAGTTCCTGGCGCAGGACCCGCCCCGACTTCATCCGGCGCTGCTGGCCCTCGACCCACAGCGCGGCGAACTGCGCGTCGTCGACGAGCCCGACCTCCTCGAAGCGGTCGAGGGTCTCGGTGATCACGTCCTGGGGCACGAACTTCTTGGCCATCGCCTCCGCGAGCTCGGCCCGCGAGCGGGCGCGGGCGTCCAGCAGCCGCAGCCCGATCTCGCGCGCCACGGCGTGGGGATCGGCCGGGGTCTGGTCGCCCAGGTCCGCCGGCTCCTCCCGGCCGGGACGCCCTCGGCGCCCGGTCAGAACACCACCTCGCCGGTGACCGGGTCGATGCCCTCGGGCACCTCGCCGTCGGCCGGCTTCACGCCGATGCCCAGCTTGGTCTTGATGCGCTGCTCGATCTCGTTGGCGACCTCGGGGTTGTTGCGCAGGTAGTTGCGCGCGTTCTCCTTGCCCTGGCCGAGCTGGTCGCCCTCGTAGGTGAACCAGGCGCCGGCCTTGCGGATGAAGCCGTGCTCGACGCCCAGGTCGATCAGGCTGCCCTCGCGGCTGATCCCGGCGCCGTAGACGATGTCGAACTCGGCCTGCTTGAAGGGCGGGGCGACCTTGTTCTTGACCACCTTAACGCGGGTGCGGTTGCCGACGGCCTCGGAGCCGTCCTTGAGGGTCTCGATGCGGCGCACGTCGAGGCGGACCGAGGAGTAGAACTTCAGCGCGCGGCCGCCGGTGGTGGTCTCGGGCGAACCGAACATGACTCCGATCTTCTCGCGCAGCTGGTTGATGAAGATGGCGGTGGTGCCCGAGCCGGACAGCGCGCCGGTCATCTTGCGCAGCGCCTGGCTCATCAGGCGGGCCTGCAGGCCGACGTGGCTGTCGCCCATCTCGCCCTCGATCTCGGCGCGCGGCGTCAGGGCGGCCACCGAGTCGATCACGATCAGCGCCAGCGCGCCGGAGCGGACCAGCATGTCGGCGATCTCCAGGGCCTGCTCGCCGTTGTCGGGCTGGCTGACCAGCAGCGCGTCGGTGTCGACGCCCAGCTTGGCGGCGTAGTCGGGGTCGAGCGCGTGCTCGGCGTCGATGAAGGCGCAGATGCCGCCGGCCGCCTGGGCGTTGGCGATGGCGTGCAGCGCCACCGTGGTCTTACCGGAGGACTCCGGGCCGTAGATCTCGACGACGCGACCGCGGGGCAGGCCGCCGATGCCGAGCGCCACGTCGAGGGCGATGGAGCCGGTGGGATCACCTCGATGGGCAGGCGGGTCTCCTCGCCGAGACGCATCACCGAACCCTTGCCGTGGGCCTTCTCAATCTGGGCGAGGGCCGCTTCGAGTGCCTTCTCGCGATCTGCAACCGCCATGACGTTCCTCTCGTCTATCACCGCGTGGTGGACCTGTGATGGGGTGGGGAACCCCGACACCGTTCACGTTAGGCACCCGGTCCGACATTTCGTCAGGATGGCCCCGCAACCCTCACGGCACGCCTCAGATTACCGAACACACGTTCGAACGGGAAGCGACGCGCCGCGTGTCGCGTCAGCGCTCGGACTCGGGCAGGTCGAGGAACGACCACACGGCCCGCCAGACCCGCTGGGCGCCGACGCCGGCGTCCAACGCCTCCAGCACGGTCCGGTCGCCCAGGTCCATCAGGACCACGTCACGGGCCCAGGTGTCGGCGTGCGCCGCGCCCACGTGCGCCCGGATCCGGCGCCACAACTCCTGCTCGCGCAACGGTCAGGCGACCGCGGCCTGCGGCGCCATCGCGCGCACCGGCAGGGTGGTGACCGACTCGTGCGCGGCGACGCGCTCGCTCGTCAGCCGCAGCATCTCCGACAGGTCGACGTCCAGGGCGCCGCAGATCGCGTTCAGCAGTTCGCTGGACGCCTCCTTCTGGCCCCGCTCGACCTCGGACAGGTAGCCCAGGCTGACGCGCGCCGAACCGGAGACGTCGCGCAGTGTCTTGCCCGACGTGCGGCGCAGTTCGCGCAGCGTCTGACCCACCATGTCTCGCATCAGTACCTCGGCCATGCCCGGACCTCCCTTCCCGTCTCTGTCCATCCAGCGCCCCTCGCCCGCGCCCTGGGGGCGGCGAGCGGGAGGCGACTCATCCACAACGCCGTGGCGCGGCGGAATGTTCCCCCAACCTACACGGGCGAGGCCGCGCGGAGCAGCATCCCGAAGGCGGCGTCGATGGTCTGGCGCCGTACGGCGTCCCGGTCGCCCTCGAACTGGAACCGCTCGGTCTGCTGGAACTGCGGCGTGTTCGGGACGCGCGGGCCGGCCACGCAGACCCACACCTCGCCCGGCGCGTGCCCCTGCTGCGGGTCGGGACCGGCGACGCCGGTGACGGCGATCACCCAGTCGGCGCCCGTGCGCTGCTGTAGCCCGATCGCCATCTCGAGGGCCACCTGCTCGCTGACCACGGTGTGCTGGGCGATGACGTGGGGGTCGATCCCCAGCAGGGCCGTCTTCATCGGGGTGGCGTAGGCGATGGTGCCGCCCACGTACACCTGCGACGCCCCGGGCACGTCGGTGAGGGTCGCCCCGAGCAGCCCGCCGGTCAACGATTCGGCCGCGGCCAGCGACAGCGAGCGTTCGGTGAGGGTGCGGATGACCTTGCTCGCGAGTTCGCTCATCGGCGGCTGCCTTCCTCGGGGTGTTCGGCCAGGTAGGTGGCGCGCAGCTTGTTGGCCTCGCGCAGGTAGTCCAGCCCGGTGAGGACCGTGAGCGCGAAGGCGAGGATCATGGCGATCCAGGCGATGATGTCCCACACGGCGGGCATGAACTGCAGCCCCGGCAGGAACATCGCGAGCGCGACGGACTGCATGACGGTCTTGAGCTTGCCGCCCCGGTTGGCGGCCATGACGCCGTACTTCATGATCGCCCAGCGCAGCGCCGTGATGCCCCACTCGCGCACCAGGATGATGATGGTGATCCACCAGGGCAGCTCGGCCAGGATCGACAGGCCGATGAAGGCCATGCCGGTGAGCGCCTTGTCGGCGATCGGGTCCCAGAGCTTGCCGAAGTCGGTGATGAGGTTGTACTTGCGGGCGATCCGCCCGTCGAGGGCGTCGGTGGCGATCGCGACCAGGAAGACGGCGGTGGCGATCCAGCGCATCGTCGGGTCCTGGGGATGGGCCAGCAGTACCCACGCGAAGATGGGCACCATGACCATCCGGACGGCCGTCAGGATGTTCGGCACGTTCCAGTTACTGACCTTGGCCTGCTCGGTCATGACGGCTGCTCCTCGCGCGCGATGAGATCGACCCCTTCGGCTGCCACGACCCTACCCCAGGCGAGGTCGCCGACCGCCAGGGACGCTCCGGCGTCGGGGAACGACGTCACGCCGTCCACCTCGGGGCCCTGGTGCTCGGCGCGTCCGACCGGGACGCCGTCCTCGATGGCCTCGATCAGGACGCGCACGGGCTCCCCGACGCGCTCCAGCGCCCGCTCCTCCACCAGCGAGGTCGCCAGGTCGCTGAGGCGGGCGTAGCGCTCCTCGATGACGTCGTCGGGCACGTGGTCGGCGAGCCGGACGCCCTCGGTGCCCTCCTCGTCGGAGTACGCGAAGACGCCCAGGGCGTCCAGGCGCGCCGTCGACAGGAACTCGGCCAGGATCTCGACGTCGGCCTCGGTCTCGCCGGGGAACCCGACGATGACGTTGCTGCGGACGCCGGCGCGCGGGCTGAGCCGCCGGATCCGCTCCAGGAGGTCACCGAAGCTGTCGGGATCGCCGAAGCGCCGCATCCGGCGCAGCACGGCGGGGGCGGCGTGCTGGAAGCTCAGGTCGAAGTACGGCACCACCTTCCCGAGGCCGCACATCGTCTCGATCAGCCCGGGGCGGATCTCGGCGGGCTGGAGGTAGGACACGCGGATCTGGTCGAGGCCCGCGACGGCGTCCAGCCGGTGCAGCAGCGTCTCCAGCGCGCCCAGCTCGCCCAGGTCCTTGCCGTAGGAGGACGTGTTCTCGCTGACCAGGAACACCTCGCGCACGCCGTGGTCGACCAGCCAGGACGCCTCGGCGACGATGTCGTCGATCGGGCGGGAGACGAACGAGCCGCGGAAGCTGGGGATGGCGCAGAACGCGCAGCGCCGGTCGCAGCCCGAGGCGATCTTGACGGGCGCGGACGGGCCGCCGCCGATCCGGCGGCGCACGGCGCGCGGGCCGGACGCCGGCGCGACGCCCGCCGGGAGGTCGGGGGCGCCCATGCCGGGGATGGCGACGCCGGGCGCGGCCGCCTGCCGCTGCGCCGGGGACACCGGCAGCAGCCGGCGCCGGTCGGTCGGCGTGTGCGCCTCCAGGTGGGCGCCGGACATGATCAGGCGCAGCTTGGCGTCGATGTCGGCGTAGTCGTCGAAGCCGAGCACGGCGTCCGCCTCGGGCAGCGCGTCGGCGAGCTCCGTGCCGTACCGCTCGGCCATGCACCCGACCGCGACGACGCGTTGCGTGGTGCCGTTGCCCTTGAGGTCGGAGGCGGCCAGCAGGGTGTCGATGGAGTCCTTCTTGGCCGACTCGATGAACCCGCACGTGTTCACGACGACCGCCTCGGCCTCCTGCGGCTCGTCCACCAGCAGGAAGCCGCCCGCCTCGAGGCGCCCGGCGAGCTCTTCGGAATCGACGTCGTTGCGCGCGCAGCCCAACGAGACGATATGGACACGGGTCGAGGAGGTCACCGACCCAGGCTAGCCCAGCGGGCCGCGCGGGCCGGGGCGTCCGCGGTGTTCGGCCTAGTCGACGCGGAACTCGCCCAGCTCGTCCCAGTGGTCGCCCGGCATGACCACGTTGCGCACCCGCGGGGTGACCGGCAGGTACTGCGGGAGTTCGGCCTGGGCGGCCCGGAAGTGGTCGCTGGTGACGTGCGCCTCGGCGGCGTCCTCACGGAAGGCCTCGATCAGCACGTACTGGTTCGGGTCCTCGACGCTGCGGGACCACTCGAAGAAGAGGTTGCCCGGCTCGGCGCGGGTCGCCTCGGTGAAGGGGCGGGTCAGCTCGATCCAGTCGTCGGCGTACTCGGGCTTCACGGTCCACTTCACGCAGATGAAGATCATCGCCACCTCCAGGTTCGTCGTCGTTGCGCCCACGCTAGCCGCCCGAGCCGACAGCGTCAGCCGATGAGTTCGGACACGGTGACGAAGCGGTAGCCGCGCCGGCGCAGCTCGTCGATCACCTCGCCGGTGGCCTCCTGGGTCGCGGCGCGGCCGTTCCAGGGGTGCAGCAGGACGATTGAGCCGGGGCGCACCTGCGCGAGCACCCGCTCGGCGATGTCGGAGGCCGGCTGCGGCGGGCCGCCGCCGAAGTCCTCGGCCTCCACGTCCCACATCACGGTGGTGCGGTCGTGCTGGGCCAGCCACACCGGCGCCACGACCAGCTTCTTGGCGTTCGGCGGCCGGAACGTGATCGGGCCGTCGTACCCCGCGGCGCGGATGGCGGCGTCGGTCGGTTCGACCTGCGCGGCGACGCCGTCGGGGGTGACGAAGATCAGGCGCTTGTGGTCCTGGGTGTGGTTGCCGAGCTCGTGGCCGGCAGCGACGAGGCGCTCGAGCTGGCCCGGGTTGGCCGCGGCGACGCCGCCGTTGACGTAGAACGTCGCCGGCACGCCGCGCTGGGCCAACAGCCAAAGGATCGCGTCGGTGTCGGCGGCCGTCGGGCCGTCGTCGAAGGTGAGCGCGACCACCTTCTCCGCCGTCTCGACGCGGTCGACCAGCCGCCCGGCGACCTGCGCCGTCCTGCTGTTCATCAGCGCGTAGCCGCCGACGGCGAGCAGGGAGAGCACCACGGCGGACGCGGCGAGCGCGATCAGCGCCCGCCGCGTCCGTCGGGTGGGGCTCACCGGTTCAGCACCGCCGCGCTGATGGCTTCGAGCTCCGCCTCGGTCAGCTCCAGGTCGATCGCCGCCGCCGAGTTGACGATGGAGGCCGGCTTGGACGCGCCGGGGATCGGGATGACGTTGTCGGCCAGCGACAGCTCCCAGGCCAGGGTGACCTGCTGCGGGGACGCGTGGTGGGCGCGGGCCACCTCGCCGATGACGGGGAACCGGTCCCCCACCGCCACCGCGCCGCCGCTGGTGCCGCCCAGCGGCGACCAGGGCAGGAAGGCGATGCCGTGCTTGTGGCAGTACTGCAGCTCCGGGTAGGAGGTGTGGTTGAACCTGGGCGAGAACTCGTTCTGCACCGCCGCCAGCCCGCCGTCGCCCAGCACCTCGACCGCGACCCGGATCTCCTCGACGTTGGCGTTCGAGATGCCGATCTCGGTGATGATGCCCTCCTCCTTCAGCGTGGCCAGGGCCTCGATCGACTCGCCGTAGCGGCGGTGACGGTCGGGGCGGTGCCAGTAGTAGAGGTCGATGCTCTCCACACCCAGGCGCTCGCGGGACGCCAGTGCGGCCTCGCGCAGGTACTCCACGGAGCCGTCGCGGCGGAAGTCCTGCTCGGCCGACTTGCGGGTGATGCCGCCCTTGGACGCGACGACGACGCCGCTGCGGTCGCCGCCCCAGGACGCGAGCGCCTCGGCCACGATGCGCTCGTTGTGGCCCATGGTGTCCCAGCTGGGCGCGTAGATGTCGGCGGTGTCGATGAGCGTCACGCCGGCGTCCAGGGCCGCGTGGACGGTCGCGACGGCCTGCTCGTGGCTCGGCTTGGTGTTGCCCCCCATCGAGAAGGGCATGGCGCCCAAGCCGATGGCGGACACGGTGTAGCGCCCGATGGTGCGCTGCTTGGTAACGGTCATGCGCCCAGCCTAGGACGCGGCGCCGACACCCGCGCTCCCGGCGTCCGGGTGGGAGCGACGGGGAGACCCCGGGTGCCCGACCCGCCGAACCGTGGACGAGCGAGGTGACGGTGTCAGCCCGCGGGCCGCACCGAGACCGTCTCGACGCACGCGTCGGCGGGTGCGTCCAGGGCGAACGCGACGGCGCCGGCGACCGCGGCGGCCGTCATCACCTGCGAGGTGTCGTAGTCCGCGCGCCCCTCGGCGGCCTGCAGTTCGCGCTGCATGTCGGTGTCCACCCGTCCGGGGTGCACCGACGTGACGCGGAGCACGCCGCGCTCCTCGGCGCGCAGCGCGTCGGTCCAGGCGCGCACGGCGAACTTCGACGCCGCGTAGATGGCGCTCCCGGGGCCGGCGGTGAACCCCGCCCCGGAGTTGAGGACGACCACCTGGCCGCGGGCGGCCCGCAGCCGCGGCAGCAGCAGCCGGGTCAGCTCGGCGACCGCGATCACGTTGAGGTCGAGCACGCGGCGCCACTCGTCCCAGGACAGCTCGTCGGCCCTGCCGTGGCTGACGACGCCGGCGCTGTGCACGACGGCGTCCAGGCGCTCCCCCAGCCCCGCGACGGCGCGGGCGACGGCGTCCGGATCGCCCAGGTCGGCCACGAAGCCGGACGCCCCGGGGTGCTCCGCGACGACCGCGGCGACCGCGGCGGCGTCCCGGCCGCCGACGATCACCCGCGTCGTCGGGGCGAGGGCGCGCACGATCTCGCGGCCGATGCCGCGGGTGCCGCCGGTGACCAGCACGGTGCGCACGTCAGCCCTCCTGCAGGTTCGCCAGGACGGCGTCCAGGTCGTCGGGCTTGACCAGCACCTCGCGCGGCTTGGAGCCCTCCGACGGACCCACGATGCCGCGGGTCTCGAGGATGTCCATGAGGCGCCCCGCCTTGGCGAAGCCCACGCGCAGCTTGCGCTGCAGCATGGAGGTGGAGCCCAGCTGGAGATTCACCACGAGCTGGGCCGCCTCCAGGACGAGTTCCATGTCGTCGCCGATGTCCTCGGCGACCTTGGTCGACTCCTGCGGCGCGGCGACGTCCTCGCGGTACTGCGGCGCCAACTGCTCGGTCACATGCTTGACGACGGCGCGGATCTCCTGCTCGGTGACCCAGGCGCCCTGCACGCGGACCGGCTTGGACGCCCCCATCGGCAGGAACAGGCCGTCGCCCTGGCCCACGAGCTTCTCGGCGCCCGGCTGGTCGAGGATGACGCGCGAGTCGGTCATCGAGCTGGTCGCGAACGCCAGCCGTGAGGGCACGTTGGCCTTGATGAGGCCGGTCACCACGTCGGTGGAGGGCCGCTGGGTGGCAAGCACGAGGTGGATGCCGGCGGCGCGGGCGAGCTGCGTGATCCGGACGATCGAGTCCTCGACGTCGCGCGGGGCGACCATCATGAGGTCGGCGAGCTCGTCGACGATCACCAGCAGGTACGGGTAGGGCGCCAGGTGCCGCTCGGAGCCCGGGGGCAGCTTCACCTGGCCCGCGCGGACGGCCTTGTTGAAGTCGTCGATGTGCCGGAACCCGAACGCGGCCAGGTCGTCGTAGCGCTGGTCCATCTCGCGGCAGACCCACTGCAGCGCCTCGGCGGCCTTCTTCGGGTTGGTGATGATCGGCGTGACCAGGTGCGGGATGCCCTCGTAGTTGGTCAGCTCGACCCGCTTGGGGTCGACGAGCAGCATGCGCACCTCGTCGGGGGTGGCGCGCATCATGATCGAGGTGATCATCGAGTTCACGAAGCTGGACTTGCCCGAGCCGGTGGCGCCCGCGACCAGCAGGTGCGGCATCTTGGCGAGGTTGGCCACCACGTAGCCGCCCTCGACGTCCTTGCCCAGGCCGACGGTCATCGGGTGGTGGTCGTTGCGCGCGCGGTTGCTGCGCAGCACGTCGCCCAGCGAGACGATCTCCTTGTCGGTGTTCGGGATCTCGACGCCGATCGCGGACTTGCCGGGGATCGGGCTGAGGATCCGGACGTCGGCCGAGGCGACGGCGTAGGCGATGTTCTTGCCCAGCGCGGTGACCTTCTCGACCTTGACGCCCTGGCCCAGCTCGACCTCGTAGCGGGTGACCGTCGGGCCGCGGGTGTAGCCGGTGACGGACGCGTCGATGTCGAACTGGCGGAACACCTCGGCCAGCCGCCCCACGACGGCGTCGGACGCCTCGGTCCGCGCCTTGGGCGCGCTGCCGGCCTTCAGCTGGGCGGGCTCGGGCAGCAGGTACTGGACGTCGCCGGACAGCACGGTCTGCTCGGCGCGCAGCGGCTCGTTGGAGTGCGCGGGCGGCTGCAGTTCCGCGGGTTCGGCCGCCGGGGGCCTGCCGGCGGTGACCGGGGCGGGATCGGCGGCCGGGGCGGGCGCGGCGTCCTCGCCGAAGAGGTCGAAGTTGATCTGCTCGTCGCGGTCCAGGCGCGGCGAGCGCGGCTCCAGCGCGGGCGTCTCGTCGGGGTCGGTGACGAGGGGGGTGTCGTAGGCCTCGTCGACCCCGTAGGTCGGCTCGTCGGCGCGCTCGGGCCGGCGGTACTTCTCGCGCAGCGCGCGGATCCGGTCGGGGACCTCGTACAGCGGGATGCCCGTGATGACCAGCGCGCCGAAGATCGCCATGGCGAGCAGGGCCGGGATGGCGACCCAGGGCCCGCCGAGGTCCATCAGGAAGGAACTCGGGATGAAGCCCAGGATGCCGCCGGCGTGCTGCATCTGCTCGGGCTGGGTGGGCGCGGGGACGTCGTGCGCGACCGAGAACAGCCCCAGGACGCCGAGGCAGAACACCAGCCAGCCGACGGGCTGGCGTCCGGTGGGGCCGTTGGACTGCGGGTCGCGCATGGTGCGCCACGCCATCGCGAACGCCGCGAGGGGCAGCACGATCGACGGGGCGCCGAAGATGGTGGCGACCCCGGCCCGCAGGCCGTCGCCGAACGCGCCGGGCAGCATGAACCAGAACCCGGCGGCGACCACGACGCCGAGGACGATCAGGGCCAGCCCGGTGCCGTCACGCCGGAGCTCGGGATCCAGATCACGGACGCCCGCGCCGAAGCTGCGGACCACGCCGCCCAGGAAGCCGGCGATGCCGCGCCACAGCGCGGTCAGGCCGCGCCCGAGGGCACCGAAAAGAGCGCCGATGCCGCCCCCGGACTTCTGGGGGGATCGACGCGTGTTCTTGGATTTGCTTCCGCCACGTGAAGACGACGAGCGCGTGGACGCGTTCGATCGGCTCCGCGAGGGGGAAGACGCGCGGGTCGCCATGGCTCGACCCTAACAATCAGGGCCCGGATCGGTCGAGCGACCACGCCGTTCCGGGCGGTGGCACCGGGAGACGCATCGCCGGCGGCGCGTGGCTGCTCAGGCTAGAAGTGGCGCCAGCCAGGGGCCCCGTCCTCGCCGAGGTCCCAGGGGGCGCCGTCGACGGTCACGGCGGGCTCGCCCTCGGCGACCTCGCCGACCACGGTCCAGCCCGGGGGCACGGCGCCGGGGGCGAAGGTGGCCACCAGGGCGTGGTCCTCGCCGCCGGTGAGGATGTAGGTGAGCGGGTCTCCGCCGCCGATCGCGGCGGCCACGGTCTTCTGCGCCTCGTCGACGTCGAACGCGTCCGCGCGCAGGTCGATCGCCACGCCCGAGGCGTCCGCGATGTGTCCCAGGTCGGCCAGCAGTCCGTCGGAGCAGTCGATCATGGCGGTCGCGCCCGCCTCCTGGGCGGCGACGCCCTGGCCGTAGGGCGGCTCCGGGACGCGCTGGGCGCGCACCACGGCGCCGGGCGAGCGGAAGCCCCGGGCCAGCACCGCCAGCCCGGCGGCCGCCATGCCGAGGCGTCCGATGTAGGCGACGACGTCGCCGGCCCGGGCGCCGGAGCGCAGCACGGGGGCGCGTCCCTCCAGGTCCCGAACGCCGTCACGGTGATCGCGATCCGGCCGCCGCCGGTGATGTCCCCGCCGAGCAGGGCGGCACCGGCGCGCTCGCACTCGGCGCGGACGCCGCGGCCGAACTCCAGCGCCCACTCCTCCGACGTGCTCGCGGGGCGGCGAGGGCGACGACGACGCCGAGCGGACGCGCGCCCATCGCCTCGACGTCGGCGACCGCGGCCGCGACGGCCTTGCGGCCCACGTCGCCGGGGCCCGACCAGACGCGCTTGAAGTGGACGTCCTCGATCATGGCGTCGGTGCTGACCACGACCTGGCCTGTCGGAGCGAAGACGGCGCAGTCGTCGCCGGGCCCGACGCTCACGGCGTCCGGCATGACGAGGCCCGCCGTCAGTTCCTCGATGAGGCCGAACTCCCCGACCTCACCCAGCGTGCGGACCGCCATCAGCGCAGCCCCATCGGCCGGGTGAGCGCCAGTTCGATGAGCTCCGCGATCAGGTCGGGATAGCGCAGCCCGGAGGCGTCCCACAGCATCGGGTACATCGACAGGTGCGTGAACCCCGGCATCGTGTTGAGCTCGTTGACGTAGATCTCCTCGTCGGGGGTGACGAACAGGTCCACGCGGGACAGGCCTTCGGCCCCCATGGCGCGGAACGTCCGGGCGCCGGTCTTCTGGACCCGCGCGAGCAGCGCGTCGCTGATCGGGGCCGGGACGACGAGGTCCACCTGCCCCTCGGGAAGGTACTTGGCGGCGTAGTCGTAGAAGGCGTCCTCGGTGCGGACGACGATCTCGCCGGCCAGCGAGGTGCGCGGGGCGCCGTCGAGGACGTCCAGCACGGCCACCTCGATCTCCCGCGCCCCCACGAAGCCCTCCTCCACGATGACCTTGGCGTCGTAGCGCAGCGCCTCCTCGATCGCGGCGGGCAGGTGCGCGGGAGTCTCGGCGCGGCTGATGCCGATGCTCGAGCCGCCCCGGGCGGGCTTGACGTAGACGGGGAAGGCCAGGTCGGCCTCCATCCGCAGCAGCAGCCCGGCGCGGTCGGCCGCCCAGGTGTGCCGGTCCAGCGCCACCCACGGGCAGACCGCGAGCCCGGCCGCCCGGAGCTCGTGCTTCATGAGGTCCTTGTCCATGCCGATCGCGGACGCCGCGACCCCGGCCCCGACGTAGCGGATCCCCATCATCTCGAACAGCCCCTGGATGGTCCCGTCCTCGCCGAAGGGCCCGTGCAGCAGGGCGAACGCCACGTCGAAGTCGCGGGCCTCCGCGAGCCGCTCGTCATCCAGCGTCGCGATCCGGCCGCCGCCGTTCCCGTCGCCGCGGATCAGCACGGCGTCCGGGCGGGTCTCGTCCAGGCGCGGCAGGGCGTTGTCGGCGACGTCGAGCGCCAGCAGGTCCGCGGTGGCGACCTGCACCCAGCGTCCGGACGGGGTGATGCCGATGCCGACCACCTCGAAGCGCTCCGGATCGATCGCGCGCGCGACGCTGCCCGCGGTGAGGCAGCTCACGTCGTGCTCGGAGCTCACGCCGCCGAAGATGATCGCGACGCGTGTCCGGGTGGACTGATCCATGGGTGTTCCTCCAAGCGCAGTGGGTCGGGGACAGCCTAGCGAGGCGGCGCGCCTAAGCTGACGCCATGCCCGCCACGCACGTCACCGTCGTCCGCCTCGTCGAGGGCGGCTGGGAGTGCGTCGACGATGCCGGCCGGCGCGTGACCGTCCCCGCGGCCGACCTCGCCCCCGAACTGCGCTCGCTGCGGGTCGGCCAGCGGCTGGCCGTGCGCGAGGCGTCCGGACGCCGCAGCGTCACCCTGCCCTGACCCGACGGTCACCTCGTCCGGGCCGCCGGACGGACGACGCCCCCGCCGCGGGGTGCGGGCGGGGGCGTCGGTCGAGGAGGGCGGGCGATCAGCCGGCGACCTTCGCGGGCAGGGTGGCCACCTTGAAGCCGGGGCGGCGGGCCTCGTACGCCGCGATGGCGTCGTCGTGCTGCAGCGTCAGGCCGATGTCGTCCAGGCCGTTGAGCAGGCGGTGCCGGGTGTAGTCGTCGATCGCGAACGGGTAGGTGGTCTCCCCCGCGGTGATGGTGCGGTCCTCCAGCGACACGGAGATCTCGGCGCCCGGGGACGCCTCCAGGTGGGACCACAGCGCCTCGACGACGTCCTGGTCGACGACCGCCACGAGCAGGCCGGCCTTGCCGGAGTTGCCGCGGAAGATGTCGCCGAACCGCGAGCCGATCACGACCTTGAAGCCGTAGTTCTGCAGCGCCCACACCGCGTGCTCGCGGGATGAGCCGGTGCCGAAGTCGGGGCCCGCCACCAGCACGGTGCCGGCGGTGTAGGCCTCGTTGTTGAGCACGAAGTCCGGGTCGGAGCGCCAGGCGGCGAACAGGCCGTCCTCGAAGCCGGACCGGGTCACGCGCTTGAGGTAGACCGCCGGGATGATCTGGTCGGTGTCGACGTTGCTGCGGCGCAGCGGGACGCCGACGCCGGTGTGCGAGGTGAACGTGTCCATGGCTTACTTCTCCTCCAGGTCGGCGGGCGAGCTCAGGGTGCCGCGCACCGCGGTGGCGGCGGCGACGGCGGGCGAGACGAGGTGGGTGCGGCCGCCCTTGCCCTGCCGGCCCTCGAAGTTGCGGTTCGACGTGGATGCCGAGCGCTCCCCCGGCTTCAGCTGGTCGGGGTTCATGCCCAGGCACATGGAGCAGCCGGCCTCGCGCCACTCGGCGCCGGCGTCGAGGAACACCTTGTCCAGGCCCTCCTCCATCGCCTGCAGGCGCACGCGGGCCGAACCCGGCACCACCATCATGCGGACGCCGTCGGCGACCTTGCGGCCGGCGATGACGCCCGCGGCGAGGCGCAGGTCCTCGATGCGGCCGTTGGTGCAGGAGCCGAGGAAGACGGTGTCCACGGCGATGTCCTTCATCTTCACCCCGGGCGTCAGCGCCATGTACTCCAGGGCGCGCTCCGCGGCCGACTTGGCGACCGGGTCGGAGAAATCGTCCGGCGACGGGACGGCGTCGCCCAGCCCCACGCCCTGGCCGGGGTTGGTGCCCCACGTGACGAACGGCGTCAGGGTCGCGGCGTCGATGTCGACCTCCGCGTCGAAGCGGGCGTCGTCGTCGGTGCGCAGGGTGCGCCAGTACTCCACGGCGGCGTCCCAGTCGGCGCCCTCGGGAGCGTGCGGACGGCCCTTGAGGTAGGCGAAGGTGGTCTCGTCGGGCGCGACCATGCCGGCCTTGGCGCCCCACTCGATGCTCATGTTGCAGATCGTCATGCGGCCCTCCATCGACATGTTCTCGATGGTGGTGCCCCGGTACTCCACGATGTAGCCCTGGCCGCCGCCGGTGCCGACCTTGGAGATCAGCGCGAGCACGACGTCCTTGGGGGTGACCCCGTCGGGCAGTTCGCCGTTGATGTTGACGGCCATCCGCTTCGCGGGCGCCTGGTTCAGCGTCTGGGTGGCGAGCACGTGCTCCACCTCGGAGGTGCCGATGCCGAACGCCAGCGCGCCGAACGCGCCGTGGGTCGAGGTGTGGGAGTCACCGCACACGATGGTCATGCCGGGCTGGGTGACGCCCAGCTGCGGGCCGATGATGTGGACGACGCCCTGGTCCTTGTCGCCGAGGCTGTGGATCCGGATGCCGAACTCCGCGGCGTTGCGGCGCAGCGTGTCGACCTGCAGGCGCGAGACCGGGTCGGCGATCGGCAGCAGGATGTTCTCGGTCGGGGTGTTGTGGTCCTCGGTCGCCAGCGTGAGGTCGGGACGCCGCACCGGGCGGCCCGCGAGGCGGAGGCCGTCGAACGCCTGGGGGCTGGTCACCTCGTGCACGAGGTGCAGGTCGATGTACAGCAGGTCCGGCTCGCCCTCGGCGCTCCGGACGACGTGGTCCTCCCAGACCTTGTCGGCGAGGGTCTTCCCCATGAACGTTCCCTTCTCCACGATGTGCCCGGATCGGTGATCCGCGGGACGCCCGCCATGCTACAACTTGCGGTTCAACATTCGAGACGGCAATATCAGAGTATGGACAGTTCTTCCGGCGTCGGCGTGCTCGACAAGGCCGCCCAGGTGCTCACCGCCCTCGAGCAGGGCCCCACCACCCTGGCGGGCCTCGTGACCGCCACCGGCCTCGCCCGGCCCACCGCCCACCGCCTCGCGGTCGCGCTGGAGCACCACCGGCTCGTGAGCCGGGATCTGCAGGGCCGCTTCGTGCTCGGCCCCCGCCTCACCGAGCTGGCCGCGGCCGCCGGCGAGGACCGCCTGCTCGCGACCGCCGGGCCCGTGCTGGCCCGCCTGCGCGACATTACCGGGGAATCGGCCCAGTTGTTCCGCCGCCAGGGCGACTTCCGCATCTGCGCGGCCGCCGCCGAGCGCCCCGTCGGCCTGCGCGACACCATCCCCGTCGGCACGCAGCTCACCATGAACGCCGGGTCGGCGGCCCAGGTGCTGCTGGCCTGGGAGGAGCCCGAGCGCATCCAGCGCGGCCTCACCAACGCGACCTTCTCCGCCGTGGCGCTGTCCACGGTCCGGCGCCGCGGCTGGGCGCAGTCCGTGGCCGAGCGCGAGGCCGGCGTGGCCTCGGTGTCCGCCCCCGTGCGCTCCCCCGCCGGCAAGGTGATCGCCGCCGTGAGCGTCTCCGGCCCGATCGAGCGGCTCACCCGCCAGCCCGGACGCCTGCACGCCCCGTCGGTGATGGCGGCGGCCGAGCGGCTCTCGGAGGTGCTGCGCCGCAGCGGCGGCGAGTCCTGACCGCACACGACGCAGGGGCCCGGGCGGAGCGATCCGTCCGGGCCCCTGTGGGTCGCACAGGGTTACCCGCCGATCCGGGGCTTGTCTGGGCCCGGCTCGCCTGACAGGCTGGCCCCAAGCCGGTTCGGACCAGGTGCCGCTCGACGAAGAGGCACGGCATCATGGCGGTCCCGACGATCCAGGAGCAGCGCGCCCAACGCGACGCACGCACGGCGACGCTGCTCAGACGCCTCCCGACCGCGACGCTCCCCGCCGACCGCGCCCGGATCCTCGAGCGCGCCGTGGCCCTCAACCTGGAACTCTCCGACGCCCTGGCCCACCGCTACCGGCTCAGCGGCGAGGACGCCGACGACCTGATCCAGGTTGCGCGCTACGGCCTGCTGCTGGCGCTCGTGCGGTTCGACCCGGACGCGGAGCACCTGTTCTCGGCGTTCGCGGTCCCGACGATCCTCGGCGAACTGCGCCGTCACTTCCGCGACGGGTGCTGGGCCATCCGGCCACCGCGCCGCCTGGTCGAACTGCGGGGCGAGATCGCCCGGGCGCGCGCCGAACTGGAGCAGGCGCGCCGATCGACGCCCTCGCCGGCCGCCATCGCGGCGGCCCTCGACGTCCCGGTCGAGGCCGTCAGCCAGGCGCTGAAGATCGAATCGTGCTTCCAGCCCGACTCACTGGAGGCCCGCGGGCCCGCGCCTGCCGGCTATCCGCCCGACCCCGAGGACGCCATCGGCGCCCTGGTGGAGCACCTCGCGCTCGAGGCGGCGGTCGCCGATCTGACGCCCGAGGCCCGCGCCCTGCTGCGGTGGCGTTTCGTGGATCGCCTCAGCCAGCAGGAGATCGCCGAGCGCCTCGGCGTCTCCCAGATGCAGGTCTCGCGCCTCCTGCGGCGCGTCCTGGCGACGCTGCGCGGACGCCTCGAGCCCGACGCTCCACTGCGTCGGGCGGGCTGAGCGCTTCCGCCCGCCCGACGCCCACCGGCGCACCGCTACCCGGTGCCCGGGTGGGCCGGCTCGTCGCCGACGGCCAGATCGTCCTGCTCGTCCCGGTGGGGCACCGCGCCCAAGCCCCGGTAGTGCAGGTCGAACGCCGGCGATTCGGACCGGATGACCGGGATGACGGCGAAGTTGTGCCGCGGCGGCGGGCAGGAGGTGGCCCACTCCAGCGATCGGCCCCAGCCCCACGGGTCGTCGACGCCCACCAGCGGCGCGTCCCGCGAGATCCAGATGTTCCACAGGAACGGCAGGAAGGCGATGCCGAGGATGAACGCGCCCACGGTCGAGACCTGGTTGAGGAAGGTGAAGCCCTCCTGCGGCAGGTAGTCCGCGATCCGGCGCTGCATCCCCTCGACGCCCAGCCAGTGCTGCACGAGGAACGTGGTGTGGAAGCCGATGAAGGTCAGCCAGAAGTGCAGGATCGCGAGGCGCTCGTTCAGCATGCGCCCGGTGAACTTCGGCCACCAGAAGTAGAAGCCCGCGAACGTGGCGAACACGACCGTCCCGAAGAGCACGTAGTGGAAGTGCGCCACCACGAAGTAGGTGTCGGACACCTGGAAGTCCAGCGGCGGCGACCCCAGGATCACGCCGGTCAGCCCACCGAACAGGAAGGTGGTGAGGAAGCCGATGGACCACAGCATCGGCGATTGCAGCCGGACCGAGCCGTTCCACATCGTGCCGATCCAGTTGAAGAACTTCACCCCGGTCGGCACGGCGATCATGTACGTCATGAACGAGAAGAACGGCATGTTGACCGCGCCGGTCACGAACATGTGGTGCGCCCACACCGTCATGGACAGGCTGCCGATCCCCAGCGTCGCGAACACCAGTCCGACGTAGCCGAAGATGGGCTTGCGGCTGAAGACGGGCAGGATCTCGGTGATGATGCCGAAGAACGGGATGGCCACGACGTAGACCTCGGGATGGCCGAAGAACCAGAACAGGTGCTGCCACAGCAGCGCTCCGCCGGTCGCGGCGTCCAGCGCGTGTGCGCCGAGCATCCGCTGGGCGCCCAGGACCAGCAGCGCGGCCCCGAGCACGGGGAACGAGATCAGCACCATGATCGCGGTGACGAACACGTTCCAGCAGAAGATCGGGAGCCGGAACATCGTCATCCCGGGCGCGCGCAGCGTCACGATGGTCGTGACGAAGTTGACCGCGCCGAAGATGCTCGACAGGCCCATGAGGTACATCCCGACCACCCACAGGTTGCCGCCGACGCCGGGGGTATTGATCGCGTCCGACAGGGGCGTGTAGGCGAACCACCCGAAGCTCGCAGCGCCGTCCGGGGTCAGGAATCCGCTGCAGGCGACGAGCGCGCCCAACAGGTAGAGCCAGTAGCTGAACGCGTTCAGCCGCGGGAAGGCGACGTCCGGCGAGCCGATCTGCAGCGGCATGATCGCGTTGGCGAACCCCGCGAACATCGGGGTGGCGAACATCAGCAGCATGATCGTGCCGTGCATGGTGAAGAACTGGTTGAAGCGCTCGTAGTCCAGGAACTGCAGCCCGGGGTAGGCCAGCTCCGCGCGCATCCCCAGCGCCAGCAGCCCACCGAACGCGAAGAACGCCATGGCCGTCGCCATGTACATGGCGCCGATCAGCTTGTGATCGGTGGTCGTCAGGAACTTCATCGCCCAGGCGCCGCGGCGCGCCTTCACCACCGCTTCCGGTCGCGGCTCGGCGGTGGCGGCCCTCTCCATGACGCTCATCCCGTGTTCCCCCTTCGTCGGCACAGCGGTCGCGGACTCACCTCACAGGGGTGGTACCCCACTCGACCGGGTCCCAAACCGATTACGACAAGCAGATTCGTTGGACTTCCACGGTTCGGGGCGCATGCTGGAACCAGAGGGAGTCCCGACCACGGAGGGCGGCACGATGAGCGAGCACGAGCCGGCGGCCGCCGCGCAGGCGCGCGGAGTCGGCGAGGCCGAAGCTTGGGAGGCGATCGCGGACTGGGCGCTGCGGCTGGCGGCCGCCTCGACCGAGGAGGAACGCCTGCGTCAGGGCGTCCTGGCGGTGTGCGACCTCGTGCCGCCCTGCCATGCCGCCTCGGCCGTGCTCGTGCGGCATCACCGCCGGGTCGCCGAGGTGGCGGTCGGCGGGGACGCCGACGCCGCCGAGGAGGCGCAGGACCGCCACGACGAGGGGCCGGGGTTGAGCGCGCTGCGCACCGGGGTCGCCGAGCACGTCGCCGACCTGGACGCCGAGACGCGCTGGCCACGGTGGGCCCGCTCGGCGCGGGAGGCCGGGCTCGGCGCGGCGCTGGCGCTGCCCCTGCCGCGCAGCCACGGCGTCCTGACGCTCTACGCGCCGCGCGCCGCCGGGTTCTCCCCGACGACCTGGCGGCCGCCGGCGCGCTGGCGACGCTGGTCGATATCGCCGTCGCCGCCGGACGCGAGTTGGCGAGCCGGTCCTCCGCCCTGGTCAACCGCACCGTCATCGGCCAGGCCCAGGGGATCCTGATGGAACGGTTCCGGGCGACGCCGCAGGAGGCGTTCGCCATGCTGCGCGCGGCCTCCCAACGCACCAACCACAAGCTCAGCGCCGTCGCGGCCGTGGTGGCGGAGACCGGCCGGCTCCCCTGATCGGCGGCCTCGGCGCTCGGGCGTCGGCGCGCCCGCCCGCGGCAACCGTGGCCTTCGTCTTGGCCGACCGCCGACCCTTCTGTATCGTTCTAGTAAATCGATCCAGAAGGAGGCGGTGTGACGAAGATCACGGCGAAGTCGGTGGCCCTGGCGGCGGGCGTGTCCCCGTCGTCGGTCTCCAACGCCTACAACCGCCCCGATCAGCTCTCAGCCGACGTCCGCGAACGGATCCTCGCCGTGGCCGCCGAGCTGGGCTACCACGGGCCGGACCCGGCCGGGCGCGCGCTGCGCAGCGGTCGCGCCGGGGCGATCGGCGTGCTGATGACCCAGCACAACTCCTACGCCTTCTCCGACCCGTACGCCATCGGCTTCCTGCGGGGGCTGGCGGAGGAACTCACCGACGGCGAGGTCGGCATCCTGCTGCTCCCCCGACCGCGGAGGCGGTGCAACGCGCCTCGATCGACGCCCTCACGAGCCTGTGCCTCCAAAGCACCGCGCCGGCGGTGGAGGCTGCTCTGGCCCGCGGGATCCCCGTCGTGATCAGCGTCATGGATCCGCGCCCCGACATCGATCACGTCGCCATCGACGACGTGATGGCCGGCGTCCAGCTCGGCGAGCACCTCGCGCGGCTCGGGCATCGCGACGTCGCGGTGCTGCTCAACGGCGGCGTCCACGCCCCCGGCACGCCGGACTACGTCGACAACGTCGACCGCCTCGCCGGCCTGCGCCGCGGCCTGGGCGGCGCGTCCCTGCGCGTCCACACGACCGCCGAGAACAGCTACAGCGCCGGCAGGGCCGCCGTGGGGACGCTGTGGGACGTCCGCGACCGCCCCACGGCCGTGGTCGCGCTGAGCGACACGATGGCGCTGGGCCTGATGGACGGCCTCGCCGAGCGGGGCGCCACGGCCGGGCGCGACGTGTCGCTGGCCGGATTCGACGACATCCCCGAGGCGGCCGGGCGCGGCCTGACCACCGTGCACCAGCCCATCGAGGAGAAGGGGCGCCGGGTCGCCCGGCTCATGCTGGACCCCGCCCTGGAGCCGCGCCGGGTGATCCTGCCGACCCGCCTCGTCGTCCGCGCCTCCACCGCGCCCGCGCCGCGGGCCTGACCGAACCCGCCCCGACCACCACCACCACCACGAAGGAAGCACCGCACATGTTCAACGTCCTCGATGTCACCACCCTGGGTCACAACCTCGCCACGTCGGCCCTGCCGACGGCCCCCGCCCTCCAGGGCGGCTGGGAGGCGGGCCCGCTCCGCGCGGGGGCGTCCCGGGTGCTGCGCGCGTGGGCCCGCCGCCTGGACCCGCAGGCCCGCTGACTCCCCCGCCGCAGAACGACGAACGGCCCCTCCCGGTTTGGGAGGGGCCGTTCAGCTGGTAGCCCCGACGGGATTCGAACCCGCGCTACCGCCTTGAGAGGGCGGCGTGCTAGGCCGCTACACAACGGGGCCAGCTCGCACCGTTCTCGGTGCCCGGGAGACATTACCAGAGCCTTGCGCCTCTGGCGAAATCGCCTCCCAGCAGGGGTACTAGGACTCGAACCTAGACTGACGGAACCAGAATCCGGCGGGCTGCCAATTACCCCATACCCCTTCATTCACCTCCCGATCCTCACGGATCGAGCGGCGCCGGCCAGGCTGAGCCAGCGAGGTAAGACCTTACTGCAACCGGGGCCCGGGCTCAAAACCGAGGCAACCGGTGGCCCGCGCGGCGCGCCTCACGCGGTTTCGGTGGCCGGCTTCCACCGGCGGGCCAGCAGCACGATCAGGACGGTGAACAGCGCGAACCGTCCGACGTCCCACGCGGCCACGATCCAGGTCACCTCGCTGATCGCCTTCACCTGCGCCACCGACGCGGTCAGCGCCGCCAGCCCGAACGAGGTGACGTTGTTGGCGACGTGCGCGGCGATTCCGGCCTCCAGGCCACCCGTGCGGACGACCAGCCATCCCGCCAGGACGCCGAACGCGAACCGGTCGAGCACCAGGGCCGGATCCAGCGAGCCGTGGAAGGCGGTGAACACCGCCGCGGAGGTGAGGATGCCGAACCAGGGCGAGGCCACCATGGACCCCAGCGACTGCATGAGGTACCCGCGGAAGAAGTACTCCTCCGCGGCGGCCTGCAGCGGCGTGGTGAGCAGCATGATGACGATGAACCACACCGCGCCCGGTTGGGGGTTCAGCGCGAAGGACGGCCCGCCCGGTTGGGTGAGGTTCTGCACGACCAGCACCAGCCACAGCGACGCGAAGGCGACGAGCAGGCAGGCGCCCAGCCAGCCCCACCGGAGGCCCACGAGCACCGATCCGAGGATCCCCGGCCGGACGCGGTGGATGAACAGCACCAGCGCCATGGACAGGGGGATCAGCGTGGCGAGCCCGAGGTGGCCCACGACGAGCCCGAACGGGAGTTCGTAGCTCGTGAGCGCCCGGAAGGTGGCGTCGAAGTCCCCCGGCGAGCCGATCGCCAGCCAGTACAGCCCGCCGAGCCCGCGCATGAGGAGTGGCGTGATGACCATGAACGACAGCAGGCCCAACGTGACGCCCACCATCGAGGTGAAGGGGTTCGCCGTCGTGGTGCGCAGCGCGTGGGGGTAGTCCACGCCGCTCGGGATGCGTTCGGTCGCGAAGGCGTCCAGCAGGGGCGCGAAGGGCCCTCGGAACCCCGGCCGCGAGGGGCCCGAAGGCGTCCGCGGCGTGGGACGCCGACCCGCCTGCGCGGCCACCGCCGGGTTGCCCGACCGGGCGCGCCGGTCCCTGGGGCTCATGCCTCCGCGGCCACGACGGGGTTGGACAGCGCGCCCAGCCCGTCGACCTCGACCGTGACCACGTCGCCGGGCTCGAGGCGTCCGACGCCCTCGGGGGTGCCGGTCAGGATGACGTCGCCGGGCAGGAGCGTGGTGAAGGCGGACACGAAGGCCACCAGGTCCGCGATCCCGTGCACCATGTTCGCGGTGGTGGAGTCCTGCCGCTCGATCACGTCCCCGTCGCGGGTGACGGTCGCGCGGATCCCGAGGTTGGACGCCTCCTCGATGCTGAGGTGGGTGGTGATCCACGGGCCGAGCGGGCAGAACGTGTCGAACCCCTTCGCGCGGGCCCATTGGCCGTCGGACTTCTGGAGGTCCCGCGCGCTGACGTCGTTGGCGCAGGTGTACCCGAAGATCACCTCGGCGGCACGCTCGGCGGGGACGTCCTTGCAGATCCGGCCGATGACGACGGCCAGCTCGGCCTCGTGGTCGACGGCGGTGGTCTGACGCGGGTAGACGATGGGCTCGCCGGGGCCGATCACCGAGGTGTTGGGCTTGAAGAACGCCATCGGCACCTCGGGCACGTCGTTGTCGAACTCGGCGGCGTGAGCCGCGTAGTTCCGCCCGATCGCCACGACCTTGCTGCGCGGGATCACCGGCGCGACGAGCCTCACGTCGTCCAGGTGGAGCCGCTCGCCGGTGTACTGGACCGGCCCGACCAGCGGATCCCCGTTGAGGACCTGGATCGTGTCGGGGTGCTCCCCCGCGTCGTCGGGGAGTTCGACGGTGCCGAACCCGATGGTGTCGTCGTGGACGAATCGAGCGATGCGCATGCACCTCAGGCTACCGACTCGGCCCGCCTCAGGTCGCGCGCGCCCGGGTAGCGCGCGGTGATGCCGCCCCCGAGGTGTCCGCGGATCACCAGGCGGGGGTTGCCGGGGTGCGGGCGGGTGTCGACCTCGCTGGTGACCTGGGAGTACTGGCCCCCGTCGCCTGGGTGGCGTCCACGCCCCAGCCCCGGGGCACCACGATCGTGACCGAGCCGAGCCAGCTCGCGTTGACGACCACGTCGATGACGGGCGCCAGCGCCACCGCGCGCTGGAAGTCGAGCAGGATCGGACCGCGGCTGGCGTTGACCTCCAGGAAGGGCGGCACCTCCCAGGCCCCGGCGATCTTGACGGTGCGCCACCAGTGCTCGGCGCGCAGCACCAGGGGCCGTTCCCACGTCAGGCCGGGCCCGTCCCCCAGGGCGACCTCGCCGGTCGCTCCCGGGAGATCGGCGGTGGGGACGAGGTCGTACAGGGGCGCGGCGAGGTCGTCGCGCGTCACCGCCTCCAGGACGGACGCGGTCCGCGCCTCCAGCTCCTCGAACCGGATGCGCTGGTCGGCGGCGGCCTCCCGCAGCCGGGCGAGCGCGTGCTCGCGCTGGGCGGGGGTGACGCGCAGGTGGCCGTCCGGGAGCGCGGGCTCGTGGGTCTCCATGGCCGCGATCCTAGCCAAGCCGCCCCTCAGTTCTTGGCGACGACCCCGCCGCCTCGGGCCAGCCAGCGCTCCCGCCGCTTGGTGTCCCACCAGTTGGGGTGCCGGGCGCGGATGCTGCCCAGCGAGGTGCGTCCCCGCACCATGAGCTGGGGCAGCGTCCCGGTCGGGCGCGGGTCGACGGTCGACTTGACCGACCCCAGGCCCTTCTCGATGCGGGACATCTCCACGCCCCAGCCGCCCGGCACGATGAGGATCGTGTCGCCGGCGCCCCCACCACGCTCACGTCGATCACGCGCGTGGAGAGCCGGGCGTCGCTGAAGTCCAGCTTGACGCTGCCGGCCACGGGGTTCAGCTCCAGGAAGGGCGGCACCTGCCAGGGGCCGCCGCGGAAGACGTCGTCCCACTTGGCGGTGAGCACCAGGGGGTCCTGCCAACTCCACCCCGGCTCGGCGTGCTGCGCAGTCAGGGCGGTGGGGTTGATGGCGGCCTCGAGCTGCTGGCCGGGCAGCAGGTCGGCCAGCAGCGCGCGCAGTTCGGCGCGGGTGCGGGACTGGAGCGCGGTCTCGATCCGCGCGTCGAGCTCGTCGAGGGTCAGCCGCCCCTCGGCGGCCGCCTCGCGCAGCTGTTCGACGGCGGCGTCGCGCTCGGCGTGGCCGATCCTCAAGTCGCCATCGGGTGCGTCCATCATGTCCACCAGCCTACCCAGCCGTCCGCCGGGCACCGCGCGGTCCCGCGTCGGCGTCCGGGCGGGTTTCGCGGACTCACGCGGCGCGGGTGTGCAGCCCCCACAGGTAGGCGTCGTGCAGGGCCTCCCAGGACGCCTCGACGACGTTGGTGCCCACGCCCACGGTCGTCCAGCTGCGCTCCCCGTCGGTGGTGTCGATGAGGACGCGGACGATCGCGTCCGTGCCGTGCCCGGTCTCCAGGATCCGGACCCGGTAGTCGGTCAGCTCGAAGGTCTCGACGTCGGGGTGCTCGGTCTCCAGCGCCGAGCGCAGGGCGTGGTCCAGGGCGTTCAGCGGCCCGAACCCCTCGCCGACGCGCGACACGACGGCGTCCCCGACGCGCACCTTCACGGTGGCCTCGGAGTCGCCCTCCTCGCTCACCTCGTCGGAGGTCAGGACACGCCAGCGCTGCACCTCGAACGCGGGGTCCAGGGCGTCGGTCTGCTCGCGCAGCAGCAGCTCGAACGAGGCGTCGGCGGACTCGTAGGAGTAGCCGTCCATCTCGCGCTGCTTCACCACGTCGGTGATCCGCGCCGCCAGGTCGCGGTCGGACAGGTCGAAGCCCAGCTCGTCGCCCTTGAGCTGGATGTTGGCCCGGCCGGCCATGTCCGAGACCAGCATGCGCATGTCGTTGCCGACCAGGCGCGGGTCGGTGTGCTGGTACAGGTTGGCGTCCACCTTGATCGCGGACGCGTGCAGGCCGGCCTTGTGCGCGAAGGCGGACTGCCCGACGTAGGGCTGCCGGGCGTTGGGGGCGACGTGGGTGATCGCGGCGACGGCGTGGCTGACCGACGTGGCGCGGGCCAGGTGCTCGTCGCTGAGCACCGGCCAGCCGTACTTGAGCCGGAGGTTGGCCGCCACGGTGATCAGGTCGGCGTTGCCGGTGCGCTCCCCGTGGCCGTTGATCGTGCCCTGGACGTGCATGACGCCGGCGTCCACCGCGGCCAGCGTGTTGGCCACCGCGCACCCGGTGTCGTTGTGGCAGTGGACGCCCAGGTCGACGCCGATGTCCGAGGCGGCCGACACGACCTCGCCCATCCACGCCGGCAGCATGCCGCCGTTGGTGTCGCAGAGGACGACGACCTCGGCGCCCGCCTCGGCCGCGGCGCGGACCACCTCCAGCGCGTAGGCCGGGTTGGCGCGGTAGCCGTCGAAGAAGTGCTCGACGTCGACGAAGACCCGACGGCCCTCGCCGGTGAGGAAGCGCACGGTGTCGGCGACCATGGCGAGGTTCTCGTCCAGGGTGGTCTTCAGCGCGCGGAACACGTGCTCGTCGTGGCTCTTGGCGACCAGGCAGATCACCTCGGTCTGCGCGTCGACCAGCGCGCGGGTCAGCGGATCGTCGGCCGCGCGGGCCCCCACGCGGCGGGTGGCGCCGAAGGCGGTCAGCTTGGCGTGCCGCAGCTCGAGTTCGCCCGCGGCGGCCGCCGCGAAGAAGGCTGTGTCGCTGGGGTTGGCGCCCGGCCAGCCGCCCTCGATGAAGCCGACGCCCAGGTCGTCCAGGACGCGGGCGATCTTCAGCTTGTCGCTCACGGTGAGGCGGAGCCCCTCCTGCTGCGCACCGTCGCGGAGCGTGGTGTCGTAGAGGTGGAACACGTCCGGAGCGGCGGGCTGCGCGGTCATCGGGCCTCCTCGGCTGGGGCCGGCACGGCGCCGGCCAACCGGTGCAGTATCGCCGTTTCTCACGTTCCGGACCTCCGATCTCGCCCGGCGAGACGTCGTGGCGCGGGAAGCCGTGACGGGGAGGGTCACCCACCCGCGCCGCGGCATCGACCCGCTGGGGTCCGCGTGCTAGAAACGAGGCATGGCTGACACCAAGTTCAAGGGGACCCCCGTCCGCACCGTCGGAGACCTGCCCGAAGTCGGGCAGAGCGCTCCCGACTTCACGCTCACCGGAGCCGACCTGTCCGACGTGAAGCTGGCCGACCTGGCCGGGCAGCGCGTCGTGCTCAACATCTTCCCCAGCGTCGACACCGGCGTGTGCGCGATGAGCGTGCGCCGCTTCAACGAGATCGCCGCCGGGCTGGAGAACACCACCGTCGTCTGCGCCTCGGCCGACCTGCCGTTCGCGCTGGGCCGGTTCTGCGGCGCCGAGGGCATCGAGAACGTCCGGGTCGGCTCGACGTTCCGCTCCAGCTTCTCGCGCGACTACGGCACGCTGATGGTGGACGGCCCGCTGGCCGGCCTCAACGCCCGCTCGGTCATCGTGCTCGACGCCGACGGCAAGGTCGTCTACACCGAGGTGGTTCCCGAGATCACCCAGGAGCCCGACTACGACGCCGCGGTGGCCGCCCTCTCCTGACCCTCGAGCGCGGCGCACCCCGCCCGGGGGTGCGCCGCGCGTCACTATGCTGGGTCCGACGAAGGGAGCTGTTTCCATGCCGGATCTCGCCGACCGGATCAGCCGCGCGGCCGTGGCCGCGCTCGATCTCGCGCCCTTCGACGACCGCTTCGCCTCGCTCTCGCGGCAGGTGCTCACCGGGGGCGCCTCGCGCTTCGGGCGCGTCGTCGACGAGCGGCAGGCCATCTCCTACGTCATCCCGGTCGGGGTCGCCGGCGAACGCATCGACTACGGCGCCCTGGTGCTGCAGCCCGAGGCGGCCGGCCTGCTGTGGCGCGACGCCCACGGCGCCGACCACCACGCCAGCGTCTCGGTGACCCCCACGACGCCGGCCACCTACAGCACCGTGTCGCTGGGCGGTGAGCCGTGGGTGCGGTTCAGCATCGGCTCGGCGTCCCGGCTCACGTTCCTGGTCCCGCCCGTCAAGAGCCGCGCCCTGCTCCCCACGCTGATCGATCACTTCGGCGCGACCTCCGGCCCGGCGCCGAGCACCGTGCTGCCCGAGCCGTCGCCCGAGCCCGCGCGCGTCCGGTTCCCCGACGCGGCGTCCGCGCCCGTGGCGCCGATCCCGGTGGTCGAGCCGACCGTTCCGCTGCCCGGCCCGCCGGCGGACGCCCCCGCGGTGCCGCTGCCGAGCGCGCATGCGGCCCCCGTCCGGCCGGACGCCGCGCCGCCCATGGACGCGACGCAGCCGATGTCCGCCCTCGACATCACCGGCCCGATCCCGACCGTTCCCGCCCGCGAGGGGCACGAGGGAGACGGCCCCGACCGGACCGAACCCGAGGGCGACACCGCGGCCCCTGGTGCGCCACGGACGACCGACGCCGAAGCGACCCAGGTGATCCCGCCGCGCGAGCAGCCGTCGCCGTGGGCGCCGACGCCGGGGTTCGAGCTGTTCCGCGACGAGCCGCGCTCCCCGGCGGCGCCCGAACCGACCCGCGTCATCCCCACGCTGCCGGAGCCGACCCCGGCCCCCGCGCCCGATGCGTGGCAACCGAACCCCGCCGGGGGCAGGCACGTTCCCGGCGCGCCGTCGGCGCGGCTGGAGCCGGTGACCCCGGCCGCGGCCTACGCGCCCGCCACGACGAGCTCAGCCACCCTGCGGGGGTTCCTGCTCGGGCTGCTGATCACCGTCGGCGTCGGCGCCGCCATCATCCTGTTCCAGCTCATCGTCTGACCCCGCGTCGCGCCTCCCCGTCCCGGCCTGAGGCTCGCCCCGGCCCGCTCGTGCCGAGAACGCGACCCCGGCCACTCCCAGGGCGGTCAGCGCGGCGCCGCCCCAGCTGATGCCCTCCAGCGGCGGCGGTGTCGGGGAAGGTCCCACCGTCGGCGCGGGCGCGCTCCCGGACGCCGCCGGCGAGGGCGTGGCTGTCGGTGACGGCGAGGGGGACGGAGCCCCCGCCAGCAGCTGCCGGGCGCCGGGCAGGAGGCGCGAGGTGATCAGCGGGTAGAGGGCGTCCCCCGGGCACGCCGTCCGCGACATGTCCCGGTGCCCCGCGATCTGCTCGGTCGCGACCTCCGCTCCCCGGCGCCAGCGGTTGGAGCCGCGCGAGACGAACGAGACCGGCGCGGCCAGGTCGAGGCCGTTGCGCGCCGCCAGCCACGCGAGCAGGCCGGTCATCGCGGTCAGCGCCTCCTCGGTGGGCGGCTCGGCGGTGTGGTCGCCCACGAAGCACGCCAACTCGGCGAACCCCTGCGAACCCCCGGTCGCGTCGCCCCGGACGGCGCGCTCCAGGCTGCCCTGGCGCCCCTCCCAGACGACCCCGAACCGGTCCACGAAGAAGTTGTACGCGACGTCCGGCCACCCCTTGTCGGCTCCGGTGTGGAAGCGGTAGATGCCCCGCAGCCGCTCGACGGTCTTCTCCGGGGTGTCCCCGTTCGGCGTCTCGGTGTGGTGCACCAGGAGGAACCGGACGTCCGTCTCGGGCTGCAGCGGGCCCACCGGGGCCAGGGTGCCCGCCCACTCGGAGCGCGGCCGGATGACGGGCGCGGCGGGCGCGGCCGCGACGGCGGGGGCGGCCCAGGCCGCCCACGGGAGCAGCGCCCCCGCGAGCAGCAACCGACGCCGGTCCACCGTCACCGGGGACCCTGGATCTCCCGCGGGTAGCAGTGGTCGCCCCGGGGCGTCCCGATGGCGTCGCACACGGCGTAGGACTCGTCGCGGCTCTTCTGGCCGGGGATCACGATCGCGTAGTAGCCCCGGTTGAGGCCGGCGAACGCGTTGGTGTCCAGCGGCACGGCGGTGTGCCCCGGCTTGCTCAGTTCCGCCGCGCGCTCCAGGGCGCGCTCGGGGTGGTGCCGGACTGGCCCAGCGAATCCAGCACCGTCACCCACGAGCCCTTCGGCAGCTCGGTGACGATCCCCGGGTGCGCCGTCGGCGCGCTCGTGGGGGTGTCGGTGGCCGTGGCGGTCGGCGTGGGCGTGGCCGTCGGCGTGCGCGTCGGGGTGGGCGTGCTCGTCGGGGTCGGCGAGTGCGTGGTCGCGGGCGGCGTCGTGGCCTGCGGGGTCGGGGACGGCGCGGGTTCGGCGGTGGTGGGGTCGACCAACGCGAACCAGGCGAGCACCACGATCACCAGGCCGGCGGCGATGCCCATCGCCACGCCGAGCCAGAGGTTGCCGCGCTGCGGTGCCGGTTCGAACTGAGTCACCGCTCCAATCTAGACGACCCGCTGCAGCCAATCGAAACGATCCGGCGTCCTGCCGTACTGGATGTCGAGGACGGCGTCCCGGATGCGGACCGTGGTCGCGAAGTCCTGCCCCTTCAGGCGCCACTCCCCCCGCTCGGACTTGAACCCGGAGATGGGGCTGATGACCGCCGCGGTGCCGCAGCAGAACGCCTCGACGAAGGTGCCCTCGGCGATGCCGTCGAGGAACTCCTGCGCGGAGAGCCGGCGCTCGACGGGGGTGAGGCCCAACTGCTCCCCGACCGCGAGGATGGAATCCCGGGTGATGCCGTCCAGGATCGTGCCGGTCAGCGCCGGGGTCACCAACTGGCCGTCCGCGCTGATGAGGAAGACGTTCATGCCGCCCAACTCCTCGACGCGGTCCTTCTCGGCCGCCTCGATGAACATCACCTGGGTGCAGCCGTGCTCGTAGCCCTCGTACTGGGCGATCAGGCTCGCCGCGTAGTTGCCCCCGCACTTCGCCGCGCCGGTGCCGCCCACGCCGGCGCGCGCCCACTTGTCCGTGACCCAGATGTCCACGCCCTTGACGCCCTCGGCGAAGTACGGCCCGACCGGCGACGCGATGACGAGGAAGGTGACCTCCTCCGCCGCGCGGACCCCGAGGAACGCCTCCGAGGCGATCATGAACGGCCGGATGTAGAGGCTGTGCTCGCCCGCGGCCTCCGGGACGTAGCGCGCGTCGATCGTGACGAGCTCGCGGACCGCCTGGACGAAGAGGTCGACCGGCAGGTCCGGCAGCATCATGCGGGCCGCCGACGTGCGGAAGCGCTCGCCGTTGCGCTCGGGCCGGAACAGCCACACCGAGCCGTCCTCGTGGCGGTAGGCCTTCATCCCCTCGAAGATCTCCTGCCCGTAGTGCAGGACCGCGGCGGACGGATCCAGCGACAGCGGGCCGTACGGGACGACCTTCGGCGAGTGCCAACCCTGGCCCTTGGTCCAGGTGATGGAGACCATGTGATCGGTGAAGAAGCGCCCGAAGCCGGGATCGGCGAGGATCTCCGCGACCTCCGCGTCGGTGCGGGCGGACGGGCTGGGCTGGACGTCGAAGGTCACGGGCATGGCGTCAGGATATCGCGTCGGACCCGCGCCGCCGGACATCCGAGGAATGAGATTTCGGTACCGCATTCTGGACATCGGGACGCTAGGCTTCGGGCATGACCGACGCCGTTTCCTCCGCACGTCCCACCATCGCCGTCATCGGCGGCGACGGGATCGGCCCCGAGGTCGTCGCCGAGGGACTCAAGGTCCTCGACGCCGCGACCGGGGCGCAGGCCTTCGACTACGTGCACTACGACCTGGGCGCCGAGCGCTGGCAGCGCACGGGCGAGGTGCTCCCCGACTCGGTCATGGCCGAACTGGCCGCCGCGGACGCGATCGTGCTGGGCGCGGTCGGTGCCGCCCCGGGCAGCAAGGCGATCCCCTCGGGGCTGCTGGAGCGCGGCCTGCTGCTGAAGCTGCGCTTCGCCTTCGACCACTACGTGAACCTGCGGCCGTCCAAGCTCTATCCCGGCGTCACCACGCCGCTGTCCGACGCCGTCGTCGACCGCGGGCCGATCGACTTCGTGGTCGTGCGCGAAGGCACCGAGGGCCTGTACGCGGGCGTGGGCGGCTCGCTGGCCGCCGGCACCGCGGCCGAGGTCGCCAGCGAGGTGTCGGTGAACACCGCCCGCGGCGTCGAGCGAGTGGTGCGCGACGCGTTCGAGCGGGCGCAACGGCGCCGCCGCAAGGTGACGCTCGTGCACAAGCACAACGTGCTGACCCACGCGGGCGGGCTGTGGAACCGCATCTTCACCGCGGTCGCGGCGCAGTACCCCGACGTCACCACCGACTACCTGCACGTCGACGCCACGATGATCATGCTCGTCACCGACCCGCAGCGCTTCGACGTCATCGTCACCGACAATCTGTTCGGCGATATCATCACCGACCTGGCGGCCGCCGTCACGGGCGGGATCGGGCTCGCCGCCTCGGCGAACCTCAACCCCTCGGGCGCCTTCCCGTCGATGTTCGAGCCGGTGCACGGCTCGGCCCCCGACATCGCCGGCCAGGGCATCGCCGACCCCACCGCCACCATCTCGTCGATGGCGCTGCTGCTCGATCACCTGGGACGCCGCGAGCAGGCCGCCGCGATCGAGGCCGCCGTGGACGCCGACGTGGCGCAGCGCGGCGCCGCTCGCCGCAGCACCTCCCAGGTGGGCGACGCGATCGCCGCCCGGGTGGCCGGCTGACGCCTCAGCTGGGCCGGGGTTCCTCCGGCTGGGGCGCGACCGGCTCGTCCGGCGCGTCGGGACGCACCCACAGCACCGCCGGAGCGCCGAACACCTTGGCACGGATCCACCACGTCGCCTCGACGAGCGCCGCCGCCAGCAGGCCCATCAGGACGCCGGTCTGCATCATCGCGCCGTTGGAGGTGTCGAGCAGGAAGAGCCGCTGCGTCGCGGGCAGCCAGAAGATCAGCGCGTAGGCGAGGTAGGCGGTGGCGACCAGACCGACGCGCCACCAGCGGTACGGGCGCGCGACCACCGACAGCACCCACGTGGCGCCGATGATGAGGCACGCCAGGGTGCCGGCGGCCACCTGCTGCGTCGTGGTGGCGTCGGGCTGCCCGCCCGGGTAGAGCAGCAGGTAGGTGATGAAGGTGGTGGTCGCCACGACGATCCCCGCGGGCAGGCCGAGCCGCATGACGCGCTGCACGAATCCGGGGCGCGCGCGCTCGTTGTTGGGGGCCAGCGACAGCAGGAACGCCGGGATGCCGATGGTGAACCAGCCTGTGATGGTCACGTGGATCGGCTGGAACGGGAAGGGCACGCGCCACAGCACGACGAGCAGCGCCAGCATCGCCGAGTAGACGGTCTTGGTCAGGAACAGGTTGGCGACGCGCTCGATGTTGCCCAGGACGCGCCGGCCCTCCGCCACGACGCTGGGCAGGGTGGCGAAGCGGTCGTCGAGCAGCACGATCTTGGCGACGGCGCGCGTCGCCGAGGCTCCCGACCCCATGGCGACGCCCAGGTCGGCGTCCTTGAGCGCCAGCACGTCGTTGACGCCGTCGCCGGTCATCGCCACCGTGTGTCCGCCCGCCTGCAGCGCCGCGACCATGGCGCGCTTCTGGTCGGGGGTCACGCGGCCGAAGACCTGGTGCTCCTCCACGGCCCCGGCGAGCTTCTCGGGCGTGTCGAGGCTGCGCGCGTCCACCGGCGCCCCCGTGACGACGCCCAGCGTCGAGGTCACGGCCCCCACCGAGCGGGCGTTGTCGCCCGAGATCACCTTGACGGCGACGTCCTGGTCGCGGAAGTACTCCAGCGTCGCGCGGGCGTCCGGCCGGACGCGCTGCTCCAGCACCACGAGCCCGACGGGGTCGACGCGTCCCGGCGCGCCGGCGCCCTGCACGGTCTCGGCCCGGCCGAGCAGCAGGACGCGCAGGCCGCCCGCGGCCATCTCCTCGGCCCGGGCGGCGACCTCGCCGCTCGCGAGCACGTCGGGGGCCCCAGCACCCAGGCCCCCTCGCCCGCGAACGAGACGCCCGACCACTTCTTGGCCGAGGTGAAGGGGGCCCGGTCCGTGGGCGTCCAGGGGACGGGTGGAGCGCCGACCTCCTCCCCGATCGCGGTCAGGGACGCGTTGGGGTGCGGGTCGCCGGCGGCCAGGTTGGCCAGCGCCTCGCGCAGCCGCCCCTCCCCCAGCTCGGCGAGCGGGACGACGCTGCGGCACCGCATCCCGTTCTCGGTCAGTGTGCCGGTCTTGTCGGCGCAGACGACGTCGACCCGGGCGAGGCCCTCGATCGCGGCGAGTTCCTGCACCAGCACCTTCTGCCGCCCCAGCCGGATCACCCGAGCGCGAACGCCATGGAGGTGATGAGCACCAGTCCCTCGGGGACCATGGGAACCAGCGCGCCGGCCATGGCGAGCACCGCCCGGCGCCAGGGCATGTCGGTCAGGGTGAGCTGCACCACGATCGTGGCGAGGCCGACGGGGATGAGCAGCCACGTGATGAAGCGCAGGATGCGGTTGATGCCCGACTGCAGCTCCGAGTGCACCAGCGTGAAGCGGGACGCCTCGGCCGCCAGTTGGGCGGCGTAGGCGTCCGCGCCGACCTTGGTGGCCCGGTAGAGCCCGGAGCCGGCCACGGCGAAGCTGCCCGACATCACCGGGTCGCCGGCCTGTTTGGGCTCCGGGTCGGCCTCGCCGGTCAGGAGGCTCTCGTCCACCTCGAGGTAGTCGGCCTCCAGCACCTCACCGTCGACGACGACCTGGTCGCCGGGGGCGAGCTCGATGAGGTCGTCAAGCACGACCTCGTCGCGGGGCAGCCGGCGCGTCCCCTCGGCGCGGCGCACCAGCGGCTGCGCCTCCCCCACGACGGCCAGCGCGTCGAGGGTGCGCTTGGCCCGGAGCTCCTGGATGATGCCGATCGCGGAGTTGGCGATGATCAGCAGGCCGAAGGCGGCGTTGATCCACGAGCCGGTGGCCAGCACGATGACCAGCAGCACGGCCAGGATCGCGTTGATCCGGGTGAAGACGTTGTCGCGCACGATCTGCGCGACCGTCCGACCGCTGCGGGGCGGAAGGGTGTTGACCTGGCCGGCGGCGACGCGGGCGGCCACCTCCTGCTGCGTGAGTCCTGCGGTTCGCGTGTCCTGCACGCGGGCAAGAATGCCAGATCCACGGCCCGATTCACGGGTCCGCCCGGCGGCTGCCGGCCGACGGTGCCCGATGAATCTGAGAATCAGCCCAGAGATTGCTTTGGTTTTTCTCAGACTTTGACTTAGTCTGAAACCACGTCCTCCGGCGGAGCATCGAGCCTCGGGGGATTCCGCAGGAAAGGACACCCATGAACAACACTCCGAAGCGTCTGCTCGCCCTCGCGGCCACCACGGCCGTTGCAGTCGGCGGCTCCGTCGCTCTCGCCGCGCCGGCTCACGCAGATGTCTGGGATTCGGTCGCGCAGTGCGAGTCCGGCGGCAACTGGTCCATCAACACCGGCAACGGCTACCACGGCGGCCTGCAGTTCAGCCCGTCCACGTGGCGCGCCTACGGCGGCACCGCCTACGCCCCCACGGCCGCGCAGGCCACCAAGGCGCAGCAGATCGCCGTCGCGCAGAAGGTCCTGGCGGGCCAGGGCCCGGGCGCGTGGCCCGTCTGCTCCAAGAAGGCCGGCCTCACCAAGAGCAACGGTGGCGCGTCCGGCGGCACCGCCGAGGCCCCCCGCGCGACCACCACCAAGAAGGCCACGACGCAGAAGGCCTCCACGCAGAAGGCCACGCCGGCCAAGAAGACCACCCCGGCGAAGTCGACCACGACCAAGGCGACCACCGCCAAGGCCACCACCACGAAGAAGGCCACGCCGAAGCGTGCGACCACCGTCAAGGCCACCGAGACGACCGGCAAGCGGTTCATCACCGTGAAGCCCGGCGACACCCTGAGCGAGCTCGCGGTGGCGAACCACGTCGACGGCGGCTGGCGCACGCTGTGGAGCCTCAACAAGGGCAAGGTCTCCGACCCCAACCTGATCTTCGTCGGCCAGAAGCTGGCCATCGGCTGATCCGAGCCTCCCCCACGGCGGGGCACTCCTGAGCGGGGTGCCCCGCCGTTCGTCGTCCGCACCTCCTCGGGCCGGACGCGCGAGGGGCGCCGGGACCGGAGTGGTCCCGACGCCCCTCGCGTCGTGCGTGGCCGCTGGTCAGCGGGCCGCGGTGCCCTCGACGTAGTCGTCGTCGTGGCTCTTGACCCACGCCATCAGCTTGCGCAGCTCGCGGCCGGTGGCCTCGATCGGGTGCGCCTCGCCCTTCTCGCGGAACGCCTTGAACTCCGGCGCGCCGGCGTCCTGGTCGTCGATGAAGCGCTTGGCGAACGCGCCGTTCTGCACGTCGGCCAGGACGGCCTTCATGTTCTCCTTGACCCGCGCGTCGATGACGCGGGGGCCCGACACGTAGTCGCCGAACTCGGCGGTGTCGGAGACGCTCCAGCGCTGCTTGGCGATGCCGCCCTCGTACATGAGGTCGACGATCAGCTTGAGCTCGTGGAGGCACTCGAAGTAGGCGACCTCGGGCTGGTAGCCGGCCTCGACGAGGGTCTCGAACCCGGCCTGGACCAGCGCGGACGCGCCGCCGCACAGCACGGCCTGCTCGCCGAACAGGTCGGTCTCGGTCTCCTCGGTGAAGGTGGTCTTGATGCCGCCGGCGCGCAGGCCGCCGATCGCCTTGGCGTAGCTCAGCGCCAGGGGCCACGCGTTGCCGGTGGCGTCCTCCTCGACCGCGACGATGACCGGGACGCCCCGGCCCTCGGCGTACTCGCGGCGCACCAGGTGGCCCGGGCCCTTCGGCGCGACCATGCAGACGTCGACGCCCTCGGGCGCGGTGATGTAGCCGTAGCGGATGTTGAAGCCGTGGGCGAAGAACAGCGCGTCGCCGGGCTGCAGGTTCGGCTCGATCGACTCGGTGTAGATCTTCCGCTGGTGCTGGTCGGGCGCCAGGATCATGATCAGGTCGGCCTCGGCGGCGGCGTCGGCCACCGAGACGACGCGGAAGCCCTCGGCCTCGGCCTTGGCGCGGCTCTTGGAGCCCTCCTTCAGGCCGATGCGGACGTCGACGCCGGAGTCGCGCAGGTTCATCGCGTGGGCGTGGCCCTGCGAGCCGTACCCGATGACCGCGACCGTACGGCCCTGGATGACGGCCATGTCGGCGTTGTCGTCGTAGAACATCTCAGCCATGAGTGAATCTCTTCCTTGTTGTGGACGGTTCGGCGGTGCGTGAGCACCGGTCGAAGGGGCGTCGTCGTCGGGACGCCGCCCCGGGGTTCAGTGGGCGGACGGCTTGAGCCGCTCGCCGCGGGTGGAACGGTCGGTGAGCGACTTGGAGCCGCGGCCGAGTGCGACGAGGCCGGACTGCACCAACTCGCGGACGCCGTAGGGCCGCAGCATCTCCAGCAGCGCCTCCAGCTTGTCCGGGCTGCCGGTGGCCTCGATGACCATCGAGTCGTTGTGCACGTCGACGGTCTTGCCGCGGAACAACTGCACGATGTCGATGATCTGGCTGCGGGCGACCGGGTCGGCCTTCAGCTTGATGAGGATCAGCTCCCGGCGCACCGCGGTGTCCTCGAGCTCGACGATCTTGATGACCTCGACGAGCTTGTTGAGCTGCTTGGTGATCTGCTCCAGCACCTCGGGGGCGTTGGCGCCGACCTGGACGGTGATCCGGCTCAGCTCGGGACGCTCGGTCGGGCCGACCGCCAGGGACTCGATGTTGTAGCCGCGTCGGGCGAACAGCCCCGAGATGCGGGCCAGGACGCCCGGCTTGTTCTCGACGAGGACGCTCAGCGTGTGGGTCTTCACAGGATCTCTTCCTCCCAGTCGGGCGCCAGGTCCTTGGCGATCAGGATGTCGTCGTTGCTGGTGCCGGCCGGGACCATCGGCCACACCATCGCGTCCTTGTGGACCAGGAACTCCACCACCACCGGGCGGTCGTTGATCTCGAGGGCCTTCTTGATGACCTCGTCGACCTCCTCGGGCGTCTCGGCGCGCAGGCCGACGGCCCCCATCGCCTCGGCGAGCATCGGGAAGTCGGGAACCCGGCGGCTGTTGAGGTCGGTGTTGGAGTAGCGCTCGCCGTAGAACAGCGTCTGCCACTGCCGCACCATGCCCAGGGACTCGTTGTTGATCACCGCGATCTTGATGGGGATGTTGTTCAGCGTGCAGGTGACGAGCTCCTGGTTGGTCATCTGGAAGCAGCCGTCGCCGTCGATGCCCCACACCAGCTCGCCCGGGACGCCGACCTGCGCGCCCATGGCGGCCGGCACACAGTAGCCCATCGTCCCGGCGCCGCCGCTGTTGAGCCAGCGGCCGGGCTTCTCGAACGGCAGCAGGTGCGCGGCCCACATCTGGTGCTGGCCGACGCCGGCGACGTAGTAGGCGTCGCCGGACAGCTCACCGATCCGCTTGATGACGTACTCGGGGCTGAGCTGGCCGTCCTTCGTGGTCTCCGGCTCGACCTTGTACTTGGTCTTGAGCCCCTGCAGGTAGGCCGTCCAGGCGCTGTGGTCGGCGGAATCCTCGCCGCGCAGCACCTCGTTCAGCGCCTCGATCACCAGCTTGACGTCGCCCACGATCGGGACGTCGGGGTTGCGGTTCTTGCCGATCTCGGCCGGGTCGACGTCGGCGTGGATCACCTTGGCGTTGGGGCGAACGTGTCCAGCTTGCCCGTGACGCGGTCGTCGAAGCGGGCGCCGAGCGTGATGAGCAGGTCGGCCTTCTGCAGCGCGGCCACCGCCGACACGGTGCCGTGCATGCCGGGCATGCCCATGTTCAGCGGGTCGCTGTCGGGGAACGCGCCGCGCGCCATCAGCGTCGTGACGAGCGGGATCTGCGTGATCTTCACCAGCTCGGCCAGGGCCTCGTACGCCTCGGCCTTCACGATGCCGCCGCCCACGTACAGCACCGGACGCTGCGCGTCCCGGATCAGGCGGGCCGCCTCGCGGATCTGCTTGGCGTGCGGCGTCACGGTGGGCTTGTAGCCGGGCAGGTCGAGCTCGGTGGGCCACACGAACGGCGCGGTGGCCGCCAGCGCGTCCTTGGAGATGTCGACCAGGACGGGCCCGGGGCGTCCGGTCGCGGCGATGTGGAACGCCGCCTTGAGCGCGCCGGGGATGTCCTGGGGCCGCGTGATCAGGAAGGAGTGCTTCGTGATCGGGAACGTGATGCCCCGGATGTCGGCCTCCTGGAAGGCGTCGGTGCCGATGGCGCCCGAGGCCACCTGGCCGGTGATGGCCACGATCGGCACCGAGTCGAGGTAGGCGTCCGCGATGCCGGTCACCAGGTTGGTGGCGCCCGGCCCGGAGGTGGCCATGCAGACGCCGACGCGTCCGGTGGTCATGGCGTAGCCCTCGGCGGCGTGCGCCGCGCCCTGCTCGTGGCGGACGAGGATGTGGTTGACGAGTTCGCTCTGGCCCAGCGGGTCGTAGGCCGGAAGGATCGCGCCGCCCGGGATGCCGAATACGACGTCGACCCCGAGGCGCTCCAGCGACTCGACCAGCGCCTGGGCTCCGGTCAACGTCTTGGGCTGCTGCTCCTGCGTCATCGTGATCATCCCCTTCGATCGGTTCGGTGTGCGGACTGCCTCGTTGCAAAGAAAAACCCCCGTCGCCGATATGGGCGTACGAGGGAGCGCGTCGTCGAAGACGTTGCCGTCAGGCGACGCGCTTGCGAACTACGAGAGCGATCATGTGCACGTGGCGAGCATAGCCCTCTCGGGGCGCTGTCCCGCAACGTGGACGCCCCACATCCCACATGATGGACGCCCATTTTTCTCAGGCGCCCGTGATCGCGGCGTGCACCGCGTCGAGGTCCGGGTCGGCGGTGCGCGTCACCAGCGCGTCGGTGCCCGGATCGTCGGCGTAGCGCGGCACCAGGTGCACGTGCAGGTGGAACACCGACTGGCCGGCGTCCGGGCCGACGTTGGACAGGATGTTCAGACCGGTCGCCCCCAGGCGGTCCATGAGGAGCCGCCCCGTCGCGGCGATGGCCGGGGCGATCGCGGCCAGCACCTCGGGCCCGGCGAGGGCATCGGTGACGTGGGTGCGCGGCACCACCAGGGTGTGCCCGGTCTTGAAGGGCGCGAGGTCCAGGAAGGCGACTGCGGTGTCGTCGGCGTGGACCTGCCGGCTTCCGATCTCTCCCGCCACGATGCGGCAGAAGAGGCAGTCGGGATCGGTGACATGCTCGCTCATGCGATCGGCCTTTCGATGCGGACCTCGAATCCGGCCTCGGCGAGGCCGGCCTTGACCTGGGCGATGGACAGGGTGCCGTAGTGGAACACCGAGGCGGCCAGCACGGCGTCGGCGCCCACGCGGGCGGCGTCCACGAAGTGCTGCACCGTGCCGGCGCCGCCCGAGGCGATCAGCGGGACGTCGACCGCGGCGCGAACGGCCTCGATCATCGCCAGGTCGAAGCCGGCGGTGGTGCCGTCGGCGTCCATGGAGTTGAGCAGGATCTCCCCCGCACCCAGGTCGACAGCGCGGCGCGCCCACTCCAGGGCGTCCAGGCCGGCGGAGCGGCGGCCGCCGTGCGTGGTGACGCCGAAGCCGGACGGTTGGTCGGGCTCGCGGCGGGCGTCCACGCTCAGCACGACGACCTGGTCGCCGAAGCGCTCGGCGATCTCGGCGATGGCCTGCGGGCGGGCGATCGCCCCGGTGTTGATGCCGACCTTGTCGGCGCCGCAGCGCAGCAGCCGGTCGACGTCGTCGACGCCCCGGACGCCGCCGCCGACGGTGAGCGGGATGAACACCGTCTCGGCGGTGCGGGTGACCATCTCGTACGTGGTGGCGCGGCCGTCCGCGGACGCCGAGATGTCGAGGAAGGTCACCTCGTCGGCGCCCTGATCGCCGTAGGCGCGGGCCAGCTCGACGGGGTCCCCCGCGTCGCGCAGGTTGGTGAAGTTGACGCCCTTGACCACGCGGCCGCCGTCGACGTCGAGGCAGGGGATGACACGGATCGCGACGCTCATGCGCGCCACCCTATCCATCGCAGCGGGGTTCAGCGGACCGGGTTCACCCGGCGGGGACCAGCCAGGCGAGCAGCCCGAACCCGAGCGCGATCGCGGCGAGCCCGCCGAGCATCCAGCCCGCCATGACCAGCCAGCCGGTCCACCACGGGTGGATGACCTGCGGCACGGCGCCCAGCCCGTAGTCGTCCGGCCACTCCCACAGTTCCGACGATGCGACGATCAGCCAGCCTCGCCCCAGCACCACCTCGACCTGGTAGCCCCACACGTGGCCCGGGAGGCGCAGGGCGTGCACGACGCGCACCTCCGCCACGGACCGCCTGCCGAGCACCGTCTCCGCGGAGATCCCTCCCCCGGTGGTGGCCAGCGCCGCCGAGGCCATCGGCAGCAGCAGCATCGGCCACACCGAGCCGGACGCCGCCAGCAGGACGAACAGGCCGACGACCTCGCTCTCGGTCACCGACGCCGCCCGGTACCCGACCCAGACGGCCATCAGGACCGTCGCCACGAGCAGGACGCGCCCGGCGACGATGAGGGCGCGCGCCAGGACGGTGCGCAGCGTGTCGAGCATGGTCGGGGCACATCCTTCGGGCCTGCGGGCACCGGCGGACGCCCGGGAGCGAGGCTAGCGCCGCGGCGGCTCCCGCGTGCGTGGTGGCCCGGATTGCCCGGTCGGGGCGGGTCTGGCCGCTCCTGCCCGCTGATGAGGTGGTGGTTGTTGCAGCCGCCCCCGTTTGCGTCAGACGCCCCCGCAGGAACGGGGGCGTCTGCGTTCAACGGGGGCAACTCGTCCCAAAAGGGGGCGCCTCGTCCCGAACGGGGGCGGCTCGCCCCGAGTGGGGGCGGCTCGTCCCAGAAGGGGGCGGCTCGTCACGAACGGGGGCGGCTACGACGAATGCGGACGCCGCGTCGCACAGACGCCCCCGTTTGCGTCAGATACCCCCGCAGGAACGCGGGCGTCTGCGACCAACGGGGCGGCCTCGTCCCAAACGGGGGCGCCTCGTCCCGAACGGGGGCGACTCGCCACGAACGGGGGCGCCTCGTCCCGAAAGGGGGCGACTGCGACCATTGAGGCGCCGTCGCGGGACGGGCGCCGTCGCGGGACGGGCGCCGTCGCGGGACGGGCGCCGTCGCGGACGCGGGCGCGCGGACGCGGATGAGCAGCCGGGCGCTACGGGTCAGTCGTCCTCGTCGTAGGCGGCGCTCACCACGCCGCGACGCAGCATGTCGATCGCCTCGCGGGCGGTCGCGCGCACGACGCCCTGGCCGGCGGCGTCCGCGAGTTGGCCGAGCAGGTCGATCACCATGCGCATCGAGCGGACGAAGTCGCCCGCGGTCAGGTCGGTGGCCGCCAGGATGCCGGCCAGGTCCTCGCCGGACGCCCACGCGAACGTGGCCTCGGCGAAGCCGATGTCGGGGTCGCGGGAGGGATCCAGCTTGTGGTCGCGCTCCATCAGCGACAGGTCGCGCCAGATGTGCCGGATCGCCGACTGGGCGATCTCGGTGGAGCGGTTCGGCATCCGCGCCGGACGCTTCTGCTCCCCGCCGCGGGACTCGTAGGTCAGGCTGCTCGCCACCGCGGCGAACTCGGGCGCGGTGAGTTCGTCGAACACCCCGGCGCGGATCGCCTCGGCCGCCACCAGGTCCAGCTCGGAGTAGATCCGGGCCAGCATCGCGCCGGCGGGCGTGACGCGTCGGCCGTCCCCGGAGAGATAGCCCAGCGCGCGCAGCACCGAGCAGATCCGGTCGAAGCGCAGCGCGATGGTGTTGGAGCGGCGCTCGACCTGGCGGCGCAGGTCGGCGGTGTCGCGCTCCAGCCGAAGCGCCTTCTCCGCGGCACGGGAGTGCGCCTCGCGGTCGGGGCAGCCGTGCACGGGGTGCGCCTTCAACTCGGCGCGCAGCGCGTCGATCTTCTCGGTGACCTCGGCGTCCATCGCGGCGGGCACGTAGCGGGACGCGCGGGTGTCGATCCCCGCCAGCTTGCTGTGGAAGGCCGCCGACAGGTTGCGCCGGTCCTTGGCCTGCCGGGGGTCGAAGTGCTTGGGCACCCGCATCCGGCCCGCCACCGCCGGCGGCGAGGGGAAGTCGGTGAGCGAGAGCTTCTTGAGCTGGCGCTGCTCGGTCATCACGGTGGGCGTGGGGTTGCCGCGGTCCCGCTTGCCGGGGTCGACCACGACGGCCCACCCCTCGTGCCGGCCCGCCGGCACGCCGATGATGTCGCCGGGCACCAGCTCCAGCAGCGCGGAGATCGCCTCGGCGCGGCGGTCGGTGCGCCGGCTCTTGGCGGACTCGTTCTCGAGCCGCTTGATCTCGGCACGCCCCCGGGCGTACGCCTCGAAGTCGCCGGCCTCGCAGGCGGCGTCGCGCCACAGGGCGGCGATCCGGTCGGTGTTGCGGGCCACCGCGCGGGCGACGCCGACCACCGACTTGTCGGTCTGGTACTGCGCGAACGACTGCTCCAGCAGGCCCCGGGCCCGTTCGGGCCCGACCCGCCCGACCAGGTTGACCGCCATGTTGTAGGTGGGGCTGAACGAGCTCCGCAGCGGGTAGGTGCGCCGGGACGCCAACCCCGCGACCTGCCGCGGGTCGATGTCGCGCTGCCACAGCACGACCGCGTGTCCCTCGACGTCGATGCCGCGCCGCCCGGCCCGCCCGGTGAGCTGGGTGTACTCCCCCGGCGTGATGTCGACGTGGGCCTCGCCGTTGTACTTGACCAGCTTCTCCAGCACGACGCTGCGGGCGGGCATGTTGATGCCCAGCGCGAGCGTCTCGGTGGCGAACACGACCTTGACCAGACCCTCGACGAAGCCCTGCTCGACGGCCTCCTTGAACGCCGGGAGCATGCCGGCGTGGTGGGCGGCGATCCCGCGGCGCAGCCCCTCGCGGAACGTGCCGAACTCCAGCGCGTCCAGGTCTTCTGGGCTCAGTCCCGACGCCACGGCGTCCGCGATCGCCTCCAGGCGGGCCCGCTCGTCGGGCGTGGTGAGCCGCAGGCCGGAGTGCAGCAGCTGGCCCACGGCGGCGTCGCAGCCCACCCGACTGAAGATGAAGTAGATCGCCGGCAGCAGGCCCTCGGCCTCGAGCTTCTCCACCGCGCCGTCGCGGCGGGGAACCAGGTTCGGGCCGCGGTCGCCGCGTCCGGCCTGGTTGCGCTCGATCCGGTCCCGCGTCCGCCGGCCGCGGCGGGTGCGGCTGTCGTCGCGGACGTACTTGGCGTCCGACTTGGCCAGCTTGACGAGTTCGGGGTTGACGTCGCCCTTCACCGGCAGCGCGGACGCCGTGGGCGCCTCGTCGCTGAACAGGTCGTAGAGCCGGCGTCCGGCCATCACGTGCTGGAACAGCGGCACCGGACGCCGCTCGCTCAGCACCACCCGGACGTCGCCGCGCACCTCACCGAGCCAGTCGCCGAACTCCTCGGCGTTGGAGACCGTCGCCGACAGCGACACCAGCTGCACGCTGGGCGCCAGGCCGATGATGACCTCCTCCCAGACCGCGCCGCGGAACCGGTCGGCGAGGTAGTGCACCTCGTCCATCACGACGAAGCCCAGGTTCCGCAGCGCCGAGGAGCCGGCGTAGATCATGTTGCGCAGCACCTCGGTCGTCATGACGACCACGTCGGCGTCACCGTTGATCGAGGTGTCACCGGTCAACAGGCCGACGCGGTGCGTCCCGAACCGCTCGACCAGGTCGTGGTACTTCTGGTTGCTCAGCGCCTTGATGGGCGTGGTGTAGAAGCAGCGCTTGCCCTGGCGCAGCGCCAGGAACACCGCGAACTCCCCCACGACGGTCTTGCCCGCCCCCGTCGGCGCCGCCACCAGGACGCCGGCGCCCGCCTCCACGACGGCGCAGCCGTCGCGCTGGTAGGGGTCCAGCGCGAACGGGAAGGCCGCCTCGAACTCGGCGTAGGCCGGCCCGGGCGCGGGGAACCGCTGCTCACCGACCACCTCGGCGCCGATCGGGTCCGGCTCCCGACGCTCCGCCGGGGTGGTGCGGTCGTCGTCCGGGGTCTCAGTCACCGCGTCCTCCGGGGGTGAAGATGGTCAGCGCTCCGGGCGCCGCGGTGCAGGTGAGCGGCGGCCGTCCCAGGGGCTCGCCGTCGGCCATGCCGTGCAGGCCGGGGCCGTCGACGATCACCTCGGACGCCGTCAGGTACTCCAGGCAGGGGTGCTGGACGAAGTTCTTGCCGCGCAGCCGCGGGAACAGCGTCAGTAGGCGCAGCCGGGACACCGGGTGCACGATGGTGACGTCCAGCAGCCCGTCGGTGAGGTCGTAGCCCGGAGCGATCCTGATGCCGCCCCCGAAGATGCCCACGTTGGCGACCGCGATCAGCATGGCGTCCAGTTCGCGCTCGACGCCGTCGACGACCAGCCGGTAGCGCAGCGGCCGGAACGAGCGCAGTTCGGCCAGCAGGGCGCCCAGATACGATAGGGTCCCCAGGTCCAGGCCGGCGTTGTTGGCGCGGAAGTTCACCCGCTCGTCGAAGCCGGTGGAGACCACGCAGCCGACGTAGCGGCGTTGCCCCTCGTACAACTCCCCGGTCACCTCGGTGAGGTCGACCGTCCCGGTGCGCCCGCGGGCGATGGCCGCCAGCCCGTCGCGCCAGTTCCGGATGCCGAGGCCGCGGGCGAAGTCGTTGCCGGTGCCGGCGGGCACGACGCCGAGGGCGACCCCCGTGCCGGCGGCGGCGTTCAGACCGATGTGCGCCATGCCGTCCCCGCCCACCACGGCCAGGCCGTCCGCGCCGGACGCGATCGCCTCGACGCAGGCGGCGGCCGCGTGCTCGGCGGACTCGGCGAGGGTCGTGGCGGGCTCGACGCCCGCGTCCCGCAGGCTCGACTCGATCCTGGGCGTGAGCAGCCGGCCGCTGCCGTGCCCCGCTTCGGGGTTGACCACGAGGGCCACGCGCCTCATGCGGCGACCAGGTCCGTCCCGAGCCGCTTGGCGCGGCGCTTGTCGTTGGCCTTGCAGATCAGCTCGGCGATGAAGAAGAGCAGCATCATCGGGATCGCCAACGCGAGCATCGAGAACGGGTCGCCGCCGGGGGTGGCCGCGGCACCGAAGATGGCGCAGCCGAACAGCACGTAGGGTCGCGCGGAGGCCAGGGCCTTCGCGGAGACCACTCCGACGAGGTTCAGCGTCACGACGATGACCGGCATGATGAAGCCCAGCCCGAACACGATCATGAGCTGGAACATCAGCTTGAGGAAGTCGTCGACGTAGATCAGGTTGCCGACCGCGACGGGGGTGAACCCCAGCATCACGGCGATGGCCTGCGGCATGATCAGGTACCCCACGGCGACCCCGGCCAGGAACAGCGGCACCGCCGCGCCCAGGAACGCGAGCGCGTAGCGCTTCTCCTTGGCGAGCAGCGCCGGTGCCAGGTAGGCCCAGATCTGGTAGATCCACACCGGGCTGCTGACCACGAGCCCGCCGACCGCGCACACCATCAGGGCGAGCACGAGCGGGGAGGTGATGCCGCTCAGGACGGCGTCCACCTGCTGCTCGTTGTTCTTCTCCAGGATCAGGGCCTTGCCCTGGAGGTACGGCTCGAGCAGGAACCTGTAGAACGGGTCGTAGAAGACGGCGACGAGGATCGCGGCGATCGTGATCGCGATCGCCGCGATGATCAACCGGTAGCGCAGCTCCCGGAGGTGATCGGCCAGCGACATCACCCCGTCGGGCGCTGCCTTCGGGGGTTTCAGCCAGCCCAGCGACAGGCGGGCCATGGCGCGATCAGGCCTGGTCGCGCTTCTCGGGCTGCTCGACGACCTCGGCCTCGACGACCTCGTCGACCACCGGGGCGTTCGGCGTGCCCTGGGAGAGGGCGTCGCGCTCGGCCTTCTCGCGCTTGGCCTTCTCGTCGTCGGCCTTGATCTGACGCGTCTCGTCCTTGAACTCGCGCAGCGCACGTCCGGCGTTCTTGCCGGCGCCGGCCAGGCGGGTACCGCCGAAGATCAGGAGCGCGAGGACGATCAGGATGACCCATTCCCAGCCCTGCATGTTGAACGGCATTGTTACTCCTCGGTAGGTGACGGAACTCAGTCTAGGCGGTGCGGTCGGGATCGCCCACGCCGGACGCGGGTGCGGGCCCGACCCGCTCGAACTCGGCACGGATCGCCCCGGCCGTGTCCGTGAGGGTGGTGACCTCGGCCCCGAGCGCCGCCACCTTGGCGCGCAGGTCCCGCGCGAGCAGCAGCGCTCCGCACGTCCCCACGGCGGCGGTGGCCGCGACGATCCAGACCCAGGTCACCGGTGCACCCTACCCCACCTCAGACGCGGGTCAGCCGTCCCTGGACAGCGCTTCCCGCGCCGCCTCGATCGCGGACGCCGCGGCGTGCGTCGGCTCGACGGCGGCGACCGCGGGGCCGAGCCGCAGCAGCAGGCGGCGGAACCAGGCCGGGTCGGCCACCAGCAGCCGGACGCGGGTGAGCCCGCCCGGCAGGTCGGTGACCTCGAGCGTCGGGTGGTACTCCACGATCCAGCGCCCCTCGGGGCGCACGTCGAGGGTCACCTCGGCGGCGTCGGGCCGCGCGTCCAGCCAGCCGGACGCCAACGGCGGCGGCTCGCCGTGGTCCCCGACCGGGTCGGCGAGCGGCTCGACCGCGGAGATCCGGTCGAGCCGGTAGGTGCGCCAGGCGCCGCGCTCGCGCGACCAGGCGGTCAGGTAGCCGTAGCCGTCCCGCGTGGCCAGACCCGCGGGCTCGACGGTGGGCGTCGTCGTCTCGCCGCGGGCGGCGCCGTGGTAGGTCAGGCGGGCGGCGACGCCCCGGCCCAGCGCGTCCGCCAGCGCCCCGCGGACGCCCTCCTCGCCGGCCTGCACGCTCACCCCGACGCGGTCCCCCGCGCCGAACACGGCCTCGAGCTTGGCGCGCGCGGAACGCACCGCCGGGGCCAGGCCCGCATCGGCCATCTCCTCCAGCGCGCCCAGGGCCACGATGAGGCTCATCGCCTCCTCGACCGTCAGCCGCAGCGGCCGGTCCAGGAAGTCGGCGTTGGTCAGCCGGATCCGCCCCTCGTCGAGGGCGTCCATGTCGACCTCGATGAGGTCGCCGGGCATGCCGCCGGGCAGCCCGCAGTACCAGAGCACGTTGAGGTCGGCGACGAGTTGCCGCGGCGTCACGTGGAAGACGGCGGCGGTGGCCTTCAGGTCGGCGTCCGGGTGCGCCTGCAGGTAGGGCACCAGGGCGAGCAACCGCGGCACCTGGCTGCTGGAGGTCATGCCCACGCCGCCACCGCCTCCAGGTGGGCGCGGACCGCGTCGATCAGTTCGGGCGGATCCAGCACGATCACGTCGGAGCCGTGGGACGCGATCTCGCCGGCGTCCGAGGACGTCCGGATGCGCCAGGCGCTGAAACCGGCGGGCGCCGGTGCCTCGGCCGGCTCGGCGAACCGGACCAGCTCGTGCGCGGCGCCGTCGCGGACGGCCAGCGTGGCGACCTTGTCGCGGCGCGCGGCCAGCGAGGCCAGGTGCCGCTCCACCTCGCCGGAGGCGGGCTGCCGGACGGTGCCGGGCGCCGGCCGGGGCGGGCCCTCCAGCCGGGACACCTTGAACGAGCGACCGGCGCCGCGGGTGCGGTCGTAGCCGATGAGGTACCAGGCGCCGTGCCGGCTCAGCAGCCGCCAGGGCTCCACGACCCGGTCCACGCCCCGGTAGCCGAACCCGACGGGCCGCCCGCTCAGCGTGGCGTCCCACAGCGCCTCGAAGCCCGGCTCGCGGGCGGCGACCGAGGGGGCGAATCCGGCGACCCGCGCGCCGTCGGGGTCCAGTCCGGCGGCGCGCAGCTTGGCCAGCGCCTTGACCGCCTCGTCCTGCAGGCGGGCGTCGTCCCACACCGTGGAGGCCACGCCCAGCGCGGCCAACTCGGCGGCCGCGAAGTCGATCTCGGGCAGTTCGAAGTCCCGGCGCCGGATCCGGTAGCCGACGTCGTCGGGGAACAGCACCGAGTTGGAGCCGGTCTCCACCGGGACGCCGAGGGTGCGCAGTTCCTCCTTGTCGCGCTCGAACGTCCGCTCGAACGCGGTGTCCGACAGCCCGTGGTAGCCCTCGACGAGTTCCCTGATCTGCTCGCGCTCGACGAAACGGCGCGCCAGCAGCAGGCAGATGGTGAGGTTCATGATCCTCTCGGACTTGCGCGCGGACACCCCGTCAGGCTACCGGCGGGCGCGCCCCGCGGCGCCCAACGGCGCGCCCCGGGTGGCCCTCGGGCGCGTCGGCTAGATTCGCGGCGGGTCGCCCGCCGGGCGGCGGGAGGAGGACGCCATGGCGGGACGGTTCGCGCCCAGCCCGACCTCCGACCTGCACGTGGGCAACCTGCGCACCGCGCTGGCCGCGCTGCTGATGGCCCGGTCGACCGGCCTGGACTTCCTGATCCGGGTCGAGGACCTCGACGTGGATCGGGTCCGCGCCGCCGACGGCACCGCCGAGCGACAGTTGGCCGACCTCGCCGCGCTCGGCATCGGCTCGGACGCACCGGTGGTGCGCCAGTCCGAGCGGCTCGACCGCTACGCCGGCGCCCTGGAGCGCCTGCCGGTGTACGAGTGCTACTGCACCCGCCGGGAGATCGCCGAGGCGGCCTCCGCCCCGCACGCCGACGGCTACCGGCCCTACCCGGGCACGTGCCGCCACCTCGGCGCCGCCGAGCGGGCCGCCCGCCGCGCCGAGCGTCCGCCCGCGCTCCGCGTCGACGCGGGTGCGGCGACCGTCACCGTCCGCGACCGCTGGGCCGGCGAGGTGACCGGCGAGATCGACGACTTCGTGGTCCGCCGCAACGACGGCGCCTACGCCTACAACCTGGCCGTCGTCGTCGACGACCTGGCCCAGGGCGTCACGCAGGTGGTCCGGGGCGAGGACCTGCTGTCCAGTTCGCCGCGACAGGCGTGGCTGGCGCGGCGCCTGGGGGCCGCCGAACCCGAGTACGCCCACGTGGGCCTGGTCGTGAACGACTGCGGCCAGCGGCTGGCCAAGCGGGACGGCGCGGTGACGCTGGCCGACCTGGCGGCCCAGGGTTGGGACGCCGGCCGGGTCCTGTCGGAGCTGGGGGCCTCGCTGGGCCTGAACGAGCCCGGGGAGCCGGTGACCGCCGAGGACCTGGCGTCCCGGTTCGACCCGGAGCGGCGCCCGGGCCTGTGGATCTGGGAGGAGCCCGCGGGCTAGACGCCGTCCCAGTCGGCCGGGGCCTCCATGCGGGCGCGCAGGCCGGCGCGCTGGATGACGCGCTGGATCGTGAGGTCGCGCTCCTCGATCCGCGGCACGAAGTTGATCTGCTTCAGCCCCTGGTCCTGCGCCGCCGACTCGAACACGAAGTGGCCGTAGCCGAGCAACTGGCCCAGGAAGGTCTGCCGCACCGAGATGTCGAGGATGCGCGCGATCGGCATGGTCGCCATGTGCTGGTCGACGATGCCGTGGACGCGGAACACGCGCATGTTGGTGATGAGGAACCGGTCCATGAACTGCGCGTGGATCCGGTAGAAACCCACGCACGCCAGCGCCAGCCCCGCGAGCAGCCCCACCCACCAGCCGGGCCCGAGCGCGGGCATGGCGAACAGACTCGCCGTCCCGGCCAGCACGATCAGCGTGGGGACGACGTAGCAGACCCAGTGTTTGCTCACCTCGTCGACGATGAACTCACCCTCGTCGACCAGTAGTCGCCGTGACGCCTCGGGGCGGAGGAAGCGTGACAGCGAGACCACGTCAGCGCACCAGCGAGTCGAAGAACCGCCCGATCGAGTCGAAGATGCCGAAGATGAACTTGATGAAGTCCGCGGCCGCCTCGGGGCGCGTGTAGAGGTAGAAGATCGCGAACATCACGATGAGAGCGAGCACGATCGTTTTGATCCATTTGCCCATGGGTCCTCCAGGGGGAAGTTCTGGCTGCTGCAGCGGTCTGGAACCCCTCAAGTGTGGCAGCACAGGGGGCTCGCGCGCAGGTGGGCGCGCCGCGCGTCACCCCAACGGGGTGCGCCGCGTGCCGGCCCGCCGCGCGGCTGGTCGGACCAATCGACCGGACGCCCCACGCGCGCGGTGCCGCTGTGCCACGCTTGAGGCATGGACAACACCGATCTCTTCGTCTGCATCGACCACGTCGGTCTCGCCGTCCCGAACCTGGACGAGGCCATCGAGTTCCACACCAACGTGCTCGGCTGGCGCGTGCTCCACCGCGAGACCAACGAGGAGCAGGGCGTCGAGGAGGCCATGATCGGCACCGGCGACCAGCTCGCCGAGAACGCCCAGATCCAGTTGCTGGCCCCGCTGAACGAGAGCTCCACGATCGCGAAGTTCATCGACCGCAACGGCCCCGGCATGCAGCAGCTCGCCTACCGCGTCGCCGACCTGGACGCCGTGAGCGCCACCCTGAAGGAGCGCGGCGTGCGCCTCCTGTTCCCCGAGCCCAAGCGCGGCACCAACGACAGCCGCATCAACTTCTGCCACCCCAAGGACACCGGCGGCGTCCTGCTCGAGCTCGTCGAGCCGAACCCGAACGCGGCCCACTGATCCACCCGGCAGCAGGCCCGCCCCGAATTACCGCCTCGGGACGGGCCTGTCGCATGCCCGGGCCGCGCGCCCGGCAGTAGCATCGAACGTGACCCGAGCCTCGGCCGAAAGGATGGACCGGTGAGCCAGCAGCAAGAGCCGCACGGCCTTGATTTGTTCGACGACAACGCGAGCGCGGTGCGGGGCTTCCCCAACGCGATGCTCGGCTACGACAAGAAGGCGGTCGACGACTACATCCGCGACCTCGAACGCCAGGTCACCGTCGCCAAGCACCAGCTCCGCGAGGTGCAGCGCGAACTGACCGCCGCGAACCTGCGGGTCGACGACACCGACTTCAGCAAGCTGGGCGCGCACACCGCCAACCTGCTCAAGGTGGCCGAGGCGCAGGCGTCCGACCTCATCGAGCGCGCCCAGTCGCGCGCGTCGGCGATGCTGGAGGAGGCCCGCAACGAGGCCGAGCGCACCCGCAACGACGCCGCCGCCACCGCCGAGGACGCCCGCCAGGAGGGCATCGCGTCGCTGCGCGTCCTGCGTTCCGATCTCGAGCGGCAGACCACCCAGGAGCTCGAGGCGGCCCGCGTCGAGGCCGGCGGGCTGCGCGACGCCGCCGACCGGCACCGCGAGGCGGTGCTGGCCGACGCCTCCCACCAGGCCGAGGCGCTGCTGGCCGACGCCCGCCGCGAGGTCGAGCGGCTCCTGGCGCAGGCCCAGCACGAGGCCGCCACCGTCCGCGCCGCATCCGCCCAGGAGCGGGAGGAGGCGCTGACCGCGCTGCAGACCGAGCACAACGAGCTGACCGAGCGGCTGCGGACGACCTCGGGCGACGCCACCCGGCGCTCCGAGGAACTGCAGGACGCGCTGCGCCAGGCGTCGGAGGACCTGCGCGGCCGCCAGCAGGCGGCCTACGCCGAGGCCGAGGACATCAAGGCCGCCGCCATCACGGAGGCCGCCGGGATCCTGTCCCAGGCCAAGACGGACGCCGAGTCGCGCCTGGCCACCGCCGACACCGAGCTGGTGGCCCGCAACGAGCGCCTCAAGCGGGAGCACCGCCACCTGCGCCAGCGCAAGCAGGCGCTGCTCACCCAGCTCGCGCAGCTGTCGAGCCTCGCGACCGAGACCGCCGAGGAGTTCCCCGAGGACGAGGCCACGGGCGCCATCCCGACCCTGCTCGCGGACCTGGCCCCCGAGCCCACCCTCGAGCCCGTCGTCCTCGGCGAGGGTGTCGATGCCGGGACGGACGCGGATGCGTCCCTGGAGGTGGACGCCGAGGCGGAGACCGACGAGGTCGTCCTGCCCGACACCCCGGACGCCGACCCGCAGGCCGCGCTCCCCGAGGGGTCGGACGAGGCCGAGGACCACCGCGAGGAGCAGTCCGGCTCGTGACCTCCACCAGCCCCGACCCAGAGCCGGCGATCGAGGCGGCGCCGGCCGAGGAGGCGCGGACCACCCCCGCCCCCCGGACGGCCCCTCGGGGCCGCGGGTCCCGGCGGGCCCCGCGAGCGCCGCGTCGGCGTCCGAGCCCCCGCGGCGGTGGTGGCGGCGGCTGCGCCGCGGCTCGCAGGTGACCCCACCGGACCCCACGCACGAGCCGGCCGGCGACGACACCCCGCCGCCGACCAGCCTGCTGTACCGCAACCCGTTCCAGATCGGCTTCCTGCTGACGCTGGGCGGGCTGCTGGCCTTCGGCATGCTGGCCGCGATCGCCGCCCTGCAGAGCATCGTGCTGATGGGCGTCCTGTCGCTGTTCCTGGCGCTGGGGCTCAACCCTGCGGTCGAGTGGTTCGTCCGCCGCGGCGCCCCCGCAGCCTGGCGGTCGTGATCGTCGCGCTCACGCTGGTGGTGGTCCTGGCACTGGGCGCCTGGGCGGTGCTCCCGCTGCTGATCGAGCAGGTGAACGGGCTGGTGTCCAGCCTGCCGAGCTACCTCCAGGGGCTCAAGGAGAACCCCGTGGTCGCCGAGCTCGACGAGCAGTTCGAGATCATCACCCGGATCACGCAGGTCCTCAGCTCCGGGGCCTGGTTCGACGGGCTCTTCGGCGGCATCCTCGGCGCCGGCGTCGCGATCGCGAACATCCTGTTCAGCATGTTCATCACGCTGGTCCTGACGCTGTGGTTCCTCGCCTTCCTGCCCGGCATCAAGAACACCATCTACCAGATGGCTCCCGCCTCGCGCCGCCCGCGCGTGAAGTACCTCGCCGGCGAGGTCTTCCGCCGGATCGGCGGCTACATGTCGGGGCTGTTCATCGTGGTGGCGCTCGCCTCGGGCTCGGCGTTCATCTTCCTCAACATCATCGGGCTGGGCCAGTACTCGCTCGCGCTGGCCGTCGTCGTGGCGGGCTTCGCGTTCATCCCGCTGGTCGGGCCCACGATCTCGATGCTGATCGTCGCCCTCATCGCGTTCTCGATCAAGGACCTGACCGCGGCGATCATCACGATCGCGTTCTTCCTCATCTACCAGCAGGTGGACGCCTACCTCATCCAGCCGCGCATCTTCCAGCGCTCGGTCAACGTGCCCGGCCCGCTGATCGTCCTGGCGGCGCTGTCGGGCGGCATCCTGTTCGGCATCCCCGGCGCGCTGATCGCGATCCCCACCGTCGCCTCGGCGCTCCTGATCTACCAGGAGGTCCTGGTGCCGGCGCTGGACCGCGCCTGAGCGTCCCGGCTCAGAACAGCCGGTCCTCGGCGTTGTCGATGCCGCGCAGCGCGTCGTAGTCGACCGTCACGCACCGGATCCCGCGGGCCGCCGCCAGCACCTTGGCCTGCGGCTTGATCTGCTGCGCGGCGAACACCCCGGCGACCGGACGCAGCCGCGGGTCGGCGTTCAGCAGGTCCAGGTAGCGGGTCAGCTGCTCGACGCCGTCGATCTCGCCGCGGCGCTTCACCTCGACGGCCACGTGGGCGCCGTCGGCGTCCCGGAACAGGATGTCCACCGGCCCGATCGCGGTCATGTACTCGCGCCGCACCAGCGCCCAGCCGTCCCCGAACGTGGCGGGGTTTTCGGCCAGCAGCGCCTGCAGGTGCGCCTCCACCCCGTCCTTGACCAGGCCCGGGTCGACGCCGAGCTCGTGGCTGGAGTCGTGCACCACCTCGGCCACCGAGATCACGAGCTTGTCGCCGTCCTTGTTGGCGACCTCCCAGACCTGGGCCAGGTCGGCCTCGCCGTCGGCGTCCGGGTCGGCGTCCCGCATCACGAGGGTGCAGGGCGGGTTCATCCAGTTCAGCGGCTTGTAGGCCCGGTCGTCGGCGTGGATCGAGATCGAGCCGTCGGCCTTGAGCAGGATCAGTCGGGTCGCCATCGGCAGGTGGGCGGACAGTCGTCCGGCGTAGTCGACCTGGCAGCGGGCAATCATCAGACGCACCGCGCCACCCTACCCTCTAGGGTGGGGCACGTGGCCAAGCGACCCTCGAAGCACCTGCGTCCCCCGCGGCCGCTGTCGACGAGCTTCGCCCGCAGCGAGGCCAAGCGCGACGGCACGTGGCTGATCCAGTCCATGCCCGCCGGCCGGTCCGTCAAGGACTACCTGTGCCCCGGCTGCCACCAGTCGATCCCCGCGGGCGCCCCGCACCTGGTCGCGTGGCCCAGCGTCGCGCCCATCGGCGCCAGCAGCGGGGTGGACCACCGCCGGCACTGGCACAGCGCCTGCTGGGCGAGGCGGGCCTGAGCATGCTGCACACCATGCAGATCGGTCAGGGCGTCCCCCGGATCGCCTACCTGCACGGCCTGCTCGGCCAGGGCAAGAACCTCGCCACCGTGGCGAAGGCCGTCTCCGCGACGGATCCCGGCCTGCTGATCGACCTGCCCAACCACGGCCGCAGCGCCTGGACGGCGTCCTTCGGCTACGCCGAGTGGGCCGACCGCGTCGCCGAGACGCTGCGAGAACACCTGCCCGCCGGCACGCCGATCACCGTCCTGGGGCACTCCATGGGCGGCAAGACCGCGATGGCGCTGGCGTTGCGGCACCCGAGCCTGGTGCGCGCGCTCGTGGTCGCCGACATCTCCCCCGACGACTCCTCGCACGGCTACGGGTTCGGACGCCTCGTCAACGGCCTGCGCACCCTGCCGCTGGACCAGGTGCGCACACGCGAGGACGCCGACCGGTTGCTCGCCGCGACGGTGCCGGACGCCGGCGTCCGGGCGTTCCTGCTGCAGAACCTGCACCGCGCCCGCCCCGAGGGCTGGCGGTGGCTGCCCAACCTCGACCTGCTGGCGGCGTCCCTGCCCCAGATCAGCGGCTGGCCGGCCGGCCTGCGGGGGCCGTTCCAGGGGCCGGTGCTGTGGCTGCGGGGCGCCGACTCCGGCTACGTCACCGACGAGCACGGCCCGGCCATGCGCGCCCTGTTCCCGCGCACCCGGCTGGTGACCATCAAGAACGCGGGCCACTGGCTGCACGCCGACCAACCGCAGGCGGTGGCGGCGACCCTGCAGGCGTTCCTGGACCAGCTGCGCCCGGCCCTGGGACGCTGAGGCTCAGCCCAGCGTGACGCTGCGCAGCACCGTGGGGACCAGCGGCCGCCCGGTCCCGTCCCGGTTGCTCGCGTCGTGGCCCTGGAAGGCGCGCTCGGCCACCGCCTCGGTGGCGGCCTGGTCGAGGTGGCCGAAGACGGTGTAGTTCGGCGGCAGCGGCGTGTCCGCGTACACGAAGAAGAACTGGCTGCCGTTGGTGTTGCGGCCCATGTTGGCCATGGCGATCGTGCCGGCGGGATAGGTGGTGTCCGGGGTCACCTCGTCGTCGAAGACGTACCCGGGCGTCCCGCTGCCGGTGCCCGTCGGATCGCCGCACTGCAGGATGAAGATCCCCGAGGTCGAGAGCCGGTGGCACTCGCTGCCCGTGTAGAAGCCCTGGGTGACCAGGCTCGCGAACGAGTTCACGGTGCACGGCGCGACGCCCCGGTCGAGCTCGCCCTGGAGCTTCACATCCCCCAGGTCGAACGTGACCGGCTCGGTGCCCGACGCGGGGACGTCCTGCCACGCGGGCGGGTCCACCGGCTTGGCGGGCGTGCCGCCCGGCCGGTAGTCGCACGTCACGGTCCCGGCGGCGGGCGTCCGGTTCACGGGCCGCAGCGCGCACCCGGTCGCGGCCACCAGCAGCACGGGCAGGAGCAGCAGGGCGAGCAGGCGTCGGTTCACCCTGCCCACCTCACACTAGGGTGAGGGCATGGTCAACTTGACGCGCATCTACACCCGAACCGGTGACGCCGGCCAGACCCGGCTGTCCGACATGAGCCTGACGAGCAAGACCGACGCGCGCGTCGCGGCCTACGGCGACGTCGACGAGGCGAACAGCATCCTGGGCGTCGTGACCGCGCTCGAGGCCCTGCCGCAGCCGATCCTCGTGACCCTGCGCGCCATCCAGAACGAGCTGTTCGACGTGGGCGCGGATCTGTCCAACCCGGTGGTCGCAGAGCCCAAGTGGGAGCCGCTGCGGGTCACGGCCGCCAACGTCGAGCGCCTCGAGGCCTGGTGCGACGAGTACTCCGAGGGGCTGCCGGACCTGGCCAGCTTCATCCTGCCCGGCGGGACGCCGAGCGCCGGTTACCTGCACCTCGCCCGCACCGTGGTCCGCCGCGCCGAGCGCGCCGCGTGGGCCGCCGCGCAGGAGTACGGCTTCGACGTGGGCGCCGGCGAGGAGCCCGGCGGGCTGAACCCGCTGGCCATCACCTACCTCAACCGGCTGTCGGACCTGCTGTTCATCCTCGCGCGGGTGGCCAACACCGGTCACGACGTGCTGTGGATCCCCGGCAAGGACCGGGAGCCTGTCGGCGAGCGGGCCGAGCGGCACCGCGCGCGCATCCGGCGCTCGCAGGCCGAGAACGCCTAGGAGCCGAGCAGGCGCCCGTTCTTCATGCCGGGCGGGCTGGCCTCGGTCCAGCTCGTGAAGGCCGTGAGGTCCGGGCGCGCCATCGCCAGCGAGCGGCCCGCCAGCGGCGGGCCGAGTTCCACGATCGAGTGGCCCGGGAACACGCCGGAGCCCTCGCCGCCGTGGGCGGGATGGACCTTGAGCACCACGGTCTGGTCCCGGCGGAACGTCACCTTGGGGCGCAGCGACAGGCTGAACACCCGGTACCACTCGAACGTGTCGGCGTGGAAACGAGCCACCCCGACCTTCCACACGGAGGTCGGGGTGCGTTGCAGCGAGCAGGCGAACACCCGCCCGTGTCCCATGGACAGCCACATGCGGCGGAACAGGAGCCAGGCGATGGGGGCGAGCACGCAGATCAGCAGGACGACGGCCAACCCGGCCGACCAGCTCCACCAATCCGGCATGCTCCCCCGCCTCGTCCCTAATGCTTCTCCGAGGCCCGCTTCGCGGCGCGCACCTGGGCGCTGGCCCGGTGGACGTGCTGCATCGTCTCGGTGCTGATGTCGCCGTCCTCGAGGGCCTTCTGCGCGCGGGCGAGTTCCAGCTCCGCCTCGGGCAGCGAGATCTCGTGCGCCAGGCGGGCGTAGCTGCTCAGCACGGACACGTGGTTGTCCGACACCGAGAGGAAGCCGCCGTCGACGGCCACGATCTCCCGCTTGCCGTCGACCGAGAGCACCTCGGCCGCCGACGGCACCAGGATGGCGAGCAACGGCTCGTGGTTCGCCATGATGCCGATGTCGCCCTCCATGGTGCGGGCGACCACCGACACGGCGTCCCCCTGCCAGATGAGCCCGTCGGCGCTTACGACCTCGACCCGCAGCGGGCTGCTGTCGAACGCCATGCTCAGCCTTCCTTCTGGATGCGGTCCCAGTTCTCCATGACCATGTCCATGCCACCGACGTTGAAGAAGGCCTGCTCGGCGATGTGGTCGACCTCGCCGTCGCAGATCATCTTGAACGACTCGATGGTGTCGGCCAGCGCCACGGTCGAGCCCGGCACCTGCGTGAACTTCTCCGCCGTGTAGGTGTTCTGGCTGAGGAACTGCTGCAGACGGCGCGCCCGCGCGACGATGATCTTGTCCTCCTCGGACAGCTCGTCGACGCCCAGGATGGCGATGATGTCCTGCAGTTCCTTGTTGCGCTGGAGGATCTGCTTGACCCGGGTGGCCACGTCGTAGTGCGCCTGACCCACGTACTGCGGGTCGAGGATGCGCGACGTGGAGGTCAGCGGGTCGACGGCCGGGTACAGGCCACGGCTGGCGATGTCGCGGCTGAGCTCGGTCGTCGCGTCCAGGTGGGCGAACGTCGTGGCGGGCGCCGGGTCGGTGTAGTCGTCGGCGGGCACGTAGATCGCCTGCATCGAGGTGATCGAGTGGCCGCGCGTCGAGGTGATCCGCTCCTGAAGCTGGCCCATCTCGTCGGCGAGGTTCGGCTGGTAGCCCACGGCCGAGGGCATGCGGCCCAGCAGCGTGGAGACCTCCGAGCCGGCCTGGGTGAACCGGAAGATGTTGTCGATGAACAGCAGGACGTCCTGCTTCTCGACGTCGCGGAAGTACTCGGCCATGGTCAGGGCCGACAGCGCGACGCGCAGGCGGGTGCCCGGCGGCTCGTCCATCTGGCCGAACACCAGGGCGGTGTCCTTCATGACGCCGGCCTCGATCATCTCGTGGATGAGGTCGTTGCCCTCACGGGTGCGCTCCCCACGCCCGCGAACACCGAGGTGCCACCGAAGTTGTGGGCGATGCGGAAGATCATCTCCTGGATGAGCACGGTCTTGCCCACGCCGGCGCCGCCGAACAGGCCGATCTTGCCGCCCTTCACGTACGGGGTCAGCAGGTCCAGCACCTTGATGCCGGTCTCCAGCATCTCGGTCTTCGGCTCGAGCTGGTCGAACTTGGGGGCCGGACGGTGGATCGGCCAGCGCTCGGCGATCTCGATGTTGGAGATGTCCTCGTTGAGGCAGTCGCCGGTCACGTTCCAGACGCGGCCCTTGGTGACCAGGCCGACCGGCACGGAGATCGGGGCCCCGGTGTCGGTCACCTGGGTGCCGCGACGCATGCCGTCGGTGGGCTTGAGCGAGATCGCGCGCACCATGTTGTCGCCGACGTGCAGCGCCACCTCGGCGGTGATCTCACGGCTCAGTTCGCCGGCGTCGATCTTGATCGTCAGGGCGTTGAGGATGTCGGGCATCTGGTCGGCGGGGAACTCGACGTCCACCACCGGGCCGATGACGCGGGCGACGCGGCCCACGCCGGGGGTGGCCTCCGCCTGGGTCGGGTTCTCAGCAGTCACGGTCATGTTGCTTCTCGCTTCCTAGCCTTTACTCGGCGCTCGCCTCGGCGAGCGCGCTGGCGCCACCGACGATCTCGGTGATTTCCTGGGTGATTTCGGCCTGGCGCGCCTGGTTCGCCTCGCGCGTCAGGGTTTCGATGAGCTGGTTGGCGTTGTCCGTGGCGGACTTCATCGCCCGCTGCTGGCTGGCCAGCTGGGACGCCGCGGACTGCAGCAGGTAGAACCAGACGCGGCTGCGCACGTACAGCGGCATGAGCTCGTCCAGCACTGTTTCGGGGTCGGGCTCGAACTCGTACTGCGGCACGATGTCGTGCTCGCCGATCTCGTGGACGCCCGAGACGACCTCCAGCGGCAGCAGCCGCCGGACGCGCGGGGACTGGGTCAGCATGGACTCCATGCGGGTGTAGACCGCGTGGATCTCGTCGACGCCGCCGTCCTCGTACGGGGTCAGGAAGTCCTCGATGAGGGCGTCCGCGATCTCCTGCGCGTTCGCGTACGTCGGGGCGTCACTGAAGCCCTCCCACGACCGGGTGATCGGGAGCTGGCGGAAGTTGCAGTAGTTGATGATCTTGCGGCCCACCGCGTAGCGCTTGACCTCGACGCCCTGCTCCTCCAGCCGGACGCGCATGCGCGCGGCGGCCTTGATGGCGTTGGAGCTGTACGCGCCGTTCATGCCGCGATCCGAGGTGAGGATCAGCAGCGCCGCCCGACGCACCTGCTTGGACGGGGTGGTGAGCGGGTGCTCGACGCTGGCGTGGGTCGCCAGCGCCGAGACCGCGCGGTTCAGCTCGCGGGTGTAGGGCAGCGCCCGCTGGGCGGTCTGCTGCGCGCGGATCACCTTGGAGGCGGCGATGAGTTCCATCGCCTTGGTGATCTTCATGGTCGCCGACACCGACTTACGTCGCTGCCGAAGCTCCCTCAGACTCGAAGCCATACTCCGCCTCAGCCCTTCTTGACGACGATCTGCTCAGCGTCCACGTCGTCGTCGCCCAGCGCCCGCGCCGGGGCCTCGCCGACCACGGTCTCCTTGCCGGCGTTGAACTGCTCCTTGACCTTCTTGATCTCGGCGGCGACGGCCTGGGCCGTGTCGTCGTCGAACTTCTGGGTCTCGGCGATCGTGGTGAGGATCGTGGTGTTGCGGCGCAGGTGGTCCAGCAGCTCGCCCTCGAAGCGGAGCACGTCGTCCACGGCCACGTCGTCGAAGTAGCCGTTGGTGCCGGCCCACACGCTGACGACCTGCTCCTGCACCGGGAACGGCTGGTACTGGCCCTGACGCAGCAGCTCGGTGAGGCGCGCGCCCCGGTCGAGCTGACGGCGCGAGGCGGCGTCCAGGTCGGAGGCGAACATCGCGAACGCCTGCATGTCGCGGTACTGGGCCAGGCTCAGCTTCAGGGTGCCGGCCACGCCCTTCATCGCCTTGATCTGGGCGGCGCCGCCGACGCGGGACACCGAGATGCCGACGTCGATGGCGGGACGCTGGTTGGCGTTGAACAGGTCGGACTGCAGGAAGATCTGGCCGTCGGTGATCGAGATCACGTTGGTCGGGATGTAGGCCGACACGTCGTTGGCCTTCGTCTCGATGATCGGCAGGCCGGTCATCGAGCCGCCGCCCAACTCGTCCGACAGCTTGGCGCAGCGCTCCAGCAGGCGGGAGTGGAGGTAGAACACGTCGCCGGGGTACGCCTCGCGGCCCGGCGGGCGGCGCAGCAGCAGCGACATGGCGCGGTAGGCCTCGGCCTGCTTGGTCAGGTCGTCGAAGATGATGAGGACGTGCTTGCCCTCGTACATCCAGTTCTGGCCGATGGCCGAGCCCGAGTAGGGCGCGATGTACTTGAAGCCCGCGGGGTCGGACGCCGGGGCGTGCACGATGGTGGTGTAGTCCATCGCGCCGGCCTCCTCCAGCGTCTTGCGCAGCGCGGCGATCGTGGAGCCCTTCTGGCCGACCGCGACGTAGATGCAGCGCACCTGCTTGGTCGGGTCGCCGGACTCCCAGTTCGCCTTCTGGTTGATGATCGTGTCGATCGCGATGGCGGTCTTGCCGGTCTTGCGGTCGCCGATGATGAGCTGACGCTGGCCGCGGCCGATCGGGATCATGGCGTCGATCGCCTTGATGCCGGTCTGCAGGGGCTCGCGCACCTCCTGGCGGTCCATGACGCCGGCGGCCTGCAGCTCCAGGGCGCGGCGGCCGGACAGGTCGGTGATCTCGCCGAGGCCGTCGATGGGGTTGCCCATCGCGTCGACGGTGCGGCCGAGGTAGCCGTCGCCGACGGCGACCGAGAGCACCTCGCCGGTGCGACGGACGGTCGAGCCCTCCTCGATGCCCTCGGAGTCGCCCAGGACGACGACGCCGATCTCGCGGACGTCGAGGTTCAGCGCGATGCCGCGGGTGCCGTTGGCGAACTCGAGCAGCTCGTTGGCCATCGCCGACGGCAGCCCCTCCACCTTGGCGATGCCGTCACCGGAGGTGACGACCACGCCCACCTCCTCGCGCGAGGAGGCGTCCGGGGTGTAGTTCTGGACAAACCGGTCGAGAGCGTCCCGAATCTCGTCGGGACGAATGGTCAGTTCCGCCATGGGATGCGTCCTTCGCTTGCCTGCTTGGTGATCAATGTCTTGTGTGCCGGCCTCAGGCCAGCTTGCGTCGGGCGTCGTGGAGGCGCCCGGAGACGGTGCCCTCGATGACCTCGTCACCGACGACGACCCGGACCCCGCCGAGCACGTGCGGGTCGACCACGACGCGCAGCGTCAGGGGGCGACCGATCTGCGCCGTGAGGGCCGCGAGCATCCGATGCTCCTGCTCCGCGGTGAGCGGACGCGCCACCGTCACGGTCGCCACCGCGCGTTCGCGCAGTTCGGCGGCCGCGGTGAGGTAGCTGTCCACGGTGAGGTCGAAGGTCCGCTTGCGCGCCACGACGGCGCGGCGGGCCAACTGCTCCACGGGGGCGAGCACCTTGCCGGCGATCAGGTCGCTGAGCAGCTGCTGCCGCCCCTCGATCGGCGCCTGCCGGTCGGCCAGGGCGCTGCGGAGTTCCGGGTGGGCGTCCACCGCGCGCTCGACCTTGAACAGTTCGTCCTCGAGCTGGTCGAGGCGGCCCTCGTCCTGCGCCACCCGCAACAGGGCGCGGACGCCCTGCCGCTCGAGGGCGGCGACGAACGACGCGGCGCTGTTCCAGCGGGCGCGTGCCGCCTGACCCACCACGGCCACTGCCGGCGCCCCCACGCGGGAGCTCAGCAGCGCCTCGGCCAGGCCCTGGCGCGCTTCGTCCGGAGTGGACGGATCGGTCAGCGCCCGGCGCAGGGCGGGCTGGCCCGCGACGGCGTCCGCCACGGCGAACAGGTCGTCGGCCAGCGCCGCGGAGGCGGGCTGTGCGTCCGCGACCGCGTCCAGCGCCTTCAGGCGGGCTTCGGCGGCGGCGCTCATGCCTGACCCGCCGGGTGCGCTTCGAGGTCGGCGATGAAGCGGTCGACCGTGCGGGCCGCGCGCTCGTCGTCGTCCAGCGATTCGCCGATGATCCGACCGGCGAGCGTGGTGGCCAGGCCACCGACCTCGGAACGCAGCTGCGTCACCGCGGTCGCGCGCTCGGCCTCGATCTGGGCCTTGGCGTTGGAGAGCAGTCGGCTGCTCTCCTCGGTCGCCTGCTGGCGCATGTCGGCGATGATGGCCGCGCCCTGGGACTTCGCGTCCTCACGGATGCGCGAGGCCTCCTCGCGGGCGGAGGCGAGCTGGGCCCGGTACTCCTCCAGCGCGGCGGCTGCCTCGGCCTGGGCGGCTTCGGCCTTCTCGATCCCGCCCTGGATCTCCTCGGTGCGCTCCGCGTAGGTCGCCTCGAACTTCGGGACGACGAACTTGGCCGCCACGAACCAGATGATCAGGAACAGGATGATGCCGACGATCAGTTCCTCGGGGTGCTCCGGCAGGAGCGGCCCGAGGTTGATGCCTTCAAGAAGGGGCAACATGGGTGTGCCCCAGATCACTGCAGCACGAAGGCCAGGGCGATACCGATGATGGCCAGGGCCTCAACCACGGCGAAGCCGATCCAGGCGGTGCCCATCATCGCGCCGCGGGCCTCGGGCTGGCGCGCGGTGCCGTTGATCACGGACGCGAAGATCCAGGCGACACCCAGGGCCGGGCCGAGGGTCGCGAGCGCGTAGCCGATCATGTTGATCGAGCCGTTGATCGTGATCTCCAGGAAGGGGAGCATTGGGTTTTCCTTTCGGATGGTTTCTTTCAGGCGAAAGTCAACGGGGGATTATCAGTGGTCGTCCGCGGTGGCCGAGGCCACGTACTGCGCGGTCAGCACGGTGAAGATGTACGCCTGGATGGAACCGACGAGCAGTTCCAGGGCGAAGATGGCGAAGCTGAACAGGATCGACACGACGCCGGCCACGTTCAGCAGCGGGACGGGGAAGCCCTCCAGCGTTTGGGTCGCCGTGAGCAGCATGGTGCCGCCGACCACGAAGACCATGATGACGAGGTGCCCCGCGAACAGGTTCGCGAAGAGACGCAGCCCGAGCGTCAGCGGGCGCACGATGATGTTGGAGAGGAACTCCAGCGGGATGATGAGGAACCACAGCGGCTTGGGCACCCCGGCCGGCAGCGTGGCGTGCTTGAGGTACCCGAACAGGCCCCACTTGCGGATGCCTGCGCCGTTGTAGAGCACCCAGGCGCACAGCGCCAGGCCCCACGCGAACCCGATCTTGGAGAACGTCGGGAACATGAAGATGAAGAACTGGCCGAAGAGGTTGTTCACCAGGATGAAGGAGAACAGGGCCAGCAGGAACGGCAGGTAGCGCCGGAAGTCGTGCCCCAGGATGTCGCGGGCGATGCCGTTGCGGACGAGGTCGTAGAACGTCTCGCCGATGGCCTGCCTACGCGTGGGGACGATCTTCTGGTTCCGCGACATCCACAGCCAGAACGCGATCACCAGCGCTGCGGCGATCACCGCCTGCGCGGCGTGGTTGTTCACCCAATCGGGCAGAATGCCGGGGAACAGGGGTCGCGAACCGAAGCTGTGCTCGCCCGGCGGCCACGATTCGCCCTCCAACGGTAGAAGAAGCAACCCGTTGGTACCGCCCATTGCGCCTCCTTGTGCGGTCGGTCATGCCGTCAGCGCACGCAGCCGCCAAAAGGGAGGTCCGGTGCGGCAGGAACTCTAGCAACCCTGCCGGGCTGAGTCACATCGGTGGCCCGTCGCTGGACACCTCGGGAGGGTCGAACACCGGGATCCGGAGCTTGGAGTAGGCGTACAGCTCGAAGCCCAGCCATCCCAGCACCACCGCGATGGTGGTGACGACCAGGGCGACCGGGTCGAGCCACGCGAACCGGTCGGCCTGGGTGAGGGTGACCGCCAGCGCCAGCCCGAGCACGGTGACGCGCGCGAGGTAGGACGCGAGCCAGGCGAACAGCACGACCTTGGGCGCCGCGTCGGCGACCATGAGTTGCGCGCCGAGCGCGATGGCGTAGAACGCGATCGTGGCCGCGGCGGCGATGGCCGCGGTGATGCCCGCCTCGGGCCCGGCGATCGCCCAGAACAGGCCGACGGCGGTGAGCGCCGCGACGTGTCCGCCGACCAGCCCCGCCTGCAGCAGGCGCAGCGCGCGCTGCACGTTGGGGCTGGGGGGTTTCCGGTCAGCCATGCGTCCCTCCACGGATCCGGGGCCAGAAGGTCAGGACGGCCGCGAGCGCCAGCCCGGCCACCGTGGCGGCGATCGGCCACCACCCGTCGACGATGCCGATGCCCACCGCGCCGAACGCGATGACGGCGGCCCACAGCCACAGCAGCCCGACGGCGCGGCGGTGGCTGTGCCCCAACTGCAGCATGCGGTGGTGCAGGTGCTGCTTGTCGGCCTCGAACCAGAGCTTGCCCGCGAGCGTGCGCCGCACGTACGCGCTGACGAGGTCGATGACGGGCAGCGCCAGCACCGCGAACGGCAGCAGCAGCGGCAGGTAGGCCGAGAACAGCGCTCCCCCGCCGGCGTTGAGCCGGGACGGGTCCAGCTGTCCGGTCAGGCTGATCACCGAGGTGGCGAGCAGGAAGCCCAGCAGCAGCGCGCCGCTGTCCCCCATGAACATCCGCGCCCGGTGGATGTTGTGCGGCAGGAACCCCAGGCAGATCCCCACCAGCGCCACGGTCACCAGCGAACTCGTGGTGGCGCGCACCAGGTCCTGCTCGTAGCTGAGCAGGTAGGCGTACAGGAAGTAGGACGCCGCCCCGATGGCGACCACGCCGGCGGCGAGGCCGTCGAGACCGTCCATGAAGTTGACGGCGTTGGTGCAGAACAGGATGACGAAGACGGCCAGCGCGATGGCGGCGATGTTGTCGAGCGCGATGATGCGGTCGGGCAGCGGGATCCAGTAGAACTTCACGCCGTTGAGCACCACGATCCCGGCCGCGAGCACCTCCCCGGAGAACTTGGCGGCGGCGCCCAGCTCGAACAGGTCGTCGATCACGCCCACGACGCAGATCACCAGGGCGCCCAGGAAGATGGCCCAGGCGTCGCGCTGCACGAGCTCGAATCTCCCCAGCCAGGGCAGGTTCGTCGCCAGGATGAGCGCGGCGATCAGCCCGGCGAGCATGGCGACGCCGCCGAAGTACGGCACCGGCTTGGTGTGGACGTCGCGGTCGCGCACCAGCGCGACAGCGTTGAACCGGAAGGCGTAGCGGCGCGCGAGGCTCGCGGCCACGTACGTGACGCCCGCGGCCACGAACAGGACCAGCAGATACTCGCGCACGTCGGTGTCAGGCCCGGTCGGCGTCCGGGCCCGTCCCCTCCGGCTCCGTCGCGGCGGCCTGCGCCGCCGGGGTGTCGGACGCCCCCGCGCCGGGTGCCTCTGACTCGGTCTCAGGCTCGGGCACCTCGGACTCCGACACAGGCCCCGCCCCAGACTCGGGAGCCTCGGTGGTCGGGGCGTCGGACCCGGGCGCCTCGGACCCCGGCGCGTCAGCCTCGGGAGTCTCGGATCCCGGCGCGTCAGAGTCGGGCGTCTCGGTCGTCGGCGCGTCGGACTCCGGCGTCTCCCCCTCGGACTGCGCGTCGGTCGTCGGGTCCTCGGCGGTCGGCTCCTCGGCGGGGACCTCGACCAGGCCGGGCACCGCCTCGTTCAGCTCGGCCACCGAGATCCGGCCGTCGCGCAGGACGCGGGCCTGCGGGCCGGTGAGGTCGACGATGGTGGAGGGGACGCTGCCGTCCATGGTGCCCGCGTCCAGGTAGACGGTGCACCGCTCCCCCAGCTGCTCCAGCGCCTGCTCGATCGTGGTGGCGGCGTCGCGCCCGTGCACGTTGGCACTGCTGACCGCCAGCGGGCCGGTGCGGCGCAGCAGTTCCCGGGTGAACTCCTGATCGGGGACGCGCACGGCGATCGTGTCACCGCGGTCGCCCAGGTCCATCCGCAGCGTCTCGCGGGCCTTGAGGATGACGGTGAGCGCGCCGGGCCAGAACGCCTCGGCGAGCCTGGTGAGCCGGTCGTCGACCCCCGTGGCCAGCGCGCGCACCATGCCGACCTCGGCCACCAGCACCGGGGGCGGGAAGTCGCGCCCGCGCTCCTTGGCGTCCAGCAGGCGCTGCACCGCCGCCCCGGAGGTGGCGTCCGCCCCGACCCCGTATACGGTGTCGGTCGGCAGCACGATCACCTCGCCCGCGGCGATGGCGTCCTGCGCGGCGGAGAAGGCCGCCTCCTGGTCGGTGATCGCGATCACGTTGCTCGTCACGGAACCATCCTGCCAGCCCGGACCGCGGTCACGAACCGCGGTCGATCGGTGAGGTCGCGCCGGTCGCGGACCTGGGTGAACGCCCCCGTGGCCACGAACACGGCGGGGGCGCTGTCGACCTGCACCTCGGCGTGCTCGGCGCACGCGAAGCCGCCCGGGCGCAGCAGCCGCGCCGCCACCTCGGCCACGACCCGCATGGCGTCCAGGCCGTCCTCGCCGGACACCAGCGCCAGCGCCGGGTCGAAGTCGCGCACCTCGGCGGGCACGTCCGCCCAATGCTCCAGGGGGACGTAGGGCGGGTTGGCGATCACGAGGTCGACGGTGCCGTCCAGGTCGCCGAACGCGTCGGCCATGTCCCCCAGGCGGGCGTCCACGTGGAGCCCGGCGAGGTTCGCGGCGAGGTAGGGCCAGGCGTCCGGCGACAGTTCGACGCAGTGGAACGAGCCGGCGGACGCCTCGGTCGCGAGCGCCTTGGTGATGGCGCCCGAGCCGGCGCACAACTCGACGACCCGCGGCTCGGCGACCCCCGCGGCGATGATCTCGGCGAGCCGGTCCAGCGCCCAGCCCGTCATGACCTCGGTCTCGGGGCGCGGGATGAACACGCCGGGCCCGACCTCCAGCGTCACGGTGCGGAACGGCGCGGACCCGGTGATGTGCTGCAGCGGCTCCCCCGCCTCCCGGCGCGCCACGCCGGCGTCCAGCCGCGCCAGGGCGGCGGCGTCCGGCGGATCGGCCAGCAGCAGCCGGTTCGGTTCGACGCCCAGGGCGTGGGCCAGCAGCAGCCGCGCCTCCGCGACCGAGCCGAGCCGGGACGCCGTGGCGGCCACGACGGCCGAGACGGGACGCTCAGGCACCGGCGGACGCCAGCCGCTCGGCCAGGTCGGCGGCCTGGAGCGCCTCGATGACCCCGGACATGTCGCCGGCCAGCACCGCGTCCAGGTTGTAGGCCTTGTAGCCGATCCGGTGGTCGGCGATCCGGTTCTCGGGGAAGTTGTACGTGCGGATCCGCTCGGAGCGGTCCACGGTGCGGACCTGGGAGCGGCGGCTCGCGGACGCCTCGGCCTCGGCCTGCTCCGCGGCCAGCGCGGCGAGCCGGGCGCGCAGGATCCGCATCGCGGACGCCTTGTTCTGCAGCTGGCTGCGCTCGTTCTGGCACGTCACGACCACGCCGGTCGGCAGGTGGGTGAGCCGGACGGCGGAGTCGGTGGTGTTGACGCCCTGCCCGCCCTTGCCCGAGCTGCGGTAGACGTCGACGCGCAGGTCGTCGGGGTCGATCTCGATCTCGGCGTCGTCGTCGACGTCGGGCATCACCAGGACGCCGGCGGCCGAGGTGTGGATCCGTCCCTGGGTCTCGGTGACGGGGACGCGCTGCACCCGGTGCACGCCGCCCTCGAACTTCAACACGCCGTAGGGCATGGCGTCCGGGGCGGAGCCACCGCCCGCCTTGACCGCCATGGTGAGCGACTTGAAGCCGCCCAGGTCGGTCTCGGTCGCGTCGAGCACCTCGACCTTCCAGCCGCGGTGCTCGGCGTAGCGGGAGTACATCCGCACGAGGTCGCCGGCGAACAGCGCCGACTCCTCCCCGCCCTCGCCCGACTTGATCTCGAGCAGGGCGTCGGCGCTGTCGTGGGGGTCGCGCGGAGCCAGCAGTTCGGCGAGCTTCTCCGAGGACGCCGCCAGCCGGGTCTCCAGCGCCGTGGCCTCCTCGGCGAACGCCGCGTCCTCGTCGGCCAGCTCCCGGGCGGCCTGCAGGTCGGCGGTGAGCGTCTCGTGTTCGGCGAGCGCCTTCACGATGGGGGTCAGCTCGGCGTACCGGCGCCCCACCCGCCGCGACAGCGCGGTGTCGGCGTGCGTGGCCGGGTCGGCCAGGGCGGCGGTCAGCTCGTCGTACTCGGCGACGATCGCTGCGGCGTTGGCGAACATGGGCGTCCTCTGCGGTGGTGAGATGCACCCCGGCGGGGGTGCAACGACGACGCCGGGTGCCAGGACGCGAATCCTGACACCCGGCGTGGAGAGGAACTAGCCGTTCTTCTTGCCGTAGCGCTTCTCGAAGCGGGCGACGCGGCCGCCGGTGTCGAGGATCTTCTGCTTGCCCGTGTAGAACGGGTGGCAGGCGGCGCAGACCTCGGCGCGGATCACGCCGGAGGTCGCGGTGGAATGGGTGGTGAACGTGTTACCGCAGGTGCAGCTGACCTGGGTCTCCACGTACTCGGGGTGAATGCCCTGCTTCATGGGAGATCTCCTTATCGGTGACGGGCCGGGTCGCCGAAGGATGTCGAGCCTGTGGCTCGGGCGTGAACCGGCACCGAGGATTCATTATGCCGCGCCGCGGCCGGGGATCCAAACTCCCCCGGTCCGCCGGCGGCGCGGCGTCAAAGCTGCGGGGTGCGGCGGAGCACCGTGAGCGGCCGGGGCGCCGAGGTGAGATCTCCCACGCCGGCCGAGGACCCGGAGTCATCCACCCGGGCAGCCGCGCCCCGGAGGGCGGCGTCCAGGTCGGCGGCGACGTCCCGTGCGCGGACGCTCATGGGGTAGCTCGGCGGGTCGGCGGCGTCCAGGTCGGCCATCGCGGCGCGGCCCTCGGCGTAGGCGCGCAGCCACGTCGGCAGGGCCGCCATCAGGGCCCGGTAGCGCACCCAGCGGTGGTTGTCCCAGCCGGTCACCCCGCGCCCGTCCTCGCCGGTGAACCTGCCGGTCAGCGCCGCCGCGGCCGCCTCTCCGCGGGCGGCGAGTCGCTCGATCGTCGGGCCGTCCATGAACAGGTTGAGGCCGCCCTCCGTGTCGGACTGGAGCACCCGCACGACCCGGTCGCGCATGCCCGGGGCGCTGAGCTGGGTGGCGTCGGTCCACTCCCGCGAGGTCGCCAGCGCGGCGCCGAAGAACCCCGTCACCGCGCCCCAGCCCCGCTCCGGCACGTCCCGGTGGCTGGGCAGGACCGCGGCGTTGGTGCGGCTCCACTCGATGTTGCGCGCCTCGTCGTCCTGGGGGACGCGGCCCGGCAGGAAGGAGCCGAGGTTGATCGCGAAGGTCGGACGCGTGGCCAGCGCGTCGTCGAACAGGTGGACGGGGAAGTTGCTGCAGAAGCCGCCGTCGGTGAACCACACCTTCTGGAACTGCGGGGCCGGACCGTCGTCGCGTCCGGCGCGCCGGGCCCGAACGGCCGCGCGGGTCTGGTCGCTGCGCCGGTCGACGGTCCACAGCGGCACGGCGCTGATGAGCAGCGGGAAGCTCAGCGACATCCGTACCGACACCACGACGGGCAGTTGCTCGGGGTCGGGCAGGCGCCGCAGCGGGCGCGGCAGCGCCGCCGCCGCCTCGTCCTCCCAGGACGCGTCGACGTCGAGGTCACGGCCGCGCGGCGCGGCCTCGAGGGCGGCCATCACCTCCGCGGGGAACAACCGCGCCCACTCGCGGGGCTCGTAGAAGAACGTGCGGGCCGCCCACGGCATCTCGTAGGGGCGGGCCTGGGTGAGACACGTGCTGACCATCCGCAGGTCGACGGCGCGCGCATCCTCCGCCACGTCGGCGACCTCCTCGCCGCCGGTCCACAGGTGCCCGTACAGCAGCGGGGCCTCGTCGGGGCGGCCCGCGAGGGCGTTGATGGTGTGCGCGAGCCACTCGGTGAAGCCGGGGCCGCCGCCCGGCTCTCCGAGGCCCGTGCAGATCCCGAACCCCTGGGCCGGGACGTCGCGGGTCAGGGTGCGCGCGACCCCGACCCCCGCGCCGACCGCCACCCCGACCAGCAGCACCACCAGCGCGAGGGCGCCGACGCCGACCCCGGCCCAGCCGCCGACCACCACGGCCAGCGCGAGGCCGGCGAGCCCCGGGAGCGCGCCGAGGAGCGCGGCGACCGGCCAGCCCCGCAGGAGCGCCGCCGCGACGCCGCGGGCGCGCCCGAGCCCGGACGAGGCAGCGCCGGGCGCGTCGTGGCCGGTCGCGGCGAGCATCAGCCCGAGCAGCGGCCGGGTGCGCGGGCCCGCCTGGAACAGGGCGGCCAGGCGGCCCTCCCCCAGTTGCTCGGGGATCGCCTCCAGCGCCTCGAACCCGCCGCCGTCCCTGCCGCGTCCGTGTTCGGCCGCGGCCCCCAGCGCGGCGCCGATGGCGCCGGCGGAGGCGCCCCCCAGCCGCCGGAGCCGGTAGTCGCGCGCGAACCGGGCCAGCGCGCGCGGGTACACCACACCGCTGGTGATGCCGCCCTTCATGATGACGTCGCAGGAGCGGGTGGGGAGCGGCTCGGTCATGGGGACCTCCCTGGTGGGTCGGGGACGCCGACGGCGTCCTACACGGTGACGGTCAGGCCGGCGGCCGGCGTCCTGGGGAACACGAAGCGTGCGGCGACCTCGCCGGCGCGCGCCGACCAGCGGGCGAGCCCGCCGCCGGGGTGGTTGGCGTGGAACTCGGGGCGGTCCGTCTCCGCCGCCAGGATCAGCCGGGCGATCGCGGCGTCGTCGGGGTGGGCGTACCCGGTGCCGTCGGTGCTGACGAGGAAACGGTGCGCGAGCCAGGAGGCCACCAGTTCGTCGGTGACGTTGGCCCCGGAGCCGTGGTGCGGCAGCTTGACCAGGTCGAACCGCGGCCGCGACTCCCCCACCTCGGCGCCGTAGCGGGCGATCGCGGCGGCGAGCGGCGGGCCGTGGGCGTCGCCGGGGAGCAGCACCCGGCGCCCCTCGAACTCCAGCACGACGGCGATGCTGGAGCCGTTCGCCGCCGACCCGTCGCGGGACCGGCCGGCCGCCAGCCGCGCGAGCGCCGCCGCGTCCAGCGTCGCGGGCAGGTCGCCCCACGTCCGCGGGCGCTGCCGGACGGCCGCACCGTCGCCCTCGGCGCCGGCCCCGGGCACCAGCCCGGCCTTCGTCACGACGTCGCGCCACGTCCGGGCGAGCCGCTTCAGCTGCGCCGGGGCGGGGCCGAGCAGCACGGCCCTGGCGCCGCCGGGCAGGTCCAGTGCCGGCAGCGGCCCGGACACCGGCGCGACGACGGGACCCCCGAGCCCCGGCCCGACGGGCCGCGGCCAACCCGGGTTCCACGGCACGGCCAGATCCACGATCCGGCGGGTCAACTGCTCGCCGTGCACAGGCCCGAGCACGTTGCCGCCCCGCTCGCAGTGCACGTAGCCGTTGAACCACACCGCCTGCACCCGCGGCGCAAGGCCGGGGTCGTCCAGCAGTTCGAGCACGCCGCCGATGTGGTCCTCGTCGACGTGGGTGACGACGAGCACCTCGTAGCGGTCGGCGGCGCGGCGCCGCAGCCGCGCCGCGAGGGCCGCCCAGGCGTGCCGCGGCCCGGCGTCGATCAGCAACCGCCGCGGGGCCCGCGCGGGGCCGTACTCCACGATCACCGCGTCGCCCGGACCCGCCGGCAGCGCCACCACCCTGAACATCAGGCCGCCACCTCCAGCGCGATCTCCCCGTGGGAGATCAGCAGCAGCCCCACCAGCAGCCCGCGCGCCAGCAGCGCCGAGCGGGCCGCCGTCACGGCCGCGCCCAGGCCGCCGTCCCGCCCGGACGCGGCGACCTCGCGCAGCGCCGAGACCAGCGCGACGGTCGCCTCGGCGCCCTGCACCCCGTTCAGTTGCGCGAGCGTCCCGACGACGGCGGCCGCCCCGTGGTCGAGCCACGCGCCGTGCAGCGACCCGAACGGGTCCGCGGCCAGGGCCGTCGAGCAGGCGACCAGCACGACCAGCGGCGGCGCTCCCCCGGCCCGCAGCACGTGCGCGGCGCCGACGTCGGCCAGCGACAGGTCGGAGGCGCGCCCGATCTCCAGGACGCGGTCGCCCGGCACCTCCTCGACGTGGCCGAGTACCACCAGCAGCCCCGGGCCGCGGGTCCGGATCTCGCGCCGCCAGGCCGTCCAGCTCGTCACCCGCACCGGCGTCCCGGACGCCGCGGCCGCGAGGCCGGCCAGCGCCACCCCCGAGGGCGCGGGCTCGAGGGATCCGGCGTCGGCCCGCGCCGCCGCCGCGAACAGCGCCGGGCCGAGCCGGACCGGGCCCGGCGCCGGTGCCCACGCATGGCGCTGCACGGTCCGGCAGATCACGCGGGACGCGCCCCAGAAGGCGCGCGGGCACACGCGGCGGCTGGTCGGCGGCGGGCAGTCGGGGCCGGGGTGCTCGCAGACGGTGGCACCGCGGCGCGGCGCCGGCCCGGAGTAGACCAGCTCGAAGGGGAACAGCGTCCCGTGCCCCAGGACGAGCAGGTTGAGCTCGGCAGTGTCGCCCAGCCCGAGCGGGGCCAGCCGTTGCCGGAGCGTGGCCCCCGCCGGGCCAGTTCGACGAGCAGCGCCCGGGCCTGCGGGTCGGCGAAGCTCGCCGGCGCCAGCGGCGAGCCAAGGACGCGCGACAGCGAGGCGCCCGCCGCGCGCAGCAGGTCCGCGACGTCGGACTGCGGGACCAGGTCGCCGGTGGCGAGGTTCACCAGGTCCGAGCCGCGGGCGTCGACGGTGACCGCCTCGCGGGTCGCTCCCGCCGCCAGCCCGGGCACGGGCAGCGGCCCGGACGTCGTGGCGCTCACCGACACGTCCACGCGGTCGCCCGGCGCGGGCCGCGCCCGGACCGGGGCGAGGATCGCGGCCACCTGGAGGGGGCGCCCGCGGTGCGTGACGCTGACCTGCACGTCCACCACGCCCCCGGCGTCGGGGGTGACGAGGTCGAATGCCGCCGACGTGCTGGGGGCGCCGGGCTCGCCGGTCGGCACCGCGATCTGCTGGGTCTGCGGGCGCGGCCAGGACGCGCCGGCGACCGTCACGTCCAGCACGACGCTCGCCCGGCTCGGATCCTCGGGCAGCGGCACCGCCACGTCACCGGCGGGCTGCCCCGCCTCGGGCACCGCGATGCGGAGCACGAGGGTGAGCGCCGCGCGCGGGGGCAGGGCCCGCCGCAGCGGAGTGTCGGCGTCGTAGAAGTCGGCGGTGAGCCGGCGCGCGTCGGCCGCCGTCCGCTGCTCCGGGTGGATGGGCTCGGGCCCTGCCCCCGCCTGCGGCGCAGGAGCCGGCCGCGGCCGGGGGCGCCCCGGGCCCGTCCCCGAGGACGGATTGCGGGACCCGGGGCGGCGTGGGCGGGTGGGCCTCGGCGTCCGGCGAGGGCGTGCGGGCGCGGGCCGGTCGGTGGCGGTGTGCAGTTCCCGGTCGTCGGCTCCGTGCGGCCCTTCGGTGGCGACCCCGGGCCGGTCGGGTTCCGCGTCCGAGCCCGAAGCCGGCCGCTCGAGCAGGGCGAGGGCCACCTCGGGCGCCACGCCGCGCGCCAGCAGCGCCACCAGACCCGCCAGCCCGGACCGCCGCAGCACGAACCAGTCGACGCCGCGCTCACCCGTGGGCGGAGTGGGGGTTCACCCAGCAGGACGAGCCGGACCCCCGGGCGCAGCGGCGGCAGGTCGGTGTCCGGATCGCAGATCCACCAGCCGGCCTCGGCGGGCGACCCCAGGAGGCCGACGTGGCCCTTCGCGGCCGCGCGTCCCGCCCGCGCCGCAGCGCCGATCAGCGCGATGCGTACCTCGGGCTGCGACATCGCCGCTCCTGGGGACCCGGGCGGACCCGGGTGCCCGCCGCCTCAAGGGTGGCGTCCGTACGGCGCGCCGCGCAAGGGTCGGCGCTGCCGCGTCGGGTCAGTCGTTGCTGGGGGTCGTCCGGCTGATGACGTGCAGGAACTCGAGGTTCGTCTGGGTCTTCTTCAGGCGGTTGATGAGCATCTCCAGCGCCGCCTGGTCGTCCAGGCCGCTCAGGACGCGGCGGAGCTTCCACATGATGGCCAGCTCCTCGCGGGTCATGAGCTGCTCCTCGCGGCGCGTGCCGGACGCGACGGCGTCGATGGCCGGGAAGATGCGCTTGTCGGCCATCTCGCGGCGCAGGCGCAGCTCCATGTTGCCGGTGCCCTTGAACTCCTCGAAGATGACGTCGTCCATCTTGGAGCCGGTCTCGACCAGGGCAGTCGCGAGGATGGTCAGCGAGCCGCCGTGCTCGACGTTGCGGGCCGCGCCGAAGAACTTCTTCGGCGGGTAGAGCGCCGCGGAGTCGACGCCGCCGGACAGGATGCGGCCGGACGCCGGCGCGGCGAGGTTGTAGGCGCGCGACAGGCGGGTGATGCCGTCGAGCAGGATGACCACGTCGTGGCCCTGCTCCACCAGGCGCTTGGCGCGCTCGATGGCCAGCTCCGCGACCGTGGTGTGGTCGTCGGCCGGCCGGTCGAACGTGGACGCGATGACCTCGCCCTTGACCGAGCGCTGGAAGTCGGTGACCTCCTCGGGGCGCTCGTCGACGAGCACGACCATGAGGTGCACCTCGGGGTTGTTGGCCACGATCGCGTTGGCGATGGACTGCATCACCATGGTCTTGCCGGCCTTCGGCGGGGAGACGATCAGGCCGCGCTGGCCCTTGCCGATCGGGGCGACCAGGTCGATGATGCGGCCGGTCATGTTGGTCGGCGTCGTCTCCAGCCGCAGGCGCTCCTGCGGGTAGAGCGGCGTGAGCTTGTTGAACTCCGGGCGGTCCTTGGCCAGCGCCGGGTCGGCCGCGTTGATGGTGTCGATCCGCACCAGCGGGCTGAACTTCTGCCGCTCCCCCTCGCGGTGGGCGCGCATGGAGCCGGTGACGATGTCGCCCTTGCGCAGGCCCCACTTCTTCACCATCGACAGCGACACGTAGGCGTCGTTCGGGCCGGGCAGGTAGCCGGAGGTGCGGACGAACGCGTAGTTGTCGAGCACGTCGAGGATGCCGCTGACCTCGGTCAGGACGTCGTCCTCGTTGACGGTCGGCTCGGCCTCCATCTTGTCCAGGCCCGCGTTGCGGTTGGTGCCGCCGCCGCTGCCGCTGCGCCGGCTGTTGCGGTCGCGGTTGCGGCGACGACGGTTGCGGCGGCCGCCCTGGCCGTCGTCGTCGTAGGAGTCCTGGCGGTTGCCGCCGCCGGAGTTGCTGTTGTTGTTCATGTTCTGCTGGGGCGCCTGGCGCTCCTCGGACGCCTCAGGCGCGGCCTGCCCGCCCTCGGAGCCGCGGTTGCGGCCACGGTTGCGGCGCGGGGCGTCGGCGGCGAGCGCCTCGAGCCGCGACGCGACGTCGTCGCCGTCGGCGGGCGCGTCCTGGCGCTCGGCGCGCTCGGACTGCTCGCGGCGCTCGGACTGCTGCTCGCGACGCTCGGGCTGCTGCTCGCGGCGGTCGGACTGCTCGCGGCGCTCGGGCTGCTCGGACTCGGCGCGGGCGGGGCGCTCGCGGCGCGTGCGCTGCACGGCGGCGACCTCGCTGGCCTGCGGGCGGCGTCCAGCGGGAGGGTGGCGCGGGCCTCGCGGGCCGCGGACGAGCGACCGTTCGTCGCGCCGCCCGACTGGTGGGCGCGGATCGCGGCGGCCAGTTCGGCCTTGCGCAGGCCCGTCGCCTTCACGCCGAGCGAGCCGGCGAGCTTCTTCAGATCGGGCAGGAGCATCGAATCGATGTCGGACACTGGGATCCTCTCGGGTTCCCCGGGGCACCGTGCCGCGGGGCACGCGACGTCTGCGGGCCCGAACGACCAACGCACGACGCGTCAAGTTTGAAGGGAGCAGATCTTCGCCGGAATGAACCCGGCACCCGCCTGCGGGGGCGACGCAACCTCGTGCGTTAGGACGAGACTACCACGCCGTCGCGCAGCAACGCGGACGACCCGCCCCGCCGCACCAGCGCGGAGACCCCGCACAGCACGACGAAGCAGATCCCGAGCACGATGCCCGCGTTGTCGATGAGCTGCTGGCCCGCGGTGTAGCGCAGCTCCGCGCCGTCGCCGCCGGGCAGCGCCTGGAACGGGGCGGCCCACACCCAGGCGGCGTAGAACAGCCCGAGCACCCGCACCGGCAGCGCCAGGGAGCGGCCCGTCACCAGCACCACGGTCAGCGGGACGATCCACACGTAGTGATGCGACCAGCTGATCGGGGACGCGAGAAGGCTGGTCAGGCCCGCGAGGCAGATCGCGAGCGCGGCCTGGCCGGCCCGGTGCACGAGCACGGCGGCGACGATGCCGACGACGGCCATCACGGCGCTCAGCACGAGCCCGCCGCGCGACAGCTCGCCGAACAGCCGGGCCCACGCGCCCATCACGGACTGGTTGGTCTTGAACACGATCCCGGCGTTGATCCCCGAGTCGCCCGAGAGCAGCCCGCCCCAGTAGTGCAGCGAGCCCGCGGGCATCAGAAGGACGCCGAGACCCGTCGCGGCCACGAACGTGAAGAAGGCGACCAGGCCGGGGCGGCGGCGTCCGGCGAAGAACTGGTAGGCCGCGACCGTGGCCGGCGTCAGCTTCACGGCGGTGGCCAGCCCGATCCAGGTGCCCTCGGGGGTGAGGCGGCGCCCGAAGATCCGGCGCCCCGGCATCGAGTCCAGGACGGCCGCGGCGACGAGCAGGACGCCGAGCTGGCCGAAGCCGAGGGTCTCGCGCACCGGCTCGGCCAGCAGGACGGCGGCGGTGGTCGCCACCGACAGCACCCAGCCCGAGAGCCCCAGCCGGTACAGCATCGCCATGAGCAGGCCCACGGTCAGCACGATCCAGAACACCTGCGCCACCCCGAGCGGCACGACGGCCAGGGGGACGGTGAAGAAGGCGGCGAACGGCGGGTAGATCCAGGGCAGCCCCTCGGCCACGTAGATGTCCTGGCCGGCCAGGAGCATCGACCCGGTGCGCCGGTAGACGTCGAGGTCGATCATCGCGGGCGCCCACGGGTCGAACGAGCCGCCCGGGATCGTGACGGCCGCCATCCACAGCCCGGCGCCCAGCGGCGGCAGGAACCACGCCAGCGCGATCAGCACCGAGCGGAGCGACCAGCGGGCGTGCCGCGCGTCGGTCGTCCCGGGGTCGGGCTGCTGGGGCCCGGGCTCCGTCCGCGTCGTCGGATCGGAGGCCATCTCGGTCGGGGTCGTCGCCTCGGCGGGGGCGTCCGGCTGCGGTGTCCGCTGTTCGGCGGGCACGTCGACGCCGCGGGCGTCCGGTTCGGTCGGGCTAGCCGACACGGAGCCGGGCCTCCTCGAACGCCGCGCGCATCTCGTCGTAGTCGCGGGTCACCGGGAACTGCGGGAACTCCTCGATGACGTTGGCCGGCGGGTTGAACAGGATGCCGGCCTGCGCCTGGGCGAGCATGCCCGTGTCGTTGTAGGAGTCCCCCGCCGCGACCACGGACAGGTTGAGCGACTGGAACGCCGCCACCGCCTTGGTCTTCTGGTCGCTCTGGCGCAGCCGGTAGCCGGTGATCCTGTCGTCGGTGATCTCCAGGTCGTGGCACAGCAGCGTCGGGTGCCCCAGCTGGGCCATCAGCGGCATCGCGAACTGGTAGAAGGTGTCGGAGAGGATGACGACCTGGAAGCGCTCGCGCAGCCAGTCGAGGAACGCGGCGGCCCCGGGCAGCGGGGTCAGCCCCGCGATCACGTCCTGGATCTGCGACAGCGTGATGCCGTGGGCGTCCAGCACCGCCAGCCGGTGCGTCATGAGCTCGTCGTAGTCGGCGATGTCGCGCGTGGTGAGCCGGAGCTCGTCCAGCCCGGTGCGCTCCGCGACGCCGATCCAGATCTCGGGGACCAGCACGCCCTCGAGGTCGAGGCAGGCCAGCAGCATGGTCAGGCTCCTTCCACGCGCAGCAGGCGCACGTCGCCGTGGACGTCGTTGGTCGCGGTCAGCAGCGAGACGACGTCGCGCACCGAGGCGTACGGCGCCTCGTGCGTGGTGACGCCGATGCGGGCGTAGCCGCCGTCGCCGAGTTGCTCCTGGCGCACCGCGGCGATCGAGACGTCGTGGCGGGCCATCGCCTCGGCCACCCGGGCCAGCACGCCGGGCTCGTCGCGGACGGTGATCGAGAGGTAGAACCGGGACTCGACGCGGCCGGGATCGGTGATGCCGGGGGTGCTGTACGCGGACTCGCCGGGACCCGAGACGCCGCGGACGCGGTTGCGGGCCGCCGTGACGACGTCGCCGAGCACGGCCGAGGCCGTCGGCGAGCCGCCGGCGCCGGGGCCCATGAACATCAGCCGGCCGGCGTTGACCGACTCGACGAAGACCGCGTTGTAGGCGCCGCGGATGCCGGCCAGCGGGTGCTCGACCGGCACCATCGTCGGGTGGACGCCGACCGCCACCGTGCCGTCGGCCGACACCGAGCAGCGCGCCAGCAGCTTCACGACGCAGCCGAGCCGCTCGGCGGCGGCGATGTCGCCGGTCGAGATGCCGGTGATGCCCTCGCAGTCGACGTCGGTGAGGTTGACGCGGGTGTGGAAGGCCAGCGACGCCAGGATCGCCGCCTTCGCGGCGGCGTCGTGCCCCTCGACGTCCGCGGTCGGGTCGGCCTCGGCGTAGCCCAGCGACTGGGCCTCGGCGAGGGCGTCCGCGAACGAGGAGCCGTGGGTGTGCATCTGGTCGAGGATGTAGTTGGTGGTGCCGTTCACGATGCCCAGCACGCTGGTGATCGCGTCGCCCACCAGCGACTCGCGCAGCGGCCGGATGATCGGGATGGCGCCCGCCACGGACGCCTCGTAGTAGACGTCCACGTCGGAGGCGCGGGCCGCGCCGAACACCTCGGCGCCGTGCTGGGCGAGCAGCGCCTTGTTGGCGGTCACCACCGACTTGCCGGTCTCGATCGCGGCGAGGATGAGGGTGAGGGCGGGCTCGATGCCGCCGATCAGCTCGATGACCACGTCGACGTCCTCGCGGCGCACCAGCGCCTCGACGTCGGTGGTCAGCAGGGCCTCGTCGATGCCGGGCCGCGGCCCCGGCGTCCGGACGCCGATGCCCACCAGCTCCAGCGGGCGCCCGACCCGCGCCTTCAGGTCGTCGGCCTGCTCCACCAGGATGCGGGCCACCTGCGAGCCCACCACGCCGCAACCCAGCAGCGCCACGCGCACGGGGGCGTCCCCGATCGTCATCATGGAATCGTCCCGCCCTTTCTCACTCCAGCCCGGCGTCGAGCGCCAGGAGGTCGTCCAGTGTCTCGCGGCGGATGATCGTCGCCACCCTACCGTCGCGGACCGCCACGACCGGGGGCCGCGGCGTGTGGTTGTAGTTGCTGGCCATCGAGCGGCTGTACGCGCCCGCGCCCGGGACCGCGATCACGTCGCCGATCCGGATGTCGCGCGGCAGGAACGTGTCGCGCACGAGGATGTCGCCGCCCTCGCAGTGCAGGCCGACGACGCGCGACAGCGTCGGGGCCGCGTCGCTGACCCGGTCGGCGATCACCGCGGAGTACTCCGCCGCGTACAGCGCCGGGCGGATGTTGTCGCTCATGCCGCCGTCCACGCTGATGTAGCGCCGGGACTGGCCGCCGCCGAGTTCCACGTCCTTGATGGTGCCGACGGTGTACAGCGCCGTGCCGGCGGGGCCGCTGATGGCGCGTCCGGGCTCGATCGAGAGCAGGGGCCGCTCCAGGCCGAACGCGCGGCACTCGTGGTCGATGATCTCGGCCAGCCCGCGCGCGAGGTCGTGCGCGGTCGCCGGGGAGTCGTCGGTGGTGTACGCGATGCCGAAGCCGCCGCCCAGGTCGAGCTCGGGCAGCGCCACGCCCGTGGCCTCCTTGAACTGGCTCATCAGGCGCAGGGTGCGGCGGGTGGCGACCTCGAAGCCGTTGGTGTCGAAGATCTGCGAGCCGATGTGGCTGTGGATGCCGACCAGGTTCACCTGGGCGCTGCCGTGGCAGCGCACCAGCGCCACCAGGGCCTGACCGCCGGAGATCGAGAAGCCGAACTTCTGGTCCTCGTGCGCGGTGGCGATGTACTCGTGGGTGTGGGCCTCGACGCCGGTGGTCACGCGGATCAGCACGTCGGGCCGGACGCTGAGTTCGGCGCCCAGGCGCTCCAGGCGGGCGATCTCGTCGGCGCTGTCGACGATGATCCGGCCGACCCCCGCGGTCAGCGCCAGCCGCAGCAGTTCCTCGGACTTGTTGTTGCCGTGCAGGCCGATCCGGGCGGCGTCGAAGCCGGCGCGCAGCGCGACCGTGAGTTCGCCCAGCGAGCAGACGTCGAGGTTGAGCCCCTCCTCCTGCACCCAGCGCGCGATGGTCCCCGACAGGAAGCTCTTGCCGGCGTAGTAGACCTTCCAGCCCTCGAAGGCCTCCGCCCAGGTCAGCGCCCGGCCGCGGAAGTCGAGTTCGTCGATCACGTAGACGGGCGACCCGGCCTGCTCGATGATCTCGGTCACCGGCAGCCCGCCCAGGTGCATCTCGCCGCCGGCGCCGCGGACGGCGGTGCCGCTCCACAGACCGTCGACGAGCGCGTTGGCGTCGGTCGGCTTCTCCAGCCAGACGGGTGCGGCGGAGGTGGCATCAGCGTGGATCGAACCGGCAACGTGCATGTGTGTCACGCCGGTCAACTCTGCCACGTCGGGGCACGGACGCCCCACCGGCGCCACCGCGCGGACGGCGGCCCGGCGCGGACGGCCGGAGGCGGAGCGGACGTCCGAAGGGTGCTAGAGTCGTCTGCGGCCATTCGGCCCCATAGCTCAGGGGATAGAGCACCGCCCTCCGGAGGCGGGAGCGCAGGTTCGAATCCTGCTGGGGGCGCCCTCCACCCCTCGTCCGATCCACGTCGGACGGGGGGTCGGCTCATTCCCGGACGCCGTCATGGTCGCGGCACGGGCTTCGGTTCCGATACCCGAGAAGCTTCGGTGGACGGGCCGGAAAAGGGCGGGGGCGACCTGCCCGCCACGCGGCACGCGGGGTTCGTCCGCGTCGGGAATCCTGGCTAAGCTCGAACCCGAGCGGTCGACCAGGCAGGCCGTTCATGCGCGAGCGAATGGAAGAAGGCAATTGTGGCGACGGCGCCCGGCAACAACTCCAGCGACCTCACGGACTTCGGGGCCAACGACTGGCTCATCGAAGAGATGTTCGAGGCATATTCGTCCGACCCGGATTCGGTAGACCCCTCCTGGCGCGCGTTCTTCCAGCAGCGCGCCGCGCAGGACGCGTCCGCCGCCCCGGCCACCCCCGCGGCGAGCAGCGCTCCGTCCGCTCCCCCGGCCCCCGCCCCCGCGCAGCCGGCCCCCAGCACTCCGCCCCCGCCCCCGACCCCAAGGTCGAGCTGGCCAAGCCGGCGCCCGCGGCCCCGGCCGCTCCCGCCGCGCCGCCCGCCCCGGCGGCTCCGACGCCGTCCCCGACCCCCGCGGTCGCGTCGACGCCGGCCGCGGCGCCGGTGCCCGCACCCGCGCCCACGGCGTCGGTGCCCAGCACCCCCCGCAACCCCGGCAGCGGCGGCGGCCTGTCCGCCAACCGACCCTCCGCGGTCCGCCCGATCGAGGAGAAGGCCGAGCCCACCAAGGTGACGCTGCGCGGCGCGCCGATGCGCACCGCCAAGAACATGGACCTGTCGCTGACGGTCCCCACCGCCACCAGCGTCCGGAACCTGCCGGTCAAGCTGCTCATCGACAACCGCGAGATCATCAACCAGCACCTCGCGCGCACCACCGGCGGCAAGGTGTCCTTCACGCACCTGCTCGGCTACGCGATGGTCCAGGCCCTGAAGATGGTCCCGGACATGAACAACGCCTACGACGTCGTCGACGGCAAGCCCACGCTGGTGATCCCCAACCAGATCAACCTCGGCCTGGCCATCGACCAGGTGAAGTCGGACGGGACCCGCCAACTGCTCGTGCCCAACATCAAGGGCGCCGACCAGATGAACTTCCGCGAGTTCTGGCAGGGCTACGAGGCGATGGTCAAGAAGGCCCGCAACGGCAAGCTGACGGTCGACGACTTCGCCAACACCACCGCGTCCCTGACCAACCCCGGCGGCATCGGCACCAGCCACTCCGTGCCGCGCCTCATGACCGGGCAGGGCGTCATCCTGGGCGTCGGCTCGCTGGACTACCCGCCGGAGTTCCAGGCGGCCTCCGACCAGCGGCTGCGCGAGCTCGCCGTGTCGAAGATCACCACCCTGACCTCGACCTACGACCACCGCGTCATCCAGGGCGCGACGTCGGGCGAGTTCCTGAAGGTGCTGCACGAGCTGATCATCGGCAAGCACGACTTCTACGACGAGGTCTTCCTGTCGCTGCGCGTGCCCTACCTGCCGCTGCGCTGGGCCTCCGACGACTCCGCGCACCGCACGTTCGAGCTGAGCAAGGGCGCCCGCGTCATCCAGCTCATCAACGCGTACCGGATGTGGGGCCACCTGATGGCCGACATCGATCCGCTGGAGTACGAGCAGCGCAGCCACCCCGAGCTCGAGCTCGAGGCGCACGGCCTCACCATCTGGGATCTCGACCGCGAGTTCCCCGTCGGACAGTTCGGCGGCCACGACAAGGAGACGATGACGCTGCGGGAGATCCTCAAGCAGCTCCGCTCCGCCTACTCCGGCCACGTCGGCGTCGAGTTCATGCACATCCAGGAGCCCGAGAAGCGGCGCTGGATCGAGTCCCTGTTCGAGCAGCCCGCCAAGAAGTGGACGCGCGAGGAGCACCTGCGCATCCTGGACAAGCTCAACGAGTCCGAGATCTTCGAGACCTTCCTGCAGACCAAGTTCGTCGGCCAGAAGCGGTTCTCGCTGGAGGGCGCCGAGTCCACGATCGTCCTGCTGGACGAGGTGTGCGACGTCGCGGCGAACACCGGACTGTCCGAGGTCATGATCGGCATGCCGCACCGCGGTCGGCTCAACGTGCTGGCCAACATCGTCGGCAAGAGCTACGGCCAGATCTTCCGCGAGTTCGAGGGCAGCATCGACCCGCACCAGATCATGGGCACCGGCGACGTGAAGTACCACCTGGGCGCCGAGGGCGAGTTCACCTCGCTGGAGGGCAACAAGATCAAGACCTCCGTCGCCGCGAACCCCAGCCATCTGGAGGCCGTCAACCCCGTCGTCGAGGGCATCGCGCGGGCCAAGATGGACGCCTCGGGCAACCTCGAGGCCTACGACGTCCTGCCGGTCCTGCTGCACGGCGACGCGTCCTTCGCCGGCCAGGGCGTGGTCTACGAGACCCTGCAGATGAGCCAGCTGCGCGGCTTCAAGACCGGCGGCACGATCCACATCGTGGTGAACAACCAGGTCGGCTTCACGACCGCTCCGAGCGAGTCGCGCTCCTCGGTCTACTCCACCGACGTCGGCAAGGTCGTGCAGGCGCCGATCTTCCACGTCAACGGGGACGACCCGGAGGCCGTCGCCCGCGTCGGCCGGGTGGCCTTCGAATACCGCGAGCGCTTCCACACCGACGTCGTCATCGACCTCATCGCATACCGCCGCCGCGGCCACAACGAGGGCGACGACCCGAGCTTCACCCAGCCCAAGATGTACGACCTCATCGAGCAGAAGCGCAGCGTCCGCCGGCTCTACACCGAGTCGCTCATCGGACGCGGCGACATCTCCACCGAGGACGCCGACGCGGTGATGGAGAAGTTCCGCAGCCGGCTCGAGGGCGTGTTCAAGGACGTCAAGGACACCTCCGACGACGACGACACCTACCGCCGTGTCCCGTTCTACCCGGTCAAGCTGGGCCGCGAGCAGGGCACCGCGATCACTCCCGAGGCCATGGCCAGGATCGCGCAGGCGCAGGTGACGTTCCCCGAGGACTTCGCCGTCCATCCGAAGGTGCTGCCCCAGATGGAGCGCCGGGCGCACGCCATCGAGCAGGGTCCGATCGACTGGGCCACCGCCGAGATCCTCGCGTTCGGGTCGCTGCTGCTGGAGGGCCGCACCGTCCGGCTCACCGGCCAGGACAGCCGCCGCGGCACGTTCAGCCAGCGGTTCGCCGCGGTGGTCGACCGCCGGACCAACGAGGAGTACGTCCCGCTGCAGCACCTGAGCGAGGACCAGGGCAAGTTCCACGTCTACGACTCCCTGCTCAGCGAGTACGCGGTGATGGGCTTCGAGTACGGCTACTCGGTCGCCTCCCCGCAGGCGCTGGTGCTGTGGGAGGCGCAGTTCGGCGACTTCGCCAACGGCGCCCAGACGATGGCCGACGAGTTCATCTCCTCCGGCGCGGCGAAGTGGACGCAGAAGTCGGGCGTCGTGCTGCTGCTGCCGCACGGCTACGAGGGCCAGGGCCCTGACCACAGCTCGGCCCGCATCGAGCGCTGGCTGCAGCTGTGCTCCGAGGGCGCGCTGGCCGTGTGCCAGCCCTCGACGCCGGCGTCCCACTTCCACCTGCTGCGCACCCACACGTACGTGAACTGGCACCGCCCGCTGGTGATCATGACGCCGAAGTCGATGCTGCGGAACAAGGCCGCGGTCTCGCCGCCCGAGGAGTTCACCGAGGGTCGCTGGCGTCCGGCGATCGGCGACGAGTCGATCACCGACGACGCGCAGGTGAAGGCCGTCATCCTGTGCTCGGGCAAGCTCCGGTGGGAGCTCGTGGCCGAGCGCGCGAAGCGGGGCCTGGAGGGCAAGGTCGCCATCGTCAGCCTGGAGCGGCTCTACCCGCTCCCGACCGACGACCTGGTCGCCGAGCTCAAGCGCTACCCGGGCGTCACCGACATCCGCTTCGTGCAGGACGAGCCGATCAACCAGGGGCCGTGGCCGTTCATGGCGCTGCACCTCCCCGAGGCCATCGAGGCGGGCATGGGCGACGACTACACGTTCACGATGACGCCGGTGGCGCGCCCCGAGGCGTCCTCGCCGTCCGTGGGCCTGCACAAGGTGCACCTCGCGCAGGAGAAGGAACTGCTCGACCGCGCCTTCGACGGGGTCTGAGCGGCGTGTACTTCACCGACCGGGGCATCGAGGAGCTCGAGGCGCGCCGGGGCGAGGAGGAAGTGACCCTCGCCTGGCTCGCCGAGCAGCTGCGCACGTTCGTGGACGTGCACCCGGAGTTCGAGGTCCCCGTGGAACGATTCGCCACGTGGCTGGCGCGATTGGACGATCCCGATGACGAGTGACGCGGTGGGGATCTCCCCCGGCCGGGTGAACCTGATCGGCGAGCACACCGACTACAACGACGGCTTCGTGCTCCCCATCGCCCTGGACAAGGTGGCGCGGGTCACCGCGTCCCCCGGCGAGGGCGACCTGGTCACGATCACGTCCGAGCAGTTGGGCGAGACGGTGACCCTGGACACCCTCGAGCCCGGCGAGCGCGCCTGGTGGGGCTACGTCGCCGGCGTCCTGTGGGCGCTGCGGCAGGCCGGCCACGACGTGGGCGGCGTCGAGCTGACGCTGACCAGCGACGTCCCGCTCGGCGGCGGGCTGTCGAGCTCGGCGGCCCTGGAGTGCGCCACGGCGCTCGCGCTGGACCTCTACGCCGAGCTCGACCTCACCCCCGAGGAGCTGGCGCAGGCCGCCCAGACCGCCGAGAACGGCTTCCTGGGCATCCCCACCGGCCCGATGGACCAGCGCGCCAGCCTCTGGTGCGAGACCGACCACGCGCTGCTCCTGGACTGCCGCACGCTCACCACGACGCAGGTGCCGTTCGCGCTGCCGGACGACCTCGTCCTCGCGCTGGTCGACACGCGCAGCCCGCACGTCCTGGCCGACGGACACTACGCGCGCCGACGCGAGGCCTGCGAGGCCGCCGCGGCGGCGCTCGGTGTGCCGGCGCTGCGCGACGTCACCGTGGCGGAGCTCGACGACGCCCTGGCGCGTCTGAGCGACCCGGAGCAGGTGCGGCGCGTCCGGCACGTCGTCACCGAGAACGCCCGCGTCCTGGACGCGATCAGCGCGCTCGGCGACGCCGACTGGCCCGCGTTCGGTGCGCTGCTGACGGCCTCGCACGCGTCCATGCGCGACGACTACGAGATCACGGTCCCCACCGTCGACCTGGCCGTGGAGGTCGCCCTGGCGTCCGGGGCGCTGGGCTCGCGGATGACCGGCGGCGGCTTCGGCGGCACCGTGATCGCGCTGCTGCCGGCCGACCGGCTGGAGGCGTTCACCGCGGCGCTGCAGGCCGCCTACGCCGAGCGGGGGTTCGACGCCCCGGGCGTCACGACCACGCGGGCCGCCGCCGGCGGCATCGAGCTCAGCCTGCGCGACTGAGGCGGGCCCGGCTGCTGGGCAGCAGGGGCGCCACGACGCAGACGAGGCCGGCGGCCGAGCCGAGCAGCGCCCAGGGGTTGCTCGGCACCATCTGCCCGAACGCGAAGACGTGGAGCAGCCCCGCCGCGACCACGACCCCGCGCAGGAACCCGCGCCCCCGCCACAGCAGCACCGCCGAGACCGCCACGATGACGGCCCAGATCAGCAGCGCGACCGCGACCCCGCCGCTGAACGCGCCGTGTCCGGAGGCCAGCGAGAGCACCGCGAGGACGACGAAGAAGACGGCCAGGCCGACGCCGGCGACGGCCGCGGCCGTCAGCCAGGGGGAACGGGGGGAGGAGGTTTCGCGCATCGGTGGCCATGGTACGGGATCGTTTCGCCCGATCCCACGAACCGCCGTGTGAAACCTCTTGTTTTCGCCCGTTCTTGTTGGCAAAGTGTTCGGGTACGCCCGGACCGCACCCCCAACCCGACGTGCTTCTGAGACTCTTCCAAGACAAGGAGTGGTTGCCGCATGGATTGGCGCCATCGGGCGGCTTGCCTGACCGAGGATCCCGAGCTGTTCTTCCCCGTCGGGAACACCGGTCCGGCCATCATGCAGATCGCGGAGGCGAAGAAGGTGTGCGCCCGCTGCGACGTGCGCGCCGAGTGCCTCCAGTGGGCTCTTGAGGCGGGACAGGACCACGGCGTCTGGGGCGGCCTGTCGGAGGACGAGCGCCGCGCCATGAAGCGCCGCAACGCCCGCGCCCGCAACCGCGGCTGACGCTCTCTTTCGTTCCCGCAGCACCCTTGTCGACGCCGAAACGGCAGACTGGTCGTGTGCCGCGCGACCGCTGGAACCTCGATCCGACCTCGCTGCGCGTGACCCTCGCCGTGCTCCGGTACGGCCCGATCTCGCGCGCCGAACTGGGACGCATGCTGGGGCTGTCCTCGGCCAGCCTGACCCGCATCACCGAGCCGCTGGTCCGCACGGGCCTGCTGATCGAGGGGACGCCGCGGCCGCGCTCCCCCGGCCGTCCGGCCCTGCCCCTGGAGATCGCCGCGAGCGCCGCCTCGTTCGTCGGGGTGAAGCTCACCCGGGACGCCGCGCACGGCGTCCTCACCGACCTCAAGGGCACGATCCTGCGGGCCGGCTCGACGCCGCTGGCGGACGCCTCCCCCGCCGCGGTGGTCGCCGCCGTGGGGGCGCTGGTCGTCGACCTGCGCGGCCGGCGCCGACCCCGCGCGCTCGGGGTGTCGCTGGGCGGGACTGTCGCCGCCGACGGGCTGGTGCGCAGCACCCACCTGCTCGGCTGGGACGAGCCGGTGGACCTGGCGGGCCTGCTGCGCGCCGAAACCGGGCTCGACGTGGTCATCGACAACGACGTGAACGCCTTCACCGTCGCCGAGCACTGGTTCGGCGTGGGCCGCGGCTGCGACGACTTCGCGGTCGTCACGCTCGGCGCCGGGGTCGGTCTGGGGCTGGTGGCGGGCGACGAACTGGTGCGCGGCCACGGCGGCGCCGCCGGCCTGGTCGGCCCGGTGCTGCTGGGCGGCGGCCGCCCCGCCATGGACGCCGCGGGCGTCCCGCTGCTCGTGGAGCGGGCCTCGGCCCTTCTGGGCCACGCCATCGCGGCCGCGGACCTACCCGCGCTCGCGGCCGACCACCCGGGGCTCGCCACCCTGCTGGACGATCTGGCCGACGCCGCCGGGCAACTCGCCGGGACGGTGTCGGCCGTGACGGCCCCGCGGCGGATCCTGCTCGCCGGGGAGGGTGCCGTGGTGCTCGCCGGCCGCGAGGAGCGGGTGGCCGCCCGGCTCGCCGAGATGAGCCCGCGCGACCTGCCCGTGCCCGAGCTGATCGTCGAGGCGGTCGGCGAGGCCGAGTGGGCCCGCGGCGCCGCGGCGCTGGCCATCCGCAGCCGGATGCGCGCGGCCTGACCTGTCCCGAGGCGCCGCGTGGCGGGGACGAGCGGCCGACGGCCCGAAGGTCAGTCCAGCGGGATGACGATCTTGGCGAGCGTGCCCTCGCCCTCGGGGCCGCGCTCCATCGCGAAGGTGCCCTCCAGGTCGGCCACCAGGGTGGTCACGATCGACAGCCCCAGGCTGTGCGACGAGCCGGGAGCGAAGTCGGGCGGCAGCGTCTCCCCGTCGTTGGCGACCTCGACGCTGAGGTAGCCCCCGCGCAGGTCCGCGGTCACCACCACGTGCCCGGGGCGATCGCCCAGGCCATGCTCCAGCGCGTTCTGGACCACCTCGGTGAACACCAGCGACAGGTTCGTGGCGACGTCGGCGGGGATGTTGCCGAACGAGCCGATGCGGGTCATCGTCACCTTGCTGCGGGACGTGGCCACGTCGCGCACCATGGTCATCAGCCGGTCCGCGACCTCGTCGAAGCTGACCGAGGTGTCGAAACCCTGGGACAGGATCTCGTGGACGACCGCGATGGCCGCGACGCGCTTCTGCGCGTCCGCGAGCGCGTTGGACGCCTCGGGCGACGTGGTGCGGCGGGCCTGCAGCCGCAGCAGCGCAGCCACCGTCTGCAGATTGTTCTTGACACGGTGGTGGATCTCCCGGATCGTCGCGTCCTTGGTGACGAGCTCGCGCTCGCGCGTGCGCAGGTCGGTGACGTCGCGGCAGGTGACGAACCAGCCGTCGGGCTCGCCGTCGCGCCACAGCGGCTGCGACCGCAGCCGCATGGCGCCGTCCATCGTCTCCAGTTCCATCTCGCGGACGCGGTGGTCCGACAGCAGCGGCGGGGCCATCTCCTCCACGGGCTCGCGCCGGCCGTGCTTGAACGAGTCCATGATCTCGGCGAGCCGGTCGCCCAGCAGATCACCGCCCCAGCCGAGCCGCCGGAAGGCGCTCATGGCGTTGGGGCTCGCGAACGCGACGACGCCGCCCGCGGTGACGCGCAGCGAGCCGTCGCCCACCCGCGGCGTCCCCCACGGCACGGGCTTGTCGCCGGGCGTGGGGAACCGGCCCTGGCGCATCATCTCCATGAGCACCATGGCGGTCTCCAGGTAGGTGTCCTCCAGCGCGCCCGGCGCCCGCACCCCCATCCGGTTGGTATGGACCTCGACCACGGCGATCGCCCGGCCGTCCCGCAGGATCGGGACGGCGTGCACGTCCACGGGGATGCCCGCGTGCAGCTTGTTGCCGCTGGTCTGGCTGACCTCCTGGGACAGGTAGGCCTCGATCACCAGGCTCTCGGGGTCGTAGGCGATGTCCTCGCCCACCACGTCGTCCTCCAGCGCGGTGGGACCGGTGGTGGGGCGGCACTGCGCGGCGGCCCAGAACACGTTGTCGTCCACGTCGGGGACCCACAGGATCAGGTCGCTGAACGCCAGGTCCGCGAGCATGTCCCACTGGTCGACCAGCCCCGCCAACCACAGGGTGTCGTTCGCCGACAGGTCGCTGTGTTCGGCGATCACCTCGGTCATCGAGAGCATGCTCTCCATGCTAGGGCCTCCCGGAGACGCCGTTCCCACCCCGCCCGGTTTGGAGCGCGGCGGGGGTGCGTGGCAGAATGGACCGTCGCGCCGCCCGGCGCCAACCGACGTGAGGAGATTCCCATGGGAAAGACCGGTCGCAAGCGCCGCGCTCGCCGCAAGGGCAAGGCGAACCACGGCAAGCGTCCCAACGCCTGAGCCGTACCCGGAACGACGAACCCCCGCGAGATCCTCGCGGGGGTTTCGTGTGTCGTGGGGCGGGTTCAGACCTCGCGGATCTCGATCCGGGTCACCTGCACGGCGTGGATCTGGGTGATGATGCGCAGCCGCAGCGACTCCGGCGCGTGCGAGGCGCACGAGCGCCGCACCAGGCGGCGGTAGGCCTCGATCAGGTCGGCGCCGTCGATGCAGTGCGCGCAGGCGTCCAGATGGAACCGCAGCTCGTCGGCCTCGGTCTCGCTCAGCTCCCCGTCCAGGAATTGCTGCACGCGCTCCTCGACGTAGGCGCAGTCGACGATCCTCGGATCAGGCATCGCGTCCCCCGTTCCGATCCCCATGGACGCCGCGTGCTCGGCCAGCATGCCGCGCAGCTGGGTGCGTCCGCGGTTGAGCCGCGACATCACGGTGCCGATCGGCGTCCCCATGATCTCGGCGATCTCCTTGTAGGAGAAGCCCTCGACGTCGGCCAGGTAGACCGCCATCCGGAAGTCGGGGGCCAGCTGCGCCATCGCGTCGGTCACGACGGAGTCGGGCATCCGGTCCAGGGCCTCCATCTCGGCCGAGCGCAGCCCCGTGGACGTGTGCTGCTCGGCGCGCGCGAGCTGCCAGTCCTCGACGTCCTCGCCGAACCCCTCCTTGGGGCGGCGCTGCTGCTTGCGGTAGGCGTTGATGTAGGTGTTGGTGAGGATCCGGTACAGCCACGCCTTGAGGTTGGTGCCCGGCTTGAACTGGTGGAAGGACTGGTAGGCCTTGGCGAAGGTGTCCTGCACGACGTCCTCGGCGTCGGCGGGGTTGCGCGCCATGCGCAGCGCCGCGCCGTAGAGCTGGTCCAGGTAGGGCAGCGCGTCGCGCTCGAAGCGGGCGGTGCGCTCCTCTTCGGTCTCCTGGGTGACGTCGATCGGTTCGTTCGCCGCGTCGGTCGTAGGGAGGTTCATCACGTACGAGAGTACCGGCGAACCCTCCCCGACGCGCGTTCCGCGCTCGGAGTCCGGGGTCAGTACGGTGCTTGCCACGCCCTTTCAACCAGGACGCCGGGGCGGGTATTCCCGACATCGGCGTCACAGACCGTGGTCTGTTCCCGCCCCGCGTGCGCCCGTGGTAGGAATGTCGCCATGAACCTATTGCGCGGAGTCGGTCGCCTGCTGCTGGGCGGCTTCTACATTGTCAACGGGGTCAAGTCGATCAAGGAGCCCGAGCGCTACGTCGCTCAGGTCGAGCCGGTCGCGGATCGGATCGTCCCGCTGGCCCGCAAGGCAGTCGGCCCCGACGCCGCCTCGTACGTGCCCGAGAACCCGGAGACGCTGGTCCGCATCAACGGCGCCCTGTCGCTGCTGGGCGGCCTGGGCATCGTCACCGGCATCGGCCGGCGCGCGGGCGGTGCGCTGGCGGCCGCGTCCATGCTGACGCAGGTGCTGGGGCAGCTCCCCGAGGGCGCCAGCGAGGTGGAGCGCGCCGAGCACAAGGTGGCCCGCCTGCGCGACCTGGCCCTGCTGGGCGCCGCCCTCATCGTGACCCAGGACACCGCCGGTCGCCCCAGCCTGGCGTGGCGGGCCGCGGACACTCGGCGCCGCCTGAGCGCCGAGACCGAGCGCGCGGCCAAGCTGGCCAAGCGGGACGCCAAGCACCTCGCCGGCGACGCCAAGCGGCAGGCCAAGCACGTCAAGAAGAGCATCGAGGGCGCGCTGTCGTGACACGGTGGACCGCCCCGACCGCGATGTCGCCGGTGTCGGGGACGGTGGTGGTCCCCGGATCGAAGTCCGCGACCGCCCGCGCGTACGTCCTCGCCGCGCTGGCGGACGGCCCGTCGCGGCTGACCGGCGTGCTGGACGCGCGCGACACGCGGCTGATGCGGGCCGCGCTGGAGGCCCTCGGCGTCGGATTCCGCGACGACCCCGACGGCACCGTCCTCGTCAGCCCGCCCGCGGCCTTCACCCCGGGCGCCGTCGAGGTCGGCCAGGCGGGCACCATCATGCGGTTCGTCCCTGCCCTGGCCGCGCTGGCGGACGGCACCACGACGTTCACCGGCGACCCGGAGGCCGAGGTGCGCCCCGTCGGGCCGCTGCTGGACGGCCTGGTGCAGGCGGGTGCCACGATCGACCACGGGGGCGCGATCCCGTTCACGGTGCACGGCACCGGCGCGGTGCCCGGCGGCGACGTGACCATCGACGCCTCGGGGTCGAGCCAGTTCGTCTCGGGGTTGCTGCTCGCCGGCGCCCGGTTCGAGCGCGGCCTCGACCTGCGCCACGTCGGCCCGCCCGTGCCGTCGCGGCCCCACATCCGGCTCACCCTGGCCATGCTCGCCGACCGCGGCGTGGACGCCGCCGAGACGGGGCCCGACACGTGGCACGTCGCCCCGGGGACGATCGCCGCCCGCGACGACGTCATCGAGCCCGACCTCGTCAACGCCGCCGTCTTCCTGGCGGCCGCGCCTGCCGCGGGCGGGTCCGTGACGGTGCCCTGGCCCTCCCACACCGTGCAGGCGTCCGGGGCGATCCTCGCGACGCTCGAGGCGCTGGGCGGCGTCGTGACGCGCACGCCGGGATCGGTCACCGTCACCGGGACGGGCGCCGTGAGCGGTGCCGACCTGGACCTGTCCGAGGCCAGCGAGCTCACCTGCATCGCGGCCGCCCTCCTCGCGCTGTCCCGCGACGGCGGGCGGATCCGCGGGGTCGGCCACATCCGCGGGCACGAAACCGACCGCCTCGCCGCGCTCGAGGCCGAACTCGGCGCCCGCGGGGCCGAGGTGCGGCAGACCGAGGACGGCCTGATCGTCGCCCCCGGCGCGCTGACCGGCGGCACGTGGCGCACCCACGCCGACCACCGGATGGCGCACGCCGGCGCGGTGCTGGGGCTCGCGGTCCCCGGCGTGGAGCTGGACGACGTCGGGGCGAGCACCAAGACGATGGCCGACTTCCCCGGGCTGTGGTCGGGGCTGGTCGGCGCATGAGCCGCCGCGGCATCACGCACGACGAGCACGAGGGGTACGGCCGCCCGCCCAAGCGGACGCGGCCGCGCACCAAGGACCGCCCGGACTACTCCAAGGCCGCGACGGGCCTGGTCATCACCGTCGACCGCGGCCGCTACACGGTGCAGCTCGAGGACGAGGGCACCGTGGTGCTGGCGGCCAAGGCGCGCCAGCTCGGGCGCAAGGGCGTGATCGTGGGCGAGCGCGTCCGGATCGTCGGGGACACCTCGGGCGACCCGGGGACGCTGGCGCGCATCGTGGAGGCGCTGCCGCGCGAGACGGTGCTGCGCCGCACCGCCGACGACGACGACGCCCACGAGCGGCCGATCGTCGCGAACGCCGACCAGCTCGCCATCGTCACCGCGCTGGCGGACCCGCCGCCGCGAATGGGGATGATCGACCGCATCCTCGTGGCCGGTTTCGACGCGGGCCTGGCGCCCCTGCTGGTGCTGACCAAGGCCGACCTGGCCTCCCCCGACGCCCTGCTCGCCGCCTACGCCGGCCTCGACGTCACGGCCGTGGTCGTGCAGCCGGGCGCCGACCTGGACCGGCTGCGCGAACTGCTCGCGGGGCACCGCACCGTCTTCGTCGGGCACTCCGGCGTCGGCAAGTCCACGCTGGTCAACGCGCTCATCCCCGACGCCGACCGGGCCACCGGACACGTCAACGAGGTGACCGGACGCGGGCGCCACACCTCCACCTCGGCGATCGCGCTGGAGCTGCCCGCCCCCGGCGGCTGGGTGATCGACACCCCCGGCGTCCGGAGCTTCGGGCTCTCGCACGTGACCACCGAGTCGATCCTCGCCGCCTTCGACGATCTGGCCGCGATCACGCAGGACTGCCCGCGGGCTGCCGACACGATTCCACGGCTCCGGAGTGCGCCCTGGACGAGGCCGTCGAGCGCGGCGAGCTGCGCCCCGAGCGGCTGGAGTCGTTCCGCCGGATGGAGAAGGTGTGGACCAGCCCCGCCTCATGGGAGTAGCGCACCGGCTGCCCTAGGGTGAAGCCATGCCCGATCCCAGCTACGTCGACGACGTCCGGCTCGCCCACGTCCTGGCCGACACCGCGGACGCGCTCACGCTCGCCCGCTTCAAGTCCCAGGACCTCCAGGTCAGCGCCAAGCCGGACCTGACCGAGGTGACCGACGCCGACCTGGCGGTCGAGGACGCCATCCGCGCCACCCTCAAGCGGGCGCGCGCCCGCGACGCGGTGCACGGCGAGGAGCGCGCGGACACCGGGTACGGTCCCCGGCGCTGGGTCATCGACCCGATCGACGGGACGCGCAACTTCGTCCGCGGCGTCCCGGTGTGGGCGACGCTGATCGCCCTCATGGACGGCGACGAGGTGGTGGTCGGGCTGGTGTCCGCGCCGGCGCTGCAGCGCCGCTGGTGGGCGTCCAAGGGCAACGGCGCGTTCACGGGCAAGACCCTGCTGAACGCCAGCCGGATGCAGGTCAGCAGCGTCTCCGCGGTGGAGAACGCGTCGCTGTCCTACAGCTCGATCGGCGGCTGGGTGTCGTCGGGACGCGGCCAGGAGTTCGTCGACCTGCTGCGCGACGCCTGGCGCACGCGCGCCTACGGCGACTTCTGGAGCTACATGCTGCTGGCGGAGGGCGCGGTGGACATCGCCTCCGAGCCCGACCTGGCGCTGCACGACATGGCGGCCCTCGACGTCATCGTCCGGGAGGCCGGCGGCGAGTTCAGCAACCTCGACGGGGTGCGCGGGCCGGTCGGTCCCGGCGCCCTGGCCACCAACGGCCTGCTGCACGACGACGTCGTCGCCCGGCTGGCCCCCATGGAGCCCACCGAGCGCCTCGACCTGGACGACTGAGCGTCCCGCCGACCCGTCCGGGACCCGACGACGGGCATCCCCGGACGGCAGCGCCCGCAACGACGCCGCGCCCGGTCCCTGGAGGGGCCGGGCGCGAGCCATGTCTGAGCGGGGTCAGTGCACCTCGACGCGGATGGTCTCGGGCATCGAGCGCAGCGCGTCGATCGCGGCCGGGTCCAGCTCGCCGGCGATGTCGAGCACCACGTAGCCGACCTGGCCCTTGGTGGCCAGGGTCTGGCCCACGATGTTCGTGCCGTAGCCGGCCAGCAGCGTGTTGATCGAGGCGAGGACGCCCGGCACGTTCTGGTGCAGGTGCGTGATCCGGCGGCCGTCGCCGCGGTGCGCCTGCACCGGCGGCAGGTTGACCGACAGCACCGTCGAGCCGGACTCCACGTAGTCGGCGAGCTTGCCGGCCACGAAAGAGCCGATGTTCTGCTGGGCCTCCTCGGTCGAGCCGGCCACGTGCGGGGTCAGGATGACGTTCGGCGTGCCGCGCAGCGGGTTGGTGAACTCCTGGCCGTTCTTCTTCGGCTCGGTCTCGAACACGTCCACGGCCGCGCCGGCCACGTGCCCGGAATCCAGGGCGTCCTTCAGGGCGGCGGTGTCGACGACGAAGCCGCGCGACAGGTTGAGGAACAGCGAGCGGGGCCGCATCTGCGCGAACTGCTCGGCGCCGAAGAAGCCGCGGTTGGCGGGGCGGCCGTCGACGTGCAGCGAGATGGTCTCCGCCTCGGCCAGCAACTCCTCGAGGCTGCCGCTGCGGCGGGCGTTGCCCAGGGCGAGCTTGTCCACGATGTCGTAGAAGTACACCTGCATGCCCAGCGATTCGGCCACCACCGACAACTGGCTGCCGATGTTGCCGTAGCCGACTAGGCCGAGCGACCGGCCGCGGATCTCGTGGCTGCCCTTGGCGGACTTGACCCACTCCCCGGCGTGCATCTTGGCGTTGTGGTCGGTGAGGTGCCGCGCCATCGCGATGATCTCCCCGATGGCCAACTCCACCACCGAGCGGGTGTTGCTGTAGGGCGCGTTGAAGACGGCGATGCCGCGCCGCGTGGCCTCGTCCAGGGCGATCTGGTTGGTGCCGATGCAGAAGGCGCCCACGGCCTTGAGCGAGTCTGCCTCGGCCAGGACGCGCGGCGTCAGGTGGGTGTTGGAACGGATGCCCAGGACGTCGACGCCCTGCAACGCCTCGATGAGGTCGTCCTCCCCCAGGGCACCGGGCATGGTCACGACGTCGAACCCGCGCTCCGTCAGGAGCCGGACGCCGTTGGTATGGATGTTCTCGAGCAGAAGCGCCTTCACCCGGAGGATTCTAGGGGCGCGCCCTGAACCTGGGGATCGCGGCCACCAGTCGGGCGGTGTAGGCGTCCTGGGGGTGCTCGAACATCCGCCGCGTCGGGCCCGCCTCGACGATGCGGCCGGCGTTCATGACGATCGCGTCGCCGCACACGTGCCGCACCACACCCAGGTCGTGGCTGACGAAGATGAGGGTGAGGCCGAGGTCGTCCACGAGCCGCATCAGCAGGTTGAGCACCTGCGCCCGGACCGACACGTCGAGCGCGGAGACGGCCTCGTCGGCGATGAGCACGTCCGGGGCGGGGGCGAGCGCCCGGGCGATCGCGATCCGCTGCCGCTGCCCTCCGGAGAACTCGTGCGGGTACCGCTCGCCGGCCTCCGGCGGCAGGCCCACCTCCGCCAGCACCTGCAGGACGCGGCGGGTGCGGTCGACCTCGCCCAGTTCGGCCCGCACGATGGGGCTGACGAGGGGCTCGGCGACGATGTCGCGGACCCGCATCCGTGGGTCCAGCGACGCGCGGGGGTCCTGGAACACCATCTGGACCCGCGATCGCAGGAATCCCAGCCCCGCTCGGGCACGCCGGTGACGGGGCGCCCTGCGAAGCGCACCTCGCCCGAGGTCGGCCTGTCGAGGGCCGCCATCAGACGGACCAGCGTCGACTTGCCCGACCCCGACTCCCCCACGATGCCGAGCCGCTGCCCCGCCGCCACGTCGAGGCTGACCCCGTCCAGGGCGACCACCCGGTTGCGTCCGCTGCCGTAGACCCGGGTCAGCTCCCGGACCTCGAAGAGGCTCATCGGGCGCTCCGGGCGGCGTCGGTCACGGTGGGCAGCGGCGTCCCGGGCTCGAGGAGGTCGAGCCGGCCGGCGCCCACCAGGCCGGCGGTGTAGGGGTGCGTGGGGCGGGCGAACACCTGCTCGGCGGGCCCGCGCTCCACGATCCGGCCCTCGAGCATCACGGCCACCTCCGAGCAGAGCTGCGACACGACCGCCAGGTCGTGGCTGATGAACAGGCAGGAGGCGCCCGCGGCGTCCAGCACCCCGTCGAGGACCTGCAGGACGCGTTCCTGCACGGTGACGTCCAGGGCCGTGGTCGGCTCGTCGCACAGCACGACGGCGGGGCGGTTGATGAGGGCCATCGCCGTCACGACGCGCTGCCGCTGGCCACCCGAGAGCTGGTGGGGATAGCTGTCGGCGATGCGCTGCGGGTCGTCGAAGCCGACGGCGGCGAGCATGTCCCACACGGCCTGGCGCGCGCGTCCGGCGTCCCGGTCGCGGTGCAGCCGGAAGGCCTCGGCGACCTGGCGGCCGGCGGTCATCGTCGGGTCGAGCGCCGTCATGGGTTCCTGGAAGATCATCCCGAGCCGGTCGCCGCGCAGCTTCGCCATGGCGCGATCGCCCAGGCCGACGATTTCGGTGTCGCCGAGCCTGATCGAGCCGGTGACGCGGGCGTTCTCGGGCAGCAGCCCCATGATCGCGAGCGCGGTCACGGTCTTGCCCGAGCCGGACTCACCGACCAGGCCCAGGCGACCGCCCGGCTCCAGATCGAACTCCACCCCGGTGACGACCGGCGGGCGGCGTCCGAAGGCGATCGTGAGGTCGCGCACGCTCAGGCGGCTCATGCCACCTCCCGCAGCTTGGGGTCCAGCAGGTCGCGCAGCCCGTCCCCGACGAGGTTGAAGCCCAGGACAGTGCCGGCGATCGCCAGCCCGGGCCACAGGGCCTGGATCGGGTGTCCGAACAGGTAGGTCTGGGCGTCGCCGAGCATCCGCCCCCACGAGGGCACCGTGCTGGGCGTGCCGAGGCCCAGGTAGCTCAGCGCAGCCTCGGCGAGGATGGCCAGCGCGAAGCTCACCGAGACCTGGACGCCGATCAGCGGGGAGATGTTGGGCAGCACGTGCCGCACGGCGGTGCGCACCGCCGTGGTGCCGGACGCCTTCGCCGCCAGCACGTAGTCCGAGGCCAGCACGCTCACCGCGCCGGCGCGGGCGACCCGGATGAACGCGGGGACCGAGGCGACGCCGATGGCGAGCATCGCCGTCTCGGTGGACGCCCCGAAGACGCCGGCGAGCAGGATGGCCAGCAGCAGGGCCGGGAAGGCGTAGGCGATGTCGGTGATCCGGAGCACGATCTCGGCGGCCCAGCGGGGCAGGAAGGCCGCGAGCAGGCCCACCGGCACCCCGACGAGCGCGGCGACGCCGACGGCGATCACCCCCACGTAGAGGGCGGACCGCGCGCCCACGAGGATCCGGCTGAACGTGTCGATGCCCATGTGGTCGCTGCCGAGGATGTGCGGCCAGCCCGGCGGCTGCAGCGGCGTGGTCGAGTTGACCAGCGTGGGGCTGAAGGGCGTCCAGATGTACGACAGCAGCGCCATCGCGACGACGAGGCCGACGAGCGCGAGCCCGACGCGCAGTTCGAGGCGCTTCATGCCCGGTCCCCCTCGCGCAGCCGGGGGTCGATCACCGCGTACAGCATGTCGATCAGCCCGTTGATCACCAGGACGGTGGCCACGAGCACCATGACGATGCCGCGCACGATGATCAGGTCGAAGCCCGCCACCGCGTCGAGCATCAGGCTCCCCAGGCCGGGCAGGACGAACACGCGCTCGATGACGACCGCCCCGACGATCAGCGAGGCGAGTTGCAGCCCGATGACCGTGACCAGCGACAGCGCGGCGTTGCGGACGCCGTGGCGCCACAGCGCCGCCCCGCGCGTCCAGCCGATCGACCGCGCGGTGCGGTAGTAGTCCTCCCCCAGCACGTCCAGGAACGACGACCGCACGTAGCGCACCAGGACGGCCGCCTGCACCAGCCCGAGCGCGATCACCGGGAGCGCCAGGTGCGCCGCCCACGCGGCCGGGTCCCGGGTGAACGGCACGTAGCCGTTGGCGGGCAGCCAGCGCAGTTGGACGGCGAACGCCACCACGAGCAGGATGCCCGCCCAGAACGCGGGGATCGCCATCCCGATCTGCGAGGCGGCCGAGACCGCGAACCCCGGCCACTGCCGCCGCTTCAGGGCGGCCAGCGCACCGAGCGGCAGGGCGATGACCACGGCCACGAGCAGGCCCCCGCCCACCAGGAAGGCCGTGACGGCGGCGCGGGGGGCGATCAGGGACACGACCGGCAGTTTGGAGTACCACGACCGCCCGAAGTCGCCGGTCAGCACGCCGACGACCCACTCCTCGTACTGCACGCGGAACGGGCGGTCGAGCCCCAGCTCGGCGCGCTTGGCCGCCAGCTGCTCCGGAGAGGCGCCGTCGCCCAGCATCACCCGCGCGATGTCGCCGGGCAGTTCCTGGGTGATCCAGAAGATCACCCAGGAGGCCACCGCGAGGCTGACCAGCAGGATGGCCAGCCGGAGCAGGAGCCGGAGGAACAGACGGAGCGCCACGCTCGGGCCCTCAGGCCCTCGCGATGGTGGTGGTGTCGAACGACAGCGACTGGGCGTCCGTGGGCACCCCGGTGATGCCCGGCTTGGTGATGACCAGGTTGGGCAGCGCGAACAGCCACACGGCCGCGGCGTCCTGGGCCAGCAGTTCGGAGGCCTGCTTCATGCCGCTGACGTACTCATCGACCGTGCCCTGGTCGGCGGTGGTGACCAGGCTGTCGAACTGCGGGTTGTGGTAGCGCCAGTAGTAGTTCGGGTTGGCGAAGCTGCTCAGGTCGCGCGCCTCGACGTGCGCCACGATGGTGAGGTCGTAGTCGGCGCGGTCGTAGACCGTCTCGCGCCAGCGCGCCGGGAACTGCAGTTCCTCGACCTGCACCGTGATCCCGACCTGCTGGAGCTGCGCGGCGATGAACTGGGCCGCCTTCGTCGCGTACGGCAGCGCGGCCGGCTTGAGCCGCAGCGTCAGGTTCGTGGCCCCGGCCTCGGCGAGCAGCGCGCGGGCCTTGTCGGGGTCGTAGGGGAACAGCGTGGAGAGGTCCTCGTAGTACGGATCGGTGGGCACCGTCATGGAGCCCAGCACGACGCCGTGGCCGCCCCAGGTGGTGTTCACCAGGGCCTTCTTGTCGATCGCCATCGTGATCGCCTGCCGGACGCGGACGTCCTTCAGCGCCGGGTTGCCGGTGCCCGCCGGCACGTTGGGGTCGGTCGGGTCGCCGCCGTTGTTCACGCCCATGACGACCTCACCGTTGGTGGTGCCCTCGAGCACCGTGAAGCGGCTCGGGTCGCTGAACTGCGCGAGCGCCTCGGGCGCCTGCAGGTTCGAGATGATGTCCAGCTGATCCGACAGCATGGAGGCGTTCATCGCGTTGGGGTCCTTGAAGTAGCGGAACGTCACCTCGTCGAACCGGCTCGGCGTGCCCCAGTAGGAGGGCGCCTTGGTCAGGGAGATGCTGTCGCCCGGCGTCCAGCGGTCGAGCGTCAGCGGACCCGATCCCGCCGTGGCGGTGGTGGCCTCGTCGAAGCCCGCCGGGTTGATGACGATGCCGGCCGTGGACGCCATCTCGTAGAGCCAGTTCACGCTCGGCCGCGACAGGCTGACCTCGAGGGTGTCCTCGTCGACGACGTTGGTGCCGGCCACGATGCTCATCACGGTCTTGAGCTTGGCCGCGACCTGCTGGGTCTTGATGCGGTCGATGTTCTTCGCCACGGCGTCCGCGGTCACCGGGGTGCCGTCGGAGAACTTGGCGGCGTGGTTGAGCTGGAAGGTGTAGGTGAGCCGGTCGGGCGAGACGTCCCACGCCTGGGCGAGCAGCGGCCGCAGCTGGCCCTGGGAGTCGACCTTCACCAGCGTCTCGTAGACGTTGTAGAGCATCACCTGGGAGCCCGCGACGGCGGCGTCCGCGGTCGGGTCGAGCGACGTCGGCTCGGCGGTGGCTCCGATGACCAGGGTGCGCGCCGAGGCCTGGGGCTCCGGCGAGCCTGTCTGGCCCCCGCCGGGGGTGCAGGCACTCAGCAGCACGGCGATGGTCGCCACGAGCGCCACGACCGCCCGACGCGCGTAACGGTCCCGCTTGGTGTTCGTGCTCACTCGCCCTCCAGAAGTCGCCGCCCTGAGCGTCGCTCAGCTTACTGCACCCCCAGCGAACGCCGATTTGGGCCCACCGGGAAGCTGGGCTATAGTTGATCCCACGACGCGGGGTGGAGCAGCTCGGTAGCTCGCTAGGCTCATAACCTAGAGGTCGCAGGTTCAAATCCTGTCCCGCTACCACCGGAACCGGGAGCCGAACATCGGCTCCCGGTTTTTTCGTGCGCCCCGGCAAGCACCGACCTCCCTCTGAACATCGTTATCACGTAGGGTGGGCACGATCGGATCGGGGGTCAGGAGGGTCGAGGATGCAGCGCAGGTCGGCGTCCGTCCGCTGCCGCCGGACCGCGTCCGCGCGAACGGGCCGGGCTGCCGCCGGACTCGCGCTCAGCGCTCTGCTCGGCGTCCTGTTCGCGCCCTTCGCGGCCGCGCTGCCGTCGCCCCCCGCCCCCGCTCGGCCCTCACCCGCCCCACCGCGGGGCGGGACCACGGCCCCGCCGCGCGGCCGCATCAGCCGGGCCGCCCCACAGCCGCACCCGGGCCCGGCATCCGGGCGGGCGGCACGCAGGCCGTCGGGGCGCCCTGGCCCCTCATCGCCATCCGGTCGCCCGGCGGAGCGCCGGCGCCGGGCCGCTACCTGGTGGACTTCGAGGTGTGCTCCACCAGCCCCGGGACGTCGCTGCAGTGCGTCACCGCCTCCGATCACCTGTCGGCCGCCGAGCGCACCGTCGTCGGAACGTCGGACCTGCTGCGGCGCACGGTCCACCTGCCGCCGGGTCGCTACAACCAGGTGCGCGTCGACGCGTCGGTGACCCCGCTCGACTCTGGGGCGACCCCCACACGGCCCGCCGCCGTCCGTGCCGTGTGGACCAACGCCTGGAGCGACAACGACGGCACGCCGCGCGACCGCGTCCTGACCTTCGTGGAAGTTCCCAGCCCCGGCGCGACCCCCACGCCCGACCCGACGACCGCGCGCCCCACAAGCCCGACGACGCGCCCCAGCCAGGAGCCCGACGCCCCGAGCGTGGTCCCGTCGGCACCCGCGGCCACCCCGACCGCCTCGTCTGAGGTCGCACCCGCCACCCCGGCTGCCGCGCCCCTCACCCCGGCAGCCGCACCCGCCGGCCCGGACGCCGCGTCACCCACCGCCGAAGCTTCGCCGGCGCCGCCCAGCGGTAGTCCGCCGCGTCACCCACCCCGGCGCCGGTCCCCGACCCGACGAGCGCGCACCCGACCGCGGCCCCGCCCTCGGGATCGACCGCGGCTCCCCCGCCCCCGCGCCCGGGACGCCGTCCCCCGCGGCCGAGCCGTCGCTGGTCACCCGGGTGCTCGACGCCCCGGCCACGGCGATCGCGGCCGGGGGCGTCCTGGTCGCCGCGATCATGGTGGCGGCCGCACCCCCGAGCCTCGGCGGCCGGCGCCGCTGAACCGCCCCGTCGGCGTTGGCCCGGTGTGCTTGGATGGGCCGCGTGACACCGCCCGCCGAGCTGACCTACGCCCTCCACGAACACACCCTGCCCAACGGGCTGCGCGTGATCGTCAACCCCGAGCACCACGCCCCCGTCGTCGCCGTGAACCTCTGGTACGGCGTCGGGTCGCGCGACGAGGAGCCGGGCAGCACCGGGCTGGCGCACCTGTTCGAGCACGTCATGTTCCAGGGCTCGGAGAACGTCGCCTCCGGCGAGCACTTCGACCGGCTGCAGGCGGCCGGCGCCACGGGGAACGCCACCACGTGGTTCGACCGCACCAACTACTTCGAGGCCGTCCCGACCGGCGCGCTGGAACTCGCCCTGTGGCTCGAGGCCGACCGGATGGGCCACCTGCTGCCCGCGCTCACCCAGGCGAACCTCGACACCCAGCGTGAGGTCGTCAAGGAGGAGAAGCGGCAGCGCTACGACAACGCGCCCTACGGCGACACCATCGAGCGGCTGCTCGGGCTGGCGTTCCCGGCCGATCACCCGTACGGACACACCGTCATCGGGTCGATGGACGACCTGGACGCCGCGACGCTCGCCGACACCCACGCGTTCTTCACCCGGTGGTACTCCCCGCGAACGCCGTCCTGACCCTCAGCGGCGACGTCGCCCCCGACCACGGCCTCGCGCTCGCCGAACGCTACTTCGGCGGCCTCGCCGCGCAGGTGCACCCGGCCCGCCGCGTCGCGGATCCGCTGCCGCCGACCACCGGCGTCCCCCGGGACCGGGCGACGGGCGCCGTCCCGGCGGCCCAGCTCTACCTGCAGTGGCGCACGCCGGCGCGGCACCACCCGGACGCCGACGCGGTCGAGTTGGCGCTGTCGATCCTCGGCGGCAGCGAGACTTCGCGGCTCTACCGACGGCTGGTGCGCGAGTCCGACCTCGCCTCGGCCGCCGGAGCTGGGGCGCTCCCGCTGGCCACCGGCAACTCGCTGGGCCACGTGTTCGCGCGGGCGCACGCCGGGGTCGAGCTTGAGCAGCTCGAGGATGCGGTCCTCACCGACATCGCCCGGCTGGCCCAGGACGGGCCCACCCCGCAGGAACTCCACCGCGCCAAGGTCCAGTTCGAGCGGGAGTGGCTCTCGGAGGCCGCCCGCCTGGAGTCCCGCGCCGACCTGATCAGCGCGCACGCGATGCTCGACGACGACCCCGGACGCCTGAACCGCCGCGTCCTCGAGATGGCCGCGGTGGACGCCGACGCCGTGCAGAACGCCGCCGCGACCTGGCTGCGGCCCGAGGACCGGGCCGCGCTGGAGTACCGCCCCGACCCGAAGGGAACCACCGCGCCGTGACCACGCTCCCCCGTCCCGCCATCGCCCCGGCGCCCGCCTGGACCTTCCCCGCCGCCGAGCGCGCCGCGCTGGCCAACGGCGCGGAGGTCGCCGTCTACCCGCTGCCCGGCCAGTACGTCGCCTCCGTCGGCGTCCTGCTCGACGCGCCGCTGTCGTCGGAGCCCGCCGGGCGCGAGGGGGTGGCGACCGTCACCTCCGCCGCCCTCATCGAGGGCACCGCCGACCACCCGGGCGGCTCCTTCGCCGAGGCCATCGAGGACGAGGGGGCGGTCCTGGGCGGTGGCGTCGACTTCTCGACCACCCAGGTGCTCCTCGACGTGCCCGTGTCGCACCTGACCCGGGCGCTCCCGCTGCTCGCCGAGGCGGTGATCTCCCCCGCGCTGACCGATGCGGCCGTGGCGCGCCACGCCGCCCAGCTCGCCGCCGGACTGGACCAGCAGCTCGCGACCGGCCCCGGCATCGCCGCCCGCGCGCTGCGCGCCGCGCTGCTCGATCCCGCCTCGCGGGAGTCGCGTCCGCGCTCGGGCGACCCGGCGTCGGTGCGCGCCCTCACCGGGGCGGACGCGCGCGCCCACCACGCCCGGACGGCCGGACCGCGGGGCGCCCTGATCGTCGTGGCCGGCGACGTGGCGCCGTCGGTGCTGGCCGACGTGGAGGCCGCCTTCGGCTCGTGGGCCAACCCGGCCCAGGTGACGGGCGAGCACACGCGGCCGCGGTCGGCGCGACCCGCCGCGATCATCATCGACCGCCCGGGTGCGGTCCAGGCCGACCTCAGGTTGGGGTGGGCCACGATCGACCGGTCCGATCCGCGCTGGACCGACCTCCAGATCGCCACCAACGCCCTCGGCGGGGCCTACCTGAGCCGGCTGAACAAGGTGCTGCGCGAGGAGCGCGGCTTCACCTACGGGATCAGCCTGGTCAACGGACCGATGCGGCACGGTGGCCTCAGCTACGCCCAGGGCGCCTTCCGCACCGAGGTCGTCGGGGACGCCCTCGCGCTGGCCCGCGAACTGCTGACGCTGGACGCCGCGCCCATCACCCCCGACGAGGTGGCCCGGGCCCGGGACTACCTCACCGGCACCACGCCGCTGCGGTTCGCCACGGCGGCGGGGGTCACCGGGGGCGTGCTCTCGCTGGCGGGCGCCGGGCTACCGGCGAGCTTCGTGGCCGAGCAGGTCGCGGGGTACGCCCGGGCGACGCCCGAGCGCGCCACGGCCGTCGCCGCGGAGTTGCTCGACCCCGACGCCGCGACCCTGGTGCTCGTCGGGGACGCCGACGCGCTCGTCGACCAGGTGAGCCGCGCGGGCTACGACGCCGAGGTCCGTCCCGCCCCGTGATGCGCGAAACGGGGGCCGGCTCACACCGGCCCCCGTTCGCGTCCCCGGGTCAGTCGTCGTCGCGACCCCCGATCACCGGCCCATCTGCTTGAGGGCGTCGGCCAGGGCGGCCTTCGCCTCGTTGGTCTTGGCCTGGTAGGCCGCGAGGTCGCCGTTGCGCAGGGCGGCCTCGGCCTCGGTGAAGGCCTGCTCCGCCTTCTGCATGGCGGCGACCGCCGCCGCCTCGTCGACCGGCCCGCCCGGCCCGGGGGCCGGAGGCGTCGGCGTGCCCGGCGTGGGCGGCGATGAGCCGCCCTGCCCGGCGGGGAGCTCGCCGGTGTCCGCGCCCGCGTCGCCGGCGAACACCTTGTCCAGCGCCTCCTGCAGCGTGTTGCCGATGCCGACGTGCTCGCCGAAGCGGACCACGACGAACGTCAGGGCCGGGTAGGCGCCCGCGTTGCCGCTGCGCTCGGTGTAGATCGGCTCGACGTAGAGCAGGCCGTTGCCCATCGGCAGCGTCAGGAGGTTGCCGTACTTGATGGACGCCGCCCCCCGGTTCTGCTGGTAGGGCAGCAGTTCCGCGGCCACGGCGGTGTTCTGCGTGATGGCGTTCTGGGTCTGGCCGGGGCCGTCGATCTGCTGGGTGTCCGACATCCGCAGGATCCGGAGCTTGCCGTAGTCCGAGGACGCCGCGTCCGCGTTCACCGCGAGGTAGGCCGACAGGTTCTGCCGGCTGCGCGGCACGAACACCGCGGTCTGGCTGAAGGTCGGCGCGTCGTCGCCCGGCCACTTGATCGACAGGTAGTAGCTAGGCTCCTTGGTGCGGTCGTTGCCCTGCACCGGGTCGATCGGCACCTCCCAGACGTCCGTGCCGTTGTACCAGACGCGGGGGTCGGACACGTGGTAGCGACCCAGGAGTTCGCGCTGCACCTTGAACAGGTCCTCGGGGTAGCGCAGGTGCTCCAGCAGGTCGGGGCTGATCTCGTTCTTGGGCGTCACGGTGCCGGGGAACGCCGCCGAGAACGTGCGCAGCAGCGGGTCGGCCTCGTCCCAGGCGTACAGCTTGACCGTCCCGTCGTAGGCGTCCACGACGGCCTTGACCGAGTTGCGGATGTAGTTGATCGGCTGGTCGATCTGGCCGCCGAGCACCGAGCTCTGGGTGTCGGAGGTCGCCTGGCTCAGCTGCACGCGCTGGCTGTTGGGGTACGTGCTGGACGTGGTGTAGCCGTCCACGATCCAGACCAGTCGACCGTCCACGATGGCCGGGTACAGGTTCTGGTCGACGGTCAGCCACGGCGCGACCTTCTCCACACGCTGCTTGGGCGTCCGGTCGTACAGGATCTTGGACTCGCTGTTGACGCGGTCGGACAGCAGGATGTTCAGGTCGGCGAACCGGGTGCTGAACAGCAGCCGGCCCCACAGGTTGCCCATCGGGACGCCGCCGGCGCCGTCGTACTCGTTGTACTGCTCGCCGCCGCCCTGCGCGCCGCCGGGGGTGTCGAGCTCGATGGGCGCCTGGCCCTCGGCGCGCCCCACGATCGCGAAGTTGTTCGACTTCTCGCCGAAGTAGATCCGCGACTGGCTCTCCTCGATCTCCCCCACCGGCGGGATGTCGCGGGTGACCCAGACCGGCTCACCGTTGCCCTGGCGCCGGTTGCCGTAGGCCGACACGAAGCCGTGGCCGTGGGTGTAGACGGTGTGGAGGTTGTTCCAGTTGCGGTCGGGGATGCCCTCCTCGCTGAGCTCGCGCGCGGCCACCACGACGTCGGTCTCCTGACCGTCGATGGTGTAGCGGTCGATGTCGAGGATCTCGGGGAAGGAGTAGTAACCGCGGACCTGCTGCAGCTGCTCGAACGCCGGGCCGACGACCTGGGGGTCCATCAGGCGGATGCCGGGCAGCGCCGCGGCGTCCTCCTTGAGCTGGCCGGGCGCGACGTGCGTGACGGCCGCGTAGTCCTCGATCTGGGTGCCCGCGATCCCGTAGGCATCCTTGGTCGCCGCCAGGTGCGCCTGGATGTAGTCGTGCTCGCGGTCGGGCTCGTTGGGCTTGACCTGGAACGTCTGCACGACCATCGGGTAGATCATCCCGAGGATGAGGCTGGTGACCAGCATGAGCACGACGCCGGCCGCGGGCACGATCGTCTTGTTGAGGAACGCGTTGGCGACGAACAGCGCGGCGACGATGAACGAAATCACCGCAAGCACGAGCTGGGCGGTCATGCGCGCCTGGCCGTCGGTGTACTGCAGGCCGGTGAACAGCGATCCCTGCTCCAGCAGCAGCCCGTAGCGGTCGACGAGGCTCTGCAGGCCGAACACCACGAGGATGAGCGCACCCATCAGGGACAGATGCACCAGCGCGCCGCGCGCGTTGCCCGTGGCCCGGCGCTCGCGGCCGAAACCGATGTTGCCCACCGCGAAGTGGACCGCGGCGGCGGCGATCAGCCCGAACACCAGGCCGCTCATCAGCAGCGAGAGCGCCAGCCGGATCACCGGGTAGTCGAGCATGTAGAAGGTCGTGTCGAGGCCGAAGTAGGGGTCGACGACGCCGGACGGCTGCCGGTTCAGCCAGGCGAGCACCGGCATCACCTGGGTCGACATCGACATGCCCGCCATGGCGCCGAACACCGCCGCGGGGATCAGGACGGCGGGGACGCGGTTGGACTCCAGCAGGTCGCGGTAGCGGTCGAGCACCGCCGACACCCCGCGCGTCCGGGTCTTCGGGCGGAGCCGGATCGCGGCCGCCATGTTGCCGCCGATGAGGCCACCCACCACCAGGGCCGCCACGACGAACAGCGCGATGTGGGTCACCAGTTGGGTGGTGAAGACGCCGGTGAAGCCCGTGAAGTCGAACCAGAGTTTCTCGGTCCAGACGGCGGCGAACACCAGGAACAACCCGATGGCGACGGCGAGGATCACCGCCGTCATCAACAGCGGACTACGGCGTGGGGCAGCGGTGGCGGGCACGTCCAGGGGCTCCTTGTGAAGTCGTTATTCGGCCAGCGTACGTGACAGCACCTGAGCCAGCCCGGGGACCAGGTCCTCGGCGGCCAGGAGCTCTTCGGGGCGCGTCTTCAGCCGGGCGACGCCGAACTGGCCGCCGGCCCGCGTGACGCCGACCACGACGCGGACGTCCTGCCGCTCGGGGTGGTGCGCGACGAAGGTCTCGGCCTCCGCCTCGTCGTCGGGGATCTGCTCCTCGACGTGCGGGGGCACGAACAGCCGCTCCAGCACGACGGCGCAGCCGAACACCGCCGCCGGCCAGGCGATGCCGGCCAGCGCGTCGAGCACGTCGGTGCCCGCGTTGAACCCCTCCTGCTCGATCGAGCTCAGGGCGTCCTGCGCCACGCCGTCGGGACGCTCCAGCTGCGCGGCCAGGCTCGGCTCGGCGGCGATCAGCTCGGCGGTCGGCACCAGCGCGAACAGGCGGGCGGGTTGGTCCCAGCCGCCGTGCGCCACGTGGCGTTCGATCTCCATCAGGGCCGCGGCGAGCGCGTCGTCGGTCATGAACATCCCTTCACGAGTGCCTGGGTGGCCGGGTCGGCCAACGCGTCCAGGGCGCTGATGGCGTCATCGAGGGTCGAGACGCTGACGATGCGGGCGCTGGAGGTGACCCCGACCAGGTCCCCGCAGTTGCCCGACGGCACGAAGAAGACCTCGGCGCGGGCACGTTCGGCCCCCACGAGCTTCTCCCGCACGCCGCCGACCGGCGAGACGTTGCCTGCGCCGTCGATGATGCCGGTGCCCGAGACGATCCGGCCGCCGACCACGTTGTCGGACGTGACCCGGTCGAACACGCCGAGGGCGAGGATGAGGCCGTTGGTCGGTCCGCCCAGGGTCGGGTCGAGGGTGAAGGTGATCCGCGGGTCGTGGGCGTAGCCCATCACCATGTTCCCGCCCCACACGGGCAGGTTCGCCTGCGTCTTGGACGCGGTGGTGTCGACCGGGACGGCCAGGGTCTCGCGGCGGCCGTCGGGCATGTCGCGCTGCACGGTGAACGTCACCGATTCACCGATGCTGCGCTTCTCGATCTCGGCGCGCACCGCGGCGACCGTGGGCGTCGGCACGCCGTCGACGGCCGTGACGAAGTCGCCGGGGAACAGCTTGTCCACGGCGGGACCGGTCTGGGCGACCGACTGGACCATCGGCACCTGCCGCACCACGAAGCCGGCCGAGCGCAGGGCCGCGGCGGCGGCGTCCGACTGAGACGTGGCCAACTGCTGCACCTCGCGGTTGCGGATCTCGGCGCTGGTCGACCCCGCCGCGTACACCGCGTCCCGCGGGAACACCTCGCGGTCGGGCGCGACGTGGGCGTACAGGACTTCTGGCAGCGAGACGGGGGTGTCGGGGCGCGTGACCGTCGTGGTCGCGACGAGCAGGCTGCCGGTGGCCGGGAAGCTGGGGGCGCCCGCGACCTCGATCGGAGCGCGGTCGCCCCGGGCGAACAGGTCGTGCGTGGCGCCCGGGGAGTAGGTCACGAAGGGCACCGGGGTCATGGCGACGATCGCGGCCGCGATGACGAAGATCAACGCGGACACGGCTGCCGTCCACGTCTGCCTCGTCACGCGCCGATCCTACCGTGGCGCGGTGGGCCCGCCCGACGCGCGCGCTTGCACGATGCCGCACAATGGAGGCACCAGCGAAGGGAGTTACGACCATGGCAACCGGAGACGATCCGAACCCGATGGAGGAGTTCCTTCGGCAGTTCGGCATCCAGCCCGGGCCCGACGGGACCTTCGACCTCAATCAGCTGATGGGGCCGCTGCAGCAGGCGTTCCAGCAGTTCAGCGCCCAGATGGACGCCGCCGGCGACGGCGACGGTCTCAACTGGACGCTGGTCAAGGATGTGGCCCGCAAGGTGACCGCCGCGTCCGGCCCCGACCCGTCCCCCTCGGCGACCCAGGCCGCGACCATCCGGGACGCGGTGGGGCTGGCCGATCTGTGGCTCGACGACCACCTGACGATGGGACGCATCGACACCGCGGCCAGCGCGTGGAGCCGCGCCGAGTGGGTCGAGCAGACCATCGCCACCTGGCAGCAACTCGCCGGGTCGGTGTCCTCGTCGCTCGCGGGCGCCGTCGGCGGCCTGATGGAGCGCCCCGACCCCGAACTGGCGAGCATGGCCGCCATGATGGAGCCGATGATGCGCACCGCCGCCGCGGGCATGCTGGCCGCCCACGTCGGCCAGGGCATCGGGCGGCTCTCGACCGACGTGCTCAGCACCTCCGACCTCGGCTTCCCGCTCACCCAGCGACCCGTCGTCGCGCTGCTGCCCACCAACGTGAACGCGTTCGCCGACGGCCTCGACATCCCGCTGGCCGACGTCCGGCTCTACCTGGCGCTGCGGGAGACGGCGCGCCAGCGGCTGTTCGCGCAGGTGTCGTGGCTCGGCCCGCAGATGCTGGCCCTCATCGAGCACTACGCGCGCGACCTCAAGCTCGACCAGGCGGCCTTCGAGGAGGCCATCGAGGCCCAGATGCAGGGCGGCCTGACCGCCGAGCGGATCGAGGAGTTCGGCAACCAACTCGCGGGCAAGCTGTTCCAGCCGGTCGTCACGCCGGAGCAGGCCGAGATCCTCGGCCGGCTCGAGACCCTCGTCGCCCTGGTGGAGGGCTGGGTCGACGACGTCGTGACGCAGGCGAGCGCCGCCTTCCTCCCGCGGGGCGCCGCCCTGCTGGAGATCGTCCGGCGCCGTCGGGCCTCGGCGTCCACCTCGGACGCGGCGCTCAAGACTCTGCTCAACCTCGAACTGCGGCCGCGTCGCATCCGCGACGCCGCGAACCTGTGGGCCGCGGTGCGCACCCAGCGGGGCGTGGCCGGCCGCGACGAGGTGTGGTCGCACCCCGACATGGTGCCGACCGGCGCCGACCTGGACGACCCGCTGGGCTTCGCCGAGAGCGGCCACGTCGCGGCGCCGCCCGACGATCTGGACGCCATGCTCGCCCAGCTCCTCGACGAGGAGCGCGGCAAGGGAGGCGGCTCCGCCGAGGGCTGAGCCCCGCCCTCGTCGCGAGGAGGGCCGTCAGGGCTGGTGGCGTCGGACGTAGTCGACGCCCTCGAGGAAGCCGCGCGCCCGCTGGGACTCCGCGTGGGCGTGCACGAGCTGCCAGAACCGGTCGTTGTGCTCGCGCTCGACCAGGTGCGCCACCTCGTGCAGCAGCACGTAGTCGAGCACCCACGACGGCATCGCCTGCAGCCGGTCGCTGACCCGGATCTCCCCCGACGTCGGCGTGCAGGACGCCCAGCGGGAGGCCATGTTGGACACCCAGCGCGCCCCGATGGTCGGCTCCGGCTGGTCGGTGTGCCCCGCGATGTAGGCCTGGTACAGCTCGACCGCCCGCTGGGTGATCTCCTGGTCCGCCCGCGGCGGCCGCTGCCGGGCCTCCTTGCTGAGGTAGCGCTCGACCAGGCCGGGGATCAGGTCGCGGCGCTGCCGGGCCGTCATGTGCTCGGGCACCACCACGACGAGCCGCCCCTCCTCGCGGAACGCGGTCATCGTCCGGGTCCGGCGTCGGGACGGGCGCACCTCGTAGTCCTCGGCTGGCATGGGCGACAGCCTAGGGCTCGCGTCGGCGGCGTCCAGCGATCCTGGACCGGGGTTTTGACCCGGCGGGTCGGGCACGCTACGTTGTGATCACGGCCCCCGGATGTGAGGGACGCCCGCAGGGGAAGGCGTGGCGTGCGACACACCCGGGGGCCTTCTCGCGCGCTTATTCGGCGTAGCGCCGCGGTGCCCTATGCTGAATCGGTCAGCGCTCCGGCGGCCGCCGCCGGGGTACCCATTCAGCCAGGAGGAAACCTGTGGCGAACGACACCTACAGCGGCAAGTTCTACTGCGTGAAGTGCAAGGACCACCGCGAAGCCGAAGGCAACGTGACCGTGAACGAGAAGGGCACGCGTATCGCGAAGGCCAAGTGCCCCGTGTGCGGCACCAACCTGACCCGCTTCCTGCCGAAGGCCTGAGCGCCGCAGCGCATCCCCAGGGGCACCGAGTCGAACTCGGTGCCCCTGCTGCGTGTCCGGGCGCAGGCGCGGCACCTCACGGCAGAGGACGCGCGCGGCCTGCTCCGTGTCACGGGGGACTGCGGCGGCTGTTGTGGCGTCCGCGCAGGTTGGTCATCCGCATCGCATCCACGGCAGACCAAGCACGCTGCCGCCGGCCATGGGTGGAGCCGCGCGCTCCTGAGTGGGACCACCCGCTCCTGTGGTGGGACCGCCCGCTCCTGAGTGGACCACCCGCTCCTGGTGGACCACCCGCTCCTGGGTGGAACCGCCGGCTCGGCGGCAGCCCCCTCCCCCGCCGCACGGCCGGGGTGCGGCGGTGTTGTCCTCGTGTCGCCCGCCGCGGCCGAGGCCTGTCGGGGGCTGATGCTCCCCGGCACGCTGGCCCCATGGCCATCCGCTACCGGCTGCGTGCCGATCTGAGCGTCGTCCGTCGGCCCGACGCGACCGTGCAGGTCGGGCTCGACGTCACCGACCAGGTGCTGCTGCCCGACGCCCCCGACGGCGCGGCCCCGCTCATCCGCTCGCTGCGGGCTGGGGCGACGCTGGCCGACCTGGAGCGGGCCCGCGGCGCCGTGCCACTGGCGTGGCTTCGGCGGGCGGTGGCCTCGCTCGCGACAGCCGGACTGCTCGTCCCGGACGGCCGCGCGGGCCCGGCGCCGCCCGTGATCGTCGGCGACGGGCTGCTGGCGGACGCCGTGGCGTCCGCCGCCGGTGTCGCGGCCATCCCCGCGTCGGCCTGGTCGCCGGAGGCGCACCCCGGCCGCCTCGTCGTGCTGTGCCCGGGCGCCGTCGAGGTCGACCGGGTCGCGGCCCGGGAACTCGCGCGGGCGGGGCGCCCGCACCTGGTGGTGCGCGCCGAGCCCGAGCGCGCCGTGGTCGGCCCCTTCGTGATCCCCGGGGCCGCGTGCGTCGCGTGCACCGACCTCGTGCGGCGCGACCTGGACCCGGGCTGGCCCCACGTGCTCATCCAGCTGTGCCGCACGCGCCACTCGCCCGCCCGCGCCTGGGCCGCCTGGGCGGCCGGAACGGCGCTGGCGCAGGCCACGGCCTGGTCGTCCGGGACGCTCCCGGACACCGTCGGCGGCACCCTCGAACTCTCCTGCGCCGACGGCGTCCTGGGGGCGCGGCGCTGGCCGGTGCGCCCCGACTGTCTGTCGCACCCGGCCGAGGAACTGGCGGCGTGAGGTTCGGCATGAAGGCAGGGAGCGCCTGAGCCGCCCCCGACCGGTTCTCGCCTGACTGCCCGCACCTGAGCCGTTCCCCGCCCGCACCTGACCCCCTTCACACCCGACCGCTGCCCGCGCCTGAGCCGCATCCCGCCTGAGGCCCTGCCTGCGCGTGAGCCGCTTCCCGCGGGGTGCGGGTCGCCGCCCACTCTGGGCGACGTGGCATTCCCAGGACTTGTCCGAGCGGGCGCGCTTCCCATTCCAGCGCTTCTCCGTGCGGAGCCCTCTGCCCGCTCCGCCCAAGCCAAGCGTGCACCCAGGTCGCGGCGCCGCCCACCTCTGCGACGGCCCGCCCCCGCTTACGACCAGTCGCCCCCGCTTACGACGAATCGCCCCCGCACACGACCAGCCGCCCCCGCTTGCGACGAGATGCCCCCGCTTGCGACGAGCCGCCCGCGCTTACGACCAGCCGCCCCCGTTTGCGACGAATCGCCCCCGTTTGCGAGGAGCTGCCCCCGCTTGTGACGAGCCGCCCGCGCTTGAGTCAGTTGCCCACGTAGGAACGGGGGCGTCTGACGCAAACGGGGGCGTCTCGGCACCGCGAGCGGCTCCGACGCCGCGACGCCCGCTTCTGCAGAGAGTCGCCCCGTTGCGTCGAGCCGCCCCGCGTACTCCCGGCCACCCCGCGTACGACGGCCACCCCCGCTCACGACCAGCCGCCCCCTCTTACGACGAGCCGCCCCCGCTTGCGACGAGCTGCCCGCGCTTACGACCGGCCGCCCCCTCTTGCGACGAATCGCCCCCGCTCACGACCAGCCGCCCCGCTTACGACCAGCCGCCCCCTCTTACGACGAGCCGCCCCCGCTTGCGTCGAGCCGCCCCCGCTTCCGACGAGCCGCCCGCGCTTACGACCAGCCGCCCCCTCTTACGACGAATCGCCCCCGCACAAGACCAGCCGCCCCCGTTTGCGAGGATCCGCCCCCGCTTGTGACGAGCCGCCCGCGCTTGCGGTCTGCAAGGAGTCGCCCGGTGCGCGTCGAGCCGCCCCGCGCACGACCGACCGCCCCCGCTCACGACCAGCCGCCTCCGTTCACGACCGGCCGCCCCGCTAGCAACGAATCCCCCACGCTTTGTGTCAGTTGCCCGCGCAGGAACGGGGGCGTTTGACGCAACGGAGGGCGTCTGGGCATCGGGGTGAGCGGTACCGCCGCCGCGACGCCCGCGTCCGCAAGGATCCGCCCGGTGCGCGTCGAGCCGCCCCCTCTTTCGACCTGCCGCCCCCACGTGCGACAAGTCGCCCCCGCTTACGACCAACCGCCCCCGCTTGCGACGACTCGCCCCCGCTTACGACCAGCCGCCCCTGCTTGTGACGAGTCGCCCGCGCTTGAGTCAGTTGCCCACGTAGGAACGGGGGCAACTGACCCAAACGGGGGCGTCTGGGCATCGGGTGAGCGGCCCCACGCCGCGACGCCGCGTCTGCATGGAGTCGCCCAGTTTGCTTCGCGCCTCCCCCGAGTTCGACCAGCCGCTCCACGTGCGTCGAGTCGCAGCGCTCTGCAGCGAATCGCCAGGCTCTGCGTCGAGTCGCCCGCCTTTGCATCGAGTCGCACCGGCCCCGAGGAGCGGCCTCTGCTTGTGACGAACCCCCTGGCCCAGCTTGCGAGGAGCCGGCTCCGCTTGCGACGAGTCACCGGCTCGCGACGAATCGCCCGCGGCCACGAGCCGCCCCAGGCCAGGGGCGTCGGGTGTCAGGGGGCGTCGGGGGCGGGATGGGACGCCAGCACGGCCAGGACGTCATCGCCGTAGCTGGCCAGCTTCCGGGCGCCGATCCCGGCGATGGCCGCCAGCTCGGCCCGGCTGCCGGGCCGGCGCTCGGCCACGGCCAGCAGCGTGGCGTCGGTCAGGACCACGAAGGCGGGCAGGCCCGAGCGGGCCGCGACCTCGCCGCGCCAGGCGCGCAGGGCCTCCCACAGCGCCTCGTCGAGTTCGGCCTCGCAGCCCAGGTGGCGCATCAGTTTGCGCTCGGCACCCGAGGTGAGCCCCCGGCCGCAGACCCGGCACACGGCGCTGAGCGCCGAGCTCCGCCCCGGACGCGCGGCGCGCGGGGGCAGCGGCCGGCGCGGCGCCTGGGAGGTCGCCAACCCATCGAGGAAGCGGCTCGCGCCGCGCCGCGGCCCGCCGCCGTTGCGGCTGGTGGACCACGAGACCCGCAGGTGTTCGCGCGCCCGGGTGACGCCGACGTAGAACAGCCGGCGCTCCTCCTCGACCTCTTCGGGGGTCGACGCCAGAGTGAACGGCAGCCCACCCTCGTGGACGCCCACCACCGCCACCGCGTCCCATTCGAGCCCCTTCGCCGCGTGCAGCGACGACAGAACCACGCCCTGGCCGACCGGCGCGTGCTGCGCCGCGGCGCGGCGCTCGAGTTCGGCCAGCAGGGCGGCGGCGTCGGCGTCCGGGTGGTCGCGCTCGAAGTCGTCGGCGAGGCCGACCAGCGCGGCCCATGACTCCCAGCGTTCCCTGACGCTGCCCTGCCCCGCGGGGGGCTCGTGCGTCCAGCCCAGGCCGCTGACGGCCCCGCGCAGCGCGGCGGCCGGCCCCGGCGTCGCGGCCTTCGCCGCGCCCGCCAGCGCCCGCAGCGCCGCCCGGACCTCGGCCCGCTCGAAGAATCCCTCGCTGCCCCGGGTCGTGAACGGGACGCCGGCGTCCGCGAGGGCCGCCTCGTAGGCGGGCGACTGGGCGTGGATGCGGTACAGGACCGCCATCTCGTCCCACGGCGTGCCGGCCGCGTGCAGCCCCGTGAGCCATTCGGCCACCGCGGCGGCCTCGGCGGGCTCGCTGTCCGCGCCGACGACCGTCGGCGCCGGGCCGGAGGGTCGCTGGGCCCGCAGCTCGACGGCCTCGGGGCGGCCCGCCATCACGGCGTTCGCGAGCGCGACCACCTCCGGCGTGGAGCGGTAGTCGCGCACGAGTTCGATCCGCACTGCCGCGGGGTGTCGGCGCGTGAAGCCGGTCAGGAACCCCGCCTGCGCACCGGCGAAGGAGTGGATGGTCTGGGCGGGATCCCCCACCACGCACACGTCGTCGGAGTCCCCGCGCCACAGGTCCAGCAGCGCCTGCTGCAGCGGGCTCACGTCCTGGTACTCGTCGACGACGAAGTGGCGGTACTGCCGCCGGACCTCGCCCGCCACGTCGGGGTGCTCGGCCAGCAGCCCCGCGGCGCACAGCAGGATGTCCTCGAAGTCGATGACGCCGCGGGCGGCCTTGACCGCCTCGTAGTGGGCCATCACCCGGCCCACCTCGTCGGCGGTGCGCCCGGCCACCTCGCGGTGGCGCCGGTCCGCGATCGCCGGGTAGTCGGCGGGCGACACGTTGCTGACCTTCGCCCAGCTGATCTCCCCCGCCATGTCGCGCAGCAGCGCGGTCTCGGTCGGCAGCCCCTCACGCCGCAGCGCGTCCGCCACCAGCCCCAGGCGGTGGTCGGCGACGGGGGGCAGTTCGTTGCCGTAGGCGCGCGGCCAGAAGTACTGGGCCTGCCGCAGGGCCGCGGAGTGGAAGGTGCGGGCCTGCACCGCGGGGACGCCCAGGCCCCGCAGCCGCTCGCGCAGTTCGCCCGCCGCCCGCGTGGTGAAGGTCAGCGCCAGGACCTGGCGGGGGTCGAACGCGCCCACGGCCGCGCCGTAGGCGAGCCGGTGCGTCATCGCCCGCGTCTTGCCGGTGCCGGCGCCCGCGACGACGACGACCGGGCCGCTCAGCGCCGTGGCGACGGCGCGCTGTTCGGGGTCGAGGCCGTCGAGGATGGCGTCGGGGTCGATGGTCACAAGGCCCCACTGTAGGCGCGGTCACCGACACCTCGATCACGCCTTCCCGGAACCGCCGGGAACTGTCGGCGGGGCCCCCTACAGTGGTCGGCGATGAACCAGCTGCGACTCCACACCTCGGCCGATCAGGCCGCCCTGGCGCACGCGTTCGCCTCGGTGGAGGCCGACGCGCAGGACCCGTTCGCCCGACCGCTGCTGCTGACCGCCGGCCCCGGCGTCCAGCGCTGGCTGTCGCAGCGGGTCGCCACCGCCCCCCGCGACGGCGAGGGGATCATGGCCGGGTACGAGGTCCATCCCTTCGGTGCGCTGGAGTCACTGCTGGGCGGCGCCCCGGCGCGCGAGGACGCCTGGGAGGCCGCCCGCCTCGTCTGGGTCATCCTCGACGCCTGCGCCGACGCCGCGCCCGGGCTCGACCCGCTGCGCCGGCACCTGGACGCCAACGACCAGCGCTACGCCAACGCCCTGCGGATCGCCCGCCTGCTCCGCCGCTACGCCGAACATCGGCCGACGATGCTCACCGCCTGGCGCGACGACCCCGCAGCCGCGGCGGCCGGTCTCGGGCCGGACGGCTGGCAGCCGTGGCTGTGGCACGCGCTGCACGCGCGGATCCCGGCCGCCGATCCCGTCGAGCGCCGCGCGGCGCTGGCCGCATCCCTGAGCGACGGAACCCTCACCCCGCCGTGGCCCGCCGCGCACGTGTTCGCCCCGCGCCGGCTCACCCCGGTGCGGCTGGGCCTCGTCCGCGCTCTGGCCGACGCGCTGCCGGTCGACGTGTGGCTCCCGGTCGTCGGGCCGGAGACGAGCGCCAACGAGCTCGCGCTGGCGCTCGGGCGCCGCGCCGCGCACTGGGCCGCGCCCTGGCGGGCCGTGGCCGACGCCGAGGTGGCGGTGCCCGCCCCGGCGCGTCCGGACACGGCGCTGGGGGCGCTGCAGGCGGCGGTGGCCGCCGGCGCGCCGCTCCCCCACCCGCTGCCGGCCGACGACACCGTTTCCCTGCACAGCAGCCACGCGCTCGGCCGGCAGGCCGAGGTGCTGCGCGAGCTCCTCACGACGGCGTTCGCGGACGATCCCACCCTCGAGCCGCGCGACGTGGTGGTGCTGACCCCCGACCCCGAGGCGCTCGCCCCGCACATCGCCGCCCTGTTCGACGGCGCGCTCGACGCCCGGGGCACCGCACGCCGACACCCGGCCGCCGAGCTCCGGGTGGCGGTGCCGCGGCAGGCGGGGGTCAACCAGGTGCACGCGCTCCTGCTCGACCTGCTCGCCCTGCGCACCAGCCGCGCGACGGCGTCCCAGTTGCTCGGCTGGGCCGCGCACCCCTTCGTCGCTCGCCGCTTCGGGTTCAGCCCCGACGACCTGGATCGCCTGGAGGACCTGGTCACCGCCGCGGGCGTGCGCTGGGGCATCAACGGCGAGCAGCGCGCGTGGTTCGGGGTCGACGTCCAGCAGAACACCTGGCAGCTCGGCGTCCAGCGACTGACGCTCGGCGAGGCCTTCAGCGACGACACCCACGCCAGCGTCGGGACCGTGGCCACCGTGGACGACGTGTCCTCCACCGACACCGATCGGATCGGGGCGCTCGCCGAGCTGGTGAGCCGGCTGTCACGCCTCACGCGTCGCTTCGCCGGCGAGGCCACGCTGACCGACTGGCTGGCCGGCCTGCGCGAGGCGCTGGAGCTCCTGGTCGAGGTGCCCTTCGAGGAGGGCTGGCAGCTGGCCCAAGTCTGGTCGGTGCTGGCCGACATCGAGGAACGCGGCGCGGGCACGTCGGTGCCGCTGCGCTCCACCGACGTGGTCGCCCTCCTGCAGGACGCCTGGGGACGCCGCCGCGAGCGCCCCGCCTTCGGCAACGGCACCCTGGTCGTCGCGGGGCTGGAGGATCTCCCGCGCGTGCCGCACCGGCTCGTGTGCCTCGTCGGCCTGGACGAGCGCACCTTCCCGCGCCGCGGCCTGGGCGACGGGGACGACCTCATCGCCCGCGACCGCGGCCCGCTCGACCCGGACCCGGGCGCCGACGACCGCCAGGCCGTGCTGGACGCCGTGCTCGCGGCCACGGAGCGGCTCGTCGTCATCTACCAGGGCCAGTCGTCGTTGACCCCCGAGGGGCACCCCCCGCCGGCCGGGGTCGTCGAGCTGATCGAGGCCGTCGGGCAGGGCCGCGTGCAGCCGGAGTCGCTGCAGCCGTTCGCGCCCGTCAACTTCGACGCCGCGGCGCCCCGCAGCTTCGACCGCGCCGCCCACGCGGCCGCGTCCGCCCTGGTCAGGGAGCCCCGCCCCGCCCCGGACCGCTACGCGATCGGGCTGCTGCCCCGCGAGGCGCCGCTGACCGACCTGGGGCTGGACCAGCTGGGGTCGCTGCTGAAGCACCCCGGCAAGTTCCTGCTGCGCGAGCGGGCCGGGCTGTCCCTGCTGTCGGACGAGTCCGCGTCCGAGTCGATCCCGCTCGAACTGGGCTACATGGAGAGCTGGCAGGTCGGCGACACGATGCTGGAGGGCCTGCTGGCCGGACAGGACGCCGAGCAGGTGCTGATGGCGCGCTGGCTCAGCGGCGACGTCCCGCCGCACCACCTCGGCCGCGGGGCGCTGCTGGAGATCCAGACCAAGGCGACGAGCATCCACCGCCGCTTCAGCGAGGCCGCCCCCGAGGACCCGCACACCACCTCGGTCGACCTCGACGTCGACGGCGTCCGTCTCAGCGGACGCGTCGTGACCCGCGGCGGGGTGGTCGCCCAGGCGCAGTACGGCCGCGTCGACGCCCGCCACCTGGGCCTGGCCTGGGTCCGCCAACTCGCGGTGACCGCGCAGACCGGCCGCCGCACCGACGCGCTGCTCGCCGGTCCGGGCGGCGTCACGCGCCTGAGCGGCCCGCCCCCCGAGCTGGCGCGCGGCTTCCTCTCCGACCTCGTCGCCCTGGCCCACGACGGCACGCAGCGGGTGCTGCCGCTGCCGCCGCGGGTCTCCGAGTTCTGGGCACGGGTGCGCGCGGGTCACGGCGACCCGTTGAGCCAGACCCCGCAGCTGGAGAAGCTGTGGGGCTACGACAAGGACCAGGTGTGGCGCACCTGGTACCGCGCCCACGAGGCCCCGTGGCGCGGCGAACCCTCGAAGGGCCACCCGTGGGCGGTCCCTGGGGAGCCGACGCTGCTGGGGGCGCTCGCCGTTCGGGTGTGGGGGCCGATCGTGAAGGCGCAGGGATGAACACGGATTTCTCATTGACCGGGGCGCTGCCCACGGGGACCACGGTGCTGGAGGCGTCCGCCGGCACCGGCAAGACCTACGCGATCGCCGCGCTGGCGGCGCGCTACCTCGCCGACGGCCACGCCGAGGTGGACGACCTGCTGCTGGTGACGTTCTCGCGCGCGGCGACGGCCGAGCTGCGGCTGCGCGTTCGCGAGCGCCTCAAGGAGACCGCCGACGCCCTCGCCGCCGTGCGCGCGGGCGCGGTGCCGAACGCCTCGACCGACGCGGTCACGGCCCTGCTCGCCGAGGGCACCCCCGACGAGGTCGAGGCGCGCGCCGAGCGGCTGGCGGCGGCCTTCGCCGGATTCGACCGCGCGACGATCATGACGACCCACGAGTTCTGCCACAACATGCTCACCGGGCTGGGGGTGTTGGCCCCGCAGACGCCGCTGTCGACGCTGGTCGAGGAGCTGACGCCGCTGGCCGACGAGGCCGCCGAGGACGTCTACGTCCGGATGTTCGCCCGCGAGCCGCACGGCGCCTCGTTCCGGTTCTCCGGGCGCCGCGACGAGGACCCGGCGGCGCAGCTCGTCGCGCGCCGCGCCGTCGCCGAGGAGGCCGAGCTGGTGGGCCACGGCTCGCCGGGCGTGGTCGGGGACCGCGTCGAGTTCGCCCGCTCGGTCCGCCACGAGGTGGCGCGCCGCAAGGAGGAGCGTCGCATCTTCTCCTTCGACGACCAGCTCCGCCGCCTGGACGCCGCCCTGGCCGACCCCGAGACGGGCGACGCGGCCCGCCGGCGGCTGGCCGAGCGGTTCCCCGTGGTGCTGGTCGACGAGTTCCAGGACACCGACCCGGTGCAGTGGTCGATCCTGCGCCGGGCGTTCCACGGCAGCGCGACCCTGGTGCTGATCGGCGACCCCAAGCAGGCCATCTACGGCTTCCGGGGCGGCGACGTGCACACCTACCAGCTTGCGACCGCCGCCGCCGACGCCGCCACGACGCTGCGGACGAACTTCCGCTCCGACCCCGAGGTCGTCGACGCCGTGCTGGCGCTGTTCCGCGGCGTCGAACTTGGCGCGGGGATCACCGCCCCGCGAGTGCACGCCCACGCCGCGTCCCGGCTCGTGGGCGAGCCCGGCAGCGGCTGGGACGCCGGCGTCCAGGTGCGGGTGGTGCCCACGGCCAAGGAGGAGATGGCGCCGCACGAGGCGTCACGCGCGATCGAGGCCGACCTCGTCGGCGTCGTCGCCGACCTGCTGCGCCGCGACGGGCCGTTGCGCGTCCGCGCGACCGACGCCCCGCCGGCCCCGACCGACATCGCCGTGCTCGTGCGCTCCAACTACCGCGGCCGCGACCTGGCGGCCGCCCTGGCCACGGCGGGCATCCCGGCGACGTTCACCGGCTCCCGCAGCGTGTTCGACTCCCCCGCCCAGACCGACTGGGTCGCGCTGCTGCAGGCCATCGACGAGCCGCGCCGGCCGTTCCTGCAGCTCGCCTATCTCACCGACTTCGTCGGGGCGACCGTGCCCGACCTCGCGCTGGTCGGCGACGAGCAGCACTCCGCGTGGGCCGTGCTGCTGCACACGTGGGCGCGCGTCCTGGATCGCTTCGGCGTCCCGGCGTTGTTCGCCGCGATCGACGCCGACACCGGCCTGACCGCGCGGCTACTGGCCCGTCCCGACGGCGAGCAGGCCGCCACCGATCACCGGCAACTGGTGGAACTGCTCCACCGCCAGCAGGTGGCCTCCGCGACCCGGCGGGCCCGCGACCTGGCCGGCTGGCTGCGCGCGCAGCGGTCGGCCCCCTCGCTGGGCGGCGAGGCGACCCGCCGCCGCGCGACGGACGCCGACGCCGTCACGGTGATGACGATCCACCGCGCCAAGGGCCTGCAGTGGCCGATCGTGCTGCTGCCGGAGGCCGGCGACGAGCGCCCGGTCGAGCGGGACCGCGGCGCGCCCCTGGTCCTGCCGCTCGGCGAGAAGCGACTCCTCGACATCGGCGGCCGCGGGGGTCCCGCTCGCCCGGACCGGTGGCGCCGCCACCTCGACGAGGACGGCGACGAGTCGCTGCGGGCCTTCTACGTCGGCGCGACCCGCGCGCAGTCGCGCGTCCTGACGTGGTGGGCGCCGCAGACCCGCGTCGTCGCCTCGCCGCTGCACCGGCTGTTGCACGCCCCCCACGACGCGGCGTCCCCGCAGCGTCCGGCCGCGGAGTACCCGCTGCAGGGCCCCGAGGACCGCTCGCCGCTGACGCTGGGCTGGCTGCCCGGCGCCGGGATCGCGGCCGTGCGGGCCGACGCCGGGGCCGGGACCCGCCGTCCCCGGCCGCCCGCGCCGTCGCTGGACGTCCGCCCCTGGAACCGCGTCATCGACCACGATTGGCGCCGCACCTCCTACTCGGGACTCACCGCGGCGGCGCACGACCTGCCGGTCCTCCCCGAGGCCGGGCTGCTCGACGACGAGCCGGCGCCGGCCGCCGACGTCGCCGCCGATCCGGCGTTCGCACAGCCCTCCCCCATGACCGACCTGCCCGCGGGCGCCGCCTTCGGCACGCTGGTGCACGCCGTCTACGAGGCGGTGGACGCCACGGGCGAGCAGTGGCGCGACGCGCTGGAGCGCGAGGCGGGTGCGGCGCTGCGGCGCTGGCCGCTGCCCGAGGTCGAGCCCGCGGCGCTCGCGGCGGCGCTGGCGCCGAGCTTCACCACGCCGCTGGGTCCGTTGCTGCCCGGGCGCACGCTGCGGGACTTCTCGCCCCGGGACCGGCTCGCCGAGATGGACTTCGAGTTCGCCCTGGACAACCCCCGCGCCACCGTGGCCGACCTTGCGGCGCTCCTCGCGGAGCACCTGCCGTCCTCCGACCCGCTCGCCGCGTACCCCGAACGGCTGGCCCAGCCGCTGCTGGCCGAGCAGCGGCTTCACGGGTTCCTGACCGGGTCGATCGACGCGGTGCTCCGCGACGGGGAGGGCGCCGACGCCCGCTTCGTCGTGGTGGACTACAAGACCAACCGGCTCTCGGCCCCGGGCGAGCCCGTGACGGTCGGCCACTACACGCGCGAGGCGATGGCCGAGGCGATGATGGGCAGCCACTACCCGCTGCAGGCCCTGCTCTACAGCGTCGCCCTGCACCGCTTCCTGGCGCGGCGCTGGTCGCTGTACGAGCCGGGTCGACACCTGGGCGGGGTCGGGTACCTGTTCGTCCGCGGGATGGCGGGCCCGGACACGCCGGCGCCCGAGGGGCACCCCCTGGGCGTGTTCAGCTGGTCGCCGTCGACCGAGCTCGTGCTCGCCACGTCCGCGCTGCTGAGGGGGGAACGCCGATGAACGGCACGCGGGTCGCCGTGAGCGCGACCGGGCTGCTGGCCGACTTCAACGCCGCGGGCGCCCTGAGCTGGTCGGACGTGCATCCCGCCCAGCAGTGGGGCCACCTGTTCGGGGAGTCCGACGAGCGGGTACTGCTCGCCCTGGCGCTCACCGTCCGCGCCCTGCGGGCGGGGTCGATCTGCCTGCAGCTGGACCGGATCCGCGAGCTCGGTCAGGTCGAGGACGCCGCGGCGATCCCCGACGAGTGGTGGCCCGACGCGGCCGCCTGGGACGCCGCCCTGCGCGCGAGCCCGGCGGTCACCGTGGGCACCGACGGGCCGCCCTCCCGTCCGGTGCGCCTGCTGGACGGCGCGCTGTACCTGGAGCGGCACTACGCCGACCAGGAGGTCGTGCGCAAGGAACTGCTGGCCCGCCTGGGGACCGCCCCGGCCGTCGGGCTGCCGCAGGGGCAGGACGCGGCCGTCGACCTGGCGCTCGGCAGCCCGGTCACCGTGATCGCGGGCGGCCCGGGCACCGGCAAGACGTGGACCATCCGGCGCATCATGGCCCGGCTCCGCGCCGAGCAGCCCGACGGGCTCGTCGCCCTCGCGGCTCCGACGGGCAAGGCAGCAGCGCGCATGACCGAGTCGCTCGGCGACCCCGACGCCCGCGCCGTCACACTGCACTCGCTGCTGGGCTGGAAGGCCGGCTCGCGGAACCGGTTCGCCCACGACGCGTCCCGGCCGCTGCCGCACGACGTCGTGATCATCGACGAGATGTCGATGGTTTCGATGACCCTGATGGCGCGGCTGCTGGAGGCGCTCAAACCGTCGGCGCGGCTGGTGCTCGTCGGCGACCCCGACCAGCTCTCCTCGGTCGACGCGGGCAGCGTCCTCGCCGACATCACGACGGCACCGGCCAGCGCCGGGGTCGTTGCGCGGCTCACCCACAACTACCGCTTCGAGGGGGCGATCGCCACGCTGGCGACCGCCATCCGGCACGGCGACGCCGACGCGGCGCTCGCCGCGCTGCGCGGCCCGGACGACGCGGTCGCGTTGGCGCCGGAGGCCCAGGGCCAGGCGCTGATCCGCGAGCGCGTCCTGGCCGCCGGCAGAGCGACCTTCGAGGCGGTCGGGGCGGGCGACCCCGCCGCCGCCCTCGCCGCGCTGGAGACGCACCGGCTGCTGTGCGGGCACCGCACGGGCCCCTACGGAGTCGCCCAGTGGTCGCGCCACGCCGTCGCGTGGCTGTCCGCCGGCGTGCCCGGCTTCGTGGCCGACGGCGAGGCCTACCCCGGGCGGCCGGTGATGATGACCGTGAACCGGCCCGAGATCGGGCTCTACAACGGCGACACGGGCGTGGTGGTGCCGCGCGCGGGCCGGGCGCACGCCTGGTTCCTCGTCGGCGGCACGCCGCGCGACTACTCCCCCTACGTGCTGGACGGCCTCACCAGCGTCCACGCGATGACGGTGCACAAGGCCCAGGGCAGCCAGTTCCGGCACGTCAGCGTCGTGCTGCCGCCCGCCGGCTCGCCGCTGTTGACCCGCGAACTGCTCTACACGGCGGTCTCGCGGGCGCGGGAGTCGGTGCTGCTGGTCGGGGAGGAACAGGCCGTCCGCGAGGCCATCGCGCACCCCGCGCGCCGGATGAGCGGTCTGGCGGCGCGGCTGGGGTGAGCCCGGTCAGTCAGCGGGGCCGTCGAAGGCGCCCTCGCGCCAGGCGGTGATGATCCGCGACGCGATCGAGGACCGCATCGGCAGCGTGAGCTCCCCGGACGCCTCCTGCTGGTCGACCTCCTCGCGGGAGTAGAACCGCGCCCACTCGATCTCCTCGCCGTCGGGCACCACCTGCTGCCCGCGGGCGTGGGCGACGAAGCCGAGCATCAGGGAGCGCGGGAACGGCCACGGCTGGCTGCCGACGTACCGCAGCGAGGTCAGAGCGACGGCGGACTCCTCCAGGATCTCGCGGTGGACGGCCTGCTCCAGCGACTCCCCGGCCTCCACGAACCCCGCGAGGATCGACACCCGGTCGTCCTCCCAGCCCGCCCGGTGGCCGAGCAGCAGGCGGCCCTCCTCGTCCAGCACGGCGACGATGACTGCCGGGTCCATCCGCGGGAACCACTGCGACGCGCACCCGGTGCACACGCGGGTGTGCCCGCCCTCGCGGACGTCGGTGGCGGCGCCGCACCCGGAGCAGAAACCGCCCTCCCGGTGCCAGTTCACCAGCGCGACCGCGGACATGGCGATGTCGACCTCGGTCTCGGGCAGGACGCCGCCGAGCGTCCGCAGCGAGGCCGCGGGGCCCTGCGGAGTCGCGGCGACCGCGAACCAGGGCTCGCCGTCGACCGCCCCGATCAGGAAGTGGTGCTCGGGGTCGAAGTCACCACCCGGGGTGATCCAGCGCAGCGCGTCGCCCTCGGGCGAGGAGGAGACGTTCGAGCGGTCGTCCACCCCGATGACGCGGGCGCCCGGCGCCACCCACTGCGCCGCCACCCACGCGGGGTCGACGCGTTCGGCCAGGAGTCGATCCAGCGCGCTCTGCGGCACCCACGGTTCCATAACGCCCAAACTAGCGGGGCGCCCCCAGCGTGCCTACAAGGCGTTCCAGTTCCGGACGCCCCGGAAGCGACCCCGGCCGGATCACCGCCCGCCCCAGCACGTCGTAGAACACCGCGTCGACCCGCTCGAGGGGGGCGCCGCTGAGCTCGGACCACGCCAGCCGGTACAGGGCCAACTGCAGCGGGTCGGGGTCCTGCGCCCTGCCGGTCTTCCAGTCGACCACCTGGAACCCGTCGTCGGTGGCGAACACGGCGTCGATGCGGCCGCGGACCACCTGACCGCCCAGGAACAGCGAGAAGGCCACCTCGGTCGCGGTCGGCCGCAGGTCGGCGTAACGCCCGGTCTCGAAGGCGTCGATCAGTCGCTGCAGCCGGGGATCGGGGCGCGCGAGGGCCGGCTCCTCCAGGAGGGCGGGCTCCTCGCGGGCGCGGCGCTCCAGCCAGGCGTGGAACTGCTCCCCGATCAGCGCCGAGCGCCGCGGGGCGGCCGGCATCGGCCGCAGCAGGTCGGCGCGGAACGCGTCGGCGTCGGCCTGGAGCGCGATCAGGCTGGTCGCGGACCAGTACGGCGGCGCCACGGCGTCCGCCCCGCCGCGCCGCAGCCGCGCCTCGGCCAGGAGCCGGTCGGCCGCCGCGTCCCAGGACGCGACGACGGCCGCCTCGTCGAGCAGCAGCGTCTCGGGGTGGTCGTTCCGGCCGGCGCGCGCCTGCTGCACCAGGTCGGCGGCGTCGCGCCGCAGGGCCGCCTGCGCCTCGTCGAACGGCCGCGGCCAGGCGACGCCGCCCGACCCGGTGAGCAGGGGGTTCTCGGGCGACACGGCCGCGTGGGTCACCCCGTCGGCGTGGCCCTCCAACACGGTCAAGTACGGGGAGTGGGCGCGCGGCCGGAGCAGGTCGCTCCACGCGTGCGTGGTCGCGACCAGGTGCTGCCGCGCCCGGGTGACCGCGACGTAGGCGAGCCGGTCGTCGGCCCGCCGCGCCTCGTCCTTCAGGGCGGCCGCGTAGGCCTTGGACGCGGCGTCGCTCATCTCGGCCAACTGCGGCACGTTGTCGGCGTCGCCGCGCAGGTCCGCCGGGAGCACGTCGGAACGGGTCAGCCAGTTGCCCTGGACCCGGTCCGACGGGAACACCTTGTCCGCCAGCGCGGGCAGGTAGACCACCTCCCACTCCAGGCCCTTCGCGCGGTGGATGGTCAGCAGCTTCACGGAGTCGGACGCCGTGGGCACGGCCTGCTCCAGCCCGACGCCGTGGTCCTCCTCGGCCGCGAGCCAGGCGAGCAGCCCGGGCAGGGAGCCGTCGCCGTCGATGTCGGCGTAGCCGGCGACCTGCGCGACGAACGCGTCGAGCTGACGGGTGCCCTGCGGCCCGCGCAGCGCCAGCTCGACCTCGAGCCCGATCGTGGTGATGATGCGCCGGACGAGGTCGGTGACCGGCGCCCCGACGTGCCCCCGCAGCGCGGTGAGCTCGCGGGCGCACTGGCCGAGCCGGGCGCGCCCGGCGTCGGTGTAGGGCCCCTCCCCCGGGTCGATCAGCGCCTCGGCCAGGCTGGGCGACTGGGCGGCCTGGGTGGTGTCGATGATGCGGGCGATCTCCTCGCGCGGGCTCAGCTCGTCCTCCAGCGCGCCGCCGCCGGCGAGTTCGCGGGCCCGGCGTCCCAGGATCGCCAGGTCGGTGGGGCCGATGTTCCAGCGCGGGCCGGTCAGGATGCGGACCAGGTCGGGGTTGGCCGTGGCGTCGCCCAGCACGCGGAGCACGGCGACCACGTCGGCCACCTCGGGCACCGCCAGCAGGCCGTCCAGGCCCACGATCTCGACCGGGACGCCGCGCGCGAGCAACTCGGCGTACAGCGGCCGGATGTGCGCGTTGCGCCGGGCGAGCACCGCGATGTCCGACCACGTCGCGGCCCGTCCGGAGTCGTGGGCGGAGGCGATGTGGTCGGCCACCCAGCCCATCTCGTCCGGCCAGCTGTCGAAGCTGGCCACCGTGATGTCGCCCGGCGGCGTCCCCTCGGGGCCACCAGGTCGGTGTCGATGCCGTCCCACTGCAGTTCCTCGTCGGCCCGCAGCGGCGTGGACAGCGCGTTGGCCGCGTCCAGGATGCGCTGGCCCGAACGCCGGTTCACGGTCAGGGCGTACCCGGGCGCCGGGCTGCCGTCCGCGCGGGGGAAGTGCTCGGCGAAGGTGATGATGTTGGCGGCCGCGGCGCCCCGCCAGCCGTAGATGGCCTGGCACGGGTCGCCGACGGCGGTCACCGGGTGGCCCCTGCCGTCGGACGCATCCCGTCCGGAGAACAGCGCGCGCAGCAGTTCGGCCTGCGCGCTGGAGGTGTCCTGGTACTCGTCCAGCAGCACGACGCGGAACTGGTCGCGCAGCGTCGCCGACACCTGCGGCACCCGGCGGGCCAGCTCGGCCGCCACGCCCATCTGGTCGGCGAACTCGACCGCGCCCAGCCGCCGCTTGAGCCGCTGGTACTCCTCGACCAGGCCGGCCAGCTCGGTGCGCTCCGCGGCGAACGAGCCCGCCTTCTTCATCGAGACGTACAGGTCCTTGGTGCGGCTGCGCGGCGACCGCTCGACGTCACCGATCACCTCCAGCGAGTGGTCGTAGAGTCGATCGGGCTCGACCAGGTGCGAGGACAGCTCGCCGTCCAGGGCCAGCACGCGCTCGGTGACCGAGTCGGGCCGGAGCCGCGCCAGTTGCTGCCACGGGCCGGTGGCGGCCGACACCACCCGGGAGGCGACCCGGAACCGGGACGCGCCGGTGAGCATGCGCGCGTCGCCCTCCACGCCGATCCGCAGGCCGTGGTCGGCCACCAGGCGCGCGGCGAACGCGTCGTAGGTCATGATCAGCTGTTCGCCGGCGTCGTCGTAGCCGTCGGCGTCCACCACTCCCGCGCGGGCCAGCGCCGCGCGGACCCGGCCGCTCAGCTCGGCGGCCGCCTTGCGGGTGAAGGTGAGGCCCAGCACGTGCTCGGGCCGCACCTGGCCGGTGCCGACGAGCCAGACGACGCGGGCCGCCATCACCGTGGTCTTGCCCGATCCCGCGCCGGCGATGATGACGCCCGGCTCCAGCGGCGCCGTGATGGCGGCGAGTTGCTGGTCGGAGAACGGGATGCCCAGGGCGTCGCTGACCTGCTCGGGTCGCGTGAACGTCATGTCAGACCACCTGTCCGCTGCGGGCCGGGCAACTGGAGCGCACCGGGCAGTACGTGCAGTGGTCGCCCGGGCGGGCCTCGAAGCTGCCCTCGGCCAGGATGCGCCGGGCCTGCGCGACCCGGTGATGCACCCAGGTCGGGTGCGCGAGCTCCTCGGGGTCGTCGCTCAGGTGCGGTGCCTCCGTGAGCGAGGGCTGGCGCAGCTCCTTGGGGTAGCCCTCGGTGCTGTCCATCCGCAGGTAGACCAGGCTGCCGCCCGCCGAGGACGCCCCCGGCGCGGCGTCGGCGAACGCACCGGCCTCGATCGCCAGCTGGTAGACGCCGATCTGCGGCATGGCGGCGGCCTCGGCCGTGGTCGGGGCGTGCCGCCCGGTCTTGAAGTCGATGACGCGCAGGTGCCCCTGCGGCGTGCGTTCGAGCCGGTCCACCGCGCCGCGCAGGGTGACCGGGTGCCCGTCCACCTGCACCTCGACCGCGAAGGGCACCTCGACCCCCACGACGTCCGCGTGCTCGTGCCCCGCCTGCCAGGCCAGGAAGCGCGCGACGGCGGCGTCCGCCTCGACGCGCTCGGACGCCGACAGCCACGCCGCGGGGAACGGGATGTCGGCCCACACCTCGTCGAGCAGGTCGGCGGCGGAGTCCGGGCTCAGCTCGCCGGTCGCGGCCCGCTCGGCGACCGCGTGGATCACGGAGCCCAGGATGGTCGCGCTGCGGCGCGGCGGGTCGGCGCGGGCCTCGCGCTGCAGGAAGTACTGCCGCGGGCACTGCAGGATCGACTGCAGCTGGGAGGGGCTGAGCTGCAGCGTGCCCCGGGCCGGCGCAGCCCAGCTCGTGGGCGGGCGCATCCCCCACCAGCGGTGCGGATCGGCGTCGGGTGCCGGGCGCAGGCCGTCCACCTCGCCGGCGTCGGCGAGCCGGGCGAGTCGCTGCGCCGCCGCGGAGCGCAGCGTGGGCGACGCGGACGCGTCCTGCAGCACGCGGCGCAGCTCGGCGACGAGCGCGCGCAGCGTGGTGAGGCGCGGCTCCGGCGCCTCGACCCGGCGCACCGCGCGCCCCAACTCGGCGAGGAACCGGGAGGGCCGGTCCTCCTCGCCCTCGACGCCCTCGACGGCGGTCACCAGCAGCCGGTCGGTCGCGCGCGAGCAGGCCAGCAGGAACAGCCGCCGCTCGGAGGCGACCAGCTCGCGGGTCTGGACGCCGTCGCCCAGCCCGGCCGTCGAGAGCCGCAGCGGGTCGAACACCGAGCCGTGCCGGGTGATGTCGGGCCAGATCCCCTCCTGCACCCCGGCCACGACGACGAACGGCCAGTGGTGCCCCTTCGCCCGATGCGCGGTCAGCACCCGGACGCCGCGCCCCGCCACCGCGGCCTCGCGCTGGCTGTCGGCCGGGATCTGCTGCTGCGCCACCTCCGCCAGGAACCAGCGGACGCCCTCGGCGCCGGGCGGCGCCAGCGACTCGTGCGCGAGCCGGAACAGGGCGGTGACGGCGTCGAGGTCCCGGTGCGCCCGCGGGGCAGAATCCTGGCCGCGGAGCGCCTCGGAGCGCAGCGCGGCCGGCCAGTCGGTGCCGTCCCACAGCAGCCACAGCGCCTCGTCGGGGCGTCCGCCCCGCGCGACGACGGCCGTCGCCCCCGCCAGCAGGTCGCGCCGCAGCGCCAGCGCCTCCTCACCCTCGGGGACGGCCCGGGTGCCGGCGAGCGCCTGGGCGATGAGGGTCTCCGCAGGCATCGTCGCGGCCGCGGGGTCGGCGGCGCGCAGCCGTCGCCCCAGCCTGCGGACCGAGACGGCGTCGAAGCCGCCCCAGCCCGACAGCAGCAGCCGGTGCGCCTCATCGGCGTCCGGGACGCCGCCCGCCCCGGCGACCTCGAGAGCGAGCAGCAGCGGGCGGACCGCCAGCTCCGCGGCCAGCCCGATCTCGTCGCCTGCGACCTCGACCGGGATGCCGGCGTCGGCCAGCACGCGGGCGAGCGCGGGGATCTGCCGGCGGCCCGAGCGCACGAGCACCGCCATGTCGCCCCAGGGCACGTCCCGCTCCAGGTGGGCGGCGCGGAGCTCGCCCGCGATCACGCGCGCCTGGGTGGCCTCGTCGGGCAGCGTCCACACCCCGACCGTGCCGCTGCCGCCGGGCCGGGGGGCCCGGTACGCGCGGGCGGTGTCGGCGCCGTCCAGCGCGGGCGCGCCGAGCCGGCGGCGGACGGCGCCCAGGGCTTCGACGAGGGCGGGCGACTGCCCGTGGGCGGTGGTGAGCACCTCGATCCCGACGCGGTCGGACCCGCCGAACAGCCGCACGAACTCGGCGGCGGCGCGCGGGTGGGCGCCGCGGAACGAGAAGATCGCCGTGTCGGGGTCGGCGAGCGCCACGACGGGGAAGCCGTCGGGCACCAGGGAGCGCAGCAGCGCGATCTGCGCCGGATCCAGCTCGCACCACTCGTCGACGTAGACGGCGCCCACGTCCGCCAGCAGGGCGTCGCGCACGCCGGGGTGCTCCAGGAGCAGCCGCGCCCGGTGCACGAGCTCGGCGTAGTCCAGGCGCGCCTCGGCGTCCAGGACGTCCAGGTACTCGGCCATGAAGGCCCCCAGGTCCGCCCAGCCGCGCTCGCCGGCCTCGCGGCCGTGGGCCGCCACGTCGGCCGGGTCGAGGCCCAGCTGGCGGGCGCGCGCCAGCACCGCACGCACCTGCGAGGCGAACGCCCGGGTGCCGACCGCCTCGCCCAGCTCGTCCGGCCACTCCCCGACCCAGCCGGCCAGCAGCTCGCGGATGCGGAACTCCTGCTCGGGGCGGTCAGCAGCTGGGGCAGGGCGTCGTCGTCGTGCCCGAACGCGTGCACCACCTCCAGGCAGAAGGCGTGGATGGTCAGGACGCGGGGGCGAACATCGTCTGCCCGCAGGCGCGCACGATCCGGTCGCGCAGTTCGGAGGCGGCCTGCCGGGACGCGGCGAAGATCAGCGCGGGCGGACGCCCCTCGCGCAGCCGCTGCGCCGCGGCGTCCACGAGGAGGCTGGTCTTGCCGGTGCCCGGCCCCCCGAGCACCAGCAGCGGTCCTTCCGCAGCGGCCACGACGTTCATCACGTCGATCATCCCATCACCTCGCTCCGACATTTCTGCGGTGTGCTGAGCCGGGGGTCGATCGCAACGCAGACACGAGCCAGGCCGTCCGCGCGCAGGCACCGGTATCCGGTGCCGGTCCCACGCAGCCCGGCCCCAGGAGCACCCCCACCGCGCGGTCGCGGTCAGTCTCGGACCGCCAGCAGGGCGCGCCGGACCGCCGTCGTCTGTTCGCACCGGGCGAGAGCCCGCCCGAGCCGGTCGCGCTCCTTGGCGGTGAGCGGGCGTCGCAGGTCGGCAACCGTGGCCAGGTCGCACAGCAACGCCAGATCTTCCAGATGCCGGCCCTTGTACCTGTCCGCAGTGTTCAGCAGGGCTGACGACTTGGCCACCATCGCGCCCAGGAGATGCGGCACTGGCACCGTGAACGTGCTGCCGCCGACGCACACTTCGTGGGTCTGCCTGGTGCGCGTCACCCATTCGATCCCGCGCGACTCCAGTCCACGACGGCCGTTCACGCTCCGTGGCGCGTGCTGCCCCAGGTTCGAGGGAAGCAGAACATCGAACTGGACAGGAAGGGCGGGGGCCGCCTGCGACGGCCTGACCCACCGGTACTCGATCTCGCTGTCATGCAGGACCGGGCGGAACCCCATCGCCTCCAACTCACCGGTGAGTCGCGGGAAGATGCTCGGCTCTGGCCGCGTCGCGAGCCCCAGATCGATGTCCAGGGTTGCCCGAGGCGGTGCAACCCCGGCGCGCCAGCAGTGGAACTGAACCATCTGGCCGCCGACCACCACCCATCCGCCCGGAAGACGGCGGTACAACTCCCCGACCGCCTGCCAGGCCTCCGCCTGCACGTCCGGGGTGGTGGAGGGGACGACGACGATCATGCCTGGATCCGTTCCGCGACGACCGCATCGGCGCGCGAGCCGCCCCGCAACGCCAGGTCGAGAAGCGATGCGGCCAGGTCTGCCCGCGGTGCCGCCTGCACGTGAAGAGTCAGGTTGCCGCGCGGATCTTCGACCAGCAGGTGGTGCGCGATGACCGCGGCCACGTCCGCCGCGGCGATGTGGAAGTCGTACGCATCGCCGCCGGGCATCCCGACGGCTTGGTTGAGGTTCCCTCCGGCAAGCAGACGACCATCGTCGAGAAGGGGCTGCAGCGGATCGGTGTAGTGGAACGTTCGGCGCTCGCTCACGTTGGGGGCCAGCGCCCGCAGCAGCGCGGCGGGATGGTCAGCGCCTCGCAACGCCCGCAGGTGGGAGCGCAACCTGGACCGGTTGCGGTTGTCGAGCGCCAGCCAGGCCCGACCCTCCGTGCTGCCGAACTGCTGGGCGAGCAGGTCGACCAGACCTGCGGCCATCTGCTGCGACAGAGGCCGACCGCGTGGCCGCCACCGCGCGATCGCATCGCGCACATCGCGCTCGTTCAGCACCCACACATGTCCGACCCGCTCGCCGGGCAGGTCACCTGCGACGAGCATCTGCTTGACGCGACTGCTGCTCAATCCGAGCCGCTCCGCCGCCTCAGACACCGACATGGGCATGCCACAAGTATGGCGAGTTCGACATATATCTGGCAAGCATCTGGCGTCATCCGTTCTCTGCCACATGAGTACCTCGGGCGCTGACCCACCCCGGCAAGGACGCACACAACCGCCCGTACCCGTCCCTGGCCAGCGCCACCCTCACGCCCTCACACGCCGAGCGTCGCCTGCAGCCGCATCCCTCTCCTCGCCGAGCCGGCCCGCCGCTACCGTGGGGGCATGGCCGATGTCGTGACCGAGGTGGACGGGCGGACGCTCAAGCTGTCCAACCTCGACAAGGTGCTCTACCCGTCCGGCTTCACCAAGGGCGAGGTGATCGAGTACTACCACGGCATCGCGCCGGTGATGCTGCCGCACCTGGCCGGGCGCACCGTGACCCGGATCCGGTTCCCCAACGGGACGAAGGCACCCTCGTTCTTCGAGAAGAACGTGCCCGCGGGCGCCCCGCCCTGGCTGGTGCGTCACACGGTGGACGGCTCGGAAGGGCCCGTCCTCTATCCGATCGTCGACGGCGTGCCCGCGCTGGTGTACCTGGCCAACCTCGCCGCCCTGGAACTCCACACCCCGCAGTGGCACACCGACGATCCGGGGACGCCGACCACGCTGTCGCCCGAGCTTCCGGTCGATCAGCTGGTCATCGACCTCGATCCCGGCGCCGGCGTCACCATGCCGCTCATCGCGACCGCGGCGCTGCTGATCGCCGGCGAACTGGGCGACGCGGGCCTGGTGGCCCACGTCAAGACCTCGGGCAGCAAGGGGCTGCAGCTGTACGCGCCCCTCGTGCCGACCCCCGCAGGCCGCGTCCTGGAGTGGGTGCACGGGCTCGCCGACGCGCTCGTCGCACGGCACCCCGACCTGTTCGTGACGGCCATCGCCAAGGAGGCGCGCGCGGGCAGGATCCTCATCGACATCAACCAGAACCTCCCCGGACGCACCACCGTCACCGCCTACTCGCTGCGCGCCCGCGACGAGCCCACGGTCGCGACCCCCGTCACGTGGGACGAGGTGGAGGCCGCCGCCGAGGGCGCCCCGCTGAGCTTCACCGCCCCGCAGGTGCTCGCGCGCGTGGCCGAGCTCGGCGACCTGTTCGCCCCGCTGCTGGACGGCCGACGCGGCACCCTCCCCGACGCCGCCGGCTGAGCGTCCGGCCGGACCGCCGTGCCCCTGGCGGCCCGACCGCGGCGCCGGCGCGGATTCGTTCGCCCATCGCGAAGCGGCCTCCGGTCCCTCGGTCGCCGCGGGTAGTGTTTCGCCCGAACGAACGCGTCGAAGGGGAGAGCATGGAGATCAAGGTGGGCGTGCGGGACGTGCCGCGCGAAGTGATCGTCGAGACCAACGAGTCCGGGAGCGCCATCGAGGCGGCCCTCGCCGAGGCGCTGAAGGAGCAGGGCCTGCTGACCCTGACCGACGAGAAGGGCCGCAAGGTCATCATCCCCGCCGCGCAGATCGCCTACGTGGAGCTGGGCAGCGAGCACACCCGCGCCGTCGGGTTCGGCGCCGTCAACAACTAGGGGTAGACTGCACGGGTACGCACGCCTTCGTGCGTCCTCGTCGCTGTGCGCACCCACGCGCGTCGCGCACGTGACGGGTCCCGTCCCCGGCTCCGCGCCGGTGAACAGTAAGGCACGTCTTGAGCGAATCGCCTCTGCCCACGCAGACCCCTGAGCCGCCCACCTTCGCCGATCTCGGCGTCCGTCCCGAGATCGTCGAGGCGCTGGCCGGCAAGGGCATCACCCATCCCTTCCCGATCCAGGCCATGTCCCTGCCGATCGCCATGTCCGGCACCGACATGATCGGCCAGGCGCGCACCGGCACCGGCAAGACGTTGGCCTTCGGCATCGCGCTGCTGGAGCGGATCACCGTCGAGTCCGACCCCGGCTACGCCGACCTGGCGCACCCCGGCAAGCCGCAGGCGTTCATCATGACGCCGACCCGCGAGCTGGCCCTGCAGATCACCGGCGACCTCGAGGACGCCTCGGCGGTCCGCAAGGCCCGCATCCTCACCGTGTACGGCGGCGTCGGCTACGAGCCGCAGCTGGACGCGCTGGCCGCCGGCGTCGACGTCGTCGTGGGCACCCCCGGACGCCTCCTGGACCTGGCCAACCGCCGCTCGCTGGACCTGAGCCACGTCAAGGTGCTGGTCCTCGACGAGGCCGACGAGATGCTCGACCTGGGCTTCCTGCCCGACGTGGAGCGCCTGGTCGCCAAGACCCCGGCGTCGCGGCAGACGCTGCTGTTCTCCGCGACGATGCCCAGCGCGATCATGTCGCTGGCCCGCAGCCACCTCAGCCAGCCGGTGAACATCCGCGCCGAGGCGCACGACGCCCAGACGACCGTCCCGGCCACCACGCAGTACGTGTACCAGGCCCACGACCTCGACAAGCCCGAGATCGTCGCCAGGATCCTGCAGGCCGACCACGCCGGCAAGGTGATGATCTTCACCCGCACCAAGCGCGCCGCGCAGCGGCTGGCCGACGACCTGGAGGAGCGCGGGTTCTCCGCCACCTCGATCCACGGCGACCTGTCGCAGGTGATGCGCGAGAAGGCGCTGACCAAGTTCCGCGAGGACCGGGTCAAGGTGCTGGTCGCCACCGACGTCGCCGCCCGCGGCATCGACGTGGCCGACATCACCCACGTCATCAACTACGAGTGCCCCGACGACGAGAAGACCTACGTGCACCGGATCGGTCGCACCGGCCGCGCCGGCAACACCGGCGTCGCGGTGACCCTGGTCGACTGGGCCGACGTCACCCGCTGGAAGGTCATCAACAAGGCGCTCAACCTGGACTTCACCGACCCGGTCGAGACCTACTCCACCAGCGCGCATCTGTTCGCCGACCTGAACATCCCCGAGGGCACCCGGGGACGCCTCCGCGAGGAGCGCCGCCCGAGCCCAAGGCGCGCGAGCGCAAGCCCCGCGAGGAGCGCCCCAAGCGCGAACGCACCCGCCGCCGGCTCCACAACGGCGAGGTCGTCGCCGGGGACGCCGCCCAGGGCAAGCCCGAGCAGGCACCCGCCGACCACGCGGCCGCGGCCTCCGGGGACCACGACGGCGAGAAGTCCGAGGGCAGCGCCGCCGGCGTCGCCGCGGCGGACGCGGCCGGGGCAAGCCCGCCGGCGAGCAGCAGGCCGCGCCGGCCCCGCGCCCGTCGAGGCCTGAGCACTCCACGGCACCTCAACGACACGAAGCGCCGCGTCCCCCTCGGGGGCGCGGCGCTCCTTCGTCCCGGCGCGGCGGAGGGCTACTCGCCGCGGGAGCCGTCCACGTTCTCGCGCAGCAGATCGGCGTGCCCGGCGTGGCGGGCGTACTCCTCGATCAGGTGGGTGAGGATCCACCGCAGCGACAGGGTCTCCTCGGAGTTCCAGCGCCGCACCGGCGTGAGCAGGTCGCCGTCGTTGCGCGCGACCGCCTCGGCGAGCAGCCCCCGGGAGCGGGCGACCGTGGTCTCCCACAGCGCGCGGAGTTCCTCCGGGGTGTCCCAGGGCGCGCTGCTCCAGTCCCAGTCGGGGTCGTCGTCCCAGGGCGCGGACGCGAACGGCTCGGCCGGCTGGTCCCCGGTGATCGTCATGCCCACCCAGAAGTCCTCCACGAACGCGAGGTGCTTGAGCATTCCGCCCAGCGTCATGGTGGAGGGCGGCAGCGGCGTGCCGAGCCCCTCGGCGTCCAGGCCGGACGTCTTCCACGCGATCGTGTCGCGCAGGAAGTCCAGGAAGCCGGTCAGGGTCTCGTACTCCCCCGCGACGGCGGGCGGATCGGTGCGTGCGTCCGCCGGGTTCACCCCGGCGTCCCCTGCCCCGCGAACCGGTCGGGCTCCTCGGCGTTGAACGGCAGCCGCCCGCCCGCGGCGGACACGACGCCGATCCGGTCGAAGCCGGCGCCGCGGCTGGGCATCTCCTCCACCGTGTAGTCCCCGAACAGCAGGCACACCTGCGTGGCCGGGTCGGCCGAGCGCTTGCGGTTCTGCCGGAGCCAGCGGCGTCCGGCGCGCGTGAGCGCGAGGTCGGAACTGCGCCGACACAGCACCTCGACGCGGTCCCCGGCCGCGTTCGTCCCGTAGTCGAGCCGGACCGCGCTGGGGACGCCCGGGTAGCCGAACGCCACCCGGTCCCGCCCCTGCGGCGCGCGGCCGCACCCCGCGGTCACGACGGCCTCGACCCGGGACGCCTCGGCCTCGGCGTCGTCCCACCAGCCCTGCGGCACGGTGACGCCGCCGAACCCGGCTCCGCGCCCGCAGTGGGCGGCGAACGCCGCGACCAGGCGCGGTGCCTCCTCCTCGGCGAACCCCGGGAAGCTCTCCTGCGTGAGCGGGAACGCACCCGCGGCGTCCGCGAGGGCGACCACCGGCATCGTGCGGCCGTCGACCTCCCCGACACCCAGGGCCAGCACGTCGCCCCAGGCGCGGCGGGTGCCCAGCAGCGTCCGGTAGCCGGAGCCGTCGACGCGCACCAGTCCCTGGCCCAGCGCCTCCAGCGCGAGCACGACCGCCATCACGAGGAACGGCAGCGCGATCAGCACCAGGACGCCGGAGTCGACGTGCGGCGCGCGCACGAAGCCGATCAGCGTGGCGACCGTGACCGCGCCGAACACCACGACGCCGAGCCCGGACCACACCGCGCGCCCTCCGGTGCGGCGCGACACCAGCCAGCCGGAGCCTCCGTCCTGCGGCATCAGTAGGACATCCCCATCGCGGCGCGCACCTCGGCCAGGGTCGCGTCGGCGACCTGGTTGGCGCGGGCGTTGCCCGCGGCGAGCACGTCGTCGAGGTACCCGGGGTCCTTCTCCAGTTCGAGGCGGCGGGCGCGGATCGGGGCCAGCATCTCGTTGAGCACCTCGGTGAGGTACTTCTTCAGGCCGCCGCCGCCGCCGTCGCCGATCTCCTCGGCGATGGCGCGGGGATCGCGCCCGGACGCCAACCCGGCGATGGTCAGCAGGTTGCTGACCTCGGGGCGGCCGACCGGGTCGTAGGTGATGTGGCGGTCCGAGTCGGTCACGGCGCGCTTGAGCAGCTTGGCCGTCTCGTCGGCGGTCATCCGCAGTTCGATGGTGTTGCCCTTGGACTTGCTCATCTTGGTGCCGTCCAGCCCCAGGATCAGGGAGCCGGAGCTCAGCAGCGCCTCGGCCTGCGGGAACACCGGCGCGGCCGGGTCGACGCGGCCGTAGCGCTCGTCGAAGCGGCGGGCGATGACGCGCGTCTGCTCCAGGTGCGGCAGCTGGTCCTTGCCGACCGGCACGAGGTTGGCCTTGCAGAACAGGATGTCGGCGGCCTGGTGCACCGGGTAGGTCAGCAGCAGCCCGGACATCGGGCGCCCGCCGGTGGCCTCGTGCTCGGCCTTCACCGTGGGGTTGCGGTACAGCTCGGAATCGCTGACCAGCGACAGGAACGGCAGCATGAGCTGGTTCAGCGCGGGGATCGCGGAGTGGGTGAAGATCGTGGTCTTGCCCGGGTCGATGCCGATCGAGAGGTAGTCGGTGAGCAGCGACGTGACGCGTTCGGCGATCGGCCCCGTGCCGTCGCGGTCGGCGATCACCTGGTAGTCGGCGATCAGCACGTAGGTGTCGACGCCGGCGTCCTGCAGGCGGACGCGGTTCATCAGCGACCCGAAGTAGTGGCCGATGTGCAGGTGGCCGGTCGGTCGGTCGCCGGTCAGCATCCGGAAGCCGGAGGCGTCCTTCGCGATCTGCTCCTCGATGGCCCGGCTGCGCTCCTCCGAGCGGTGCAGGCTCGCCTCCGACGTGGACGTGGCGAGCGCGTCACCGGCCTCGTCGACGGCGGTGGGGGCGATGTCCTCGGACATGGTTCTCCTCGTGTGAAGTCCCGCGAACAAGCAGAACGGCCGCCCGCGGGACGGCCGTTTCGGGATGGAATGCAGGGCCGTCGTTACGGCCGCCACCACCCCGCTCGCTTCATGCCCAGCATCCTACCCCCGTCGCGGGCCCTCTCGGCCGCGTGGCCTGCCCGGTGCGGACGCGTGGCGGCCGGTGCGCGGTGGCGCGTGCGCGATGCCGGGTGCGTGATGACCGGTGCGCGACGCCCCTCGGCCATAATGCGATGCGCGGCGCCCCTCGACCACGACGCGATTGGTGTGGCGGGGCGGCGCCGGAGGGACTCGCTCCCGCGTGTCCCCCGCGGGAGCGACAGCGCGCGCTCCCGGCCGCGCGGGCCCGCGCGGACGTCTAGCGTGCCCGATGGCGATCCGCGTCCGTGCGGTCGCGCGCCGCCTCGCCTGGCGGCCCCACCACCTCGGGAAAGTGTCCGCCATGGGCGTCTTCATCATCCTGCTGTCGCTGGCGGCGTTCGTCGTCGGCCTCCTCGGCGTCGCCACGGGCCGGATCCGCTGGGCCGGCATCCGCAGCCGCAAGGCGGGCGCGGCCGTCCTCGGCGGCTCACTCGTCGCGTTCGTCACCGGCGGCCTGATGCTGCCGACCCCCGAGCCCACGGCGGTGCCCGCGGCGGCCCCGGCCCCCACCGTCACCGTCACGGTGACCGAAACCGTGACCGTCACGCCCACGCCGGAGCCCACGCCGGAGCCGACGCCCGAGCCCGAGCCGACCCCCGACCCCGCGGCGTCCGCCCTGGAGGCCACGCCCGAGCCCACGACCGCGCAGCCCACCATCGCGCAGTTCGCCCCGCTGCCGGCCACCAGCACTCGGGCGGCGGCGGCCAGCACGCAGCCGGCCGCCCGGACGACCGCGCCCCGGGCGACGACGGCGCCGAAGACGACCAAGGCGGCGGGCGGCGCCTCGTACTACAAGAACTGCGACGCCGTCCGCGCGGCGGGCGAGGCGCCGCTGCGGAAGGGCCAGCCGGGGTACGCCCCGCACCTGGATCGCGACAACGACGGCGTCGCCTGCGAGTGAGGCTCAGCCGCGGACCCGCCGCCTGATCTCGGCGTACACGTCGGGGTCGGTCGTGCAGGCGCCCAGGGGGTTGCGCGTCTTGCCGGTGCCGTGATGGTCGCTGCTGCCGGTGGCGAGCAGGCCCAGCCGCCGCGCCAGTTCGGCGAGCCGCGCCCGCTCGTCAGGCCCGTGGTCGGGGTGGTCGACCTCGATGCCGTCCAGCCCGGCCGCCGCGAGCTCCGCCAGCACATCGGGCGTGAGGACCGCCGCGGCGCCCCGGCTCCACGGGTGCGCGACGACGGCGACCCCGCCCGCTTCCTTGACCAGCGCGATCGCCTCCACCAGCGGCGTGGCGTAGCGGTCCACGTAGGCCGGTCCGCCGTCGTACAGCCAGTGCGTGAAGGCCTCGTCCCGATCGCGGACGTAGCCCCGCGCGATCAGCGCGTCCGCCACGTGGGGACGCCCCACCGAGGCGCCGCCCGCCTGGGCGAGCACCTCGTCGATCTCGAGCGGGAACCCCAGTTCGGCCAGGCGCGCGACCATCGCGGGCACCCGGCCGTCGCGGCCGTCGCGGACCCGCGCCAGTTCGGCGTTCAGGGCCGCATCGTCCGGGTCGGGGCCGTAGCCCAGCAGGTGGACCGAGCGTCCCGCCAGCCGGGTCGAGAACTCCAGGCCGCCCAGCACCTCGACGCCGAGCCGGACGCCGGCGTCCACCGCCTCGGCCAGCCCGTCGAAGGTGTCGTGGTCGGTGAGGGCCACCGCGCCCAGCCGTGCCTGAGCCGCGTTCGCGATCAGCACCGCGGGCGCGTCGGTGCCGTCGGAGACGGCGCTGTGGGTGTGGAGGTCGATCCGCATGGCAGCAGTCTGGCCCACCGGCGCGCCGTCAGACGAGCAGGGTGCGGATCGTGCGCAGCGCCACCGACATCCGGGCCAGCGTGGCCTCGCCGTCGGTGATCTCCGCCAACTGCGCCGCCTCGCGGTCCACCCCGCCGACCGCGTCGCGCCACGCCGTCACCACCGTCGCCGCGTCGGACGCCTCGGGCGCGGCCTGCAGGGCCGCCCGCGTCAGCTCGGTCTGCAGCGTCTGCAGGTCGTCGCGCAGCGCCGCCCGCGCCATGGTGTCCCAGCGCGTGGACCGGTCGAGCTCGTTGACCCGGTCGAAGACCACGTCCAGCCCCAGCTCGCCCGAGATGGCGAAGTACACCGACGACACGAGCTCCAGGGGGCGCTCCAACGTCCGCGACAGGTCGACGATCGGGAGCGACTGGTGCGCCCACAGGGCGCGCGAGGTCGCCTCCGCGATCTCGGCCGGCACGCCGGACGCCTCCAGCTCGGCCACCTGCTCGGCCATGACGGCGCGCTGCCGCGGCGTCGCGTGCTCGGTGAAGGTGTCGAGCACCTCCCGGACGCCGCCGGTGAAGGCCGCCTCCTCCGCGCGGATGTCCAGGTCGCCGCGCCGGTTGTGGAGCAGCCAGCGCGTCCCGCGCTCGATCATCTGCTGCAGCGCCACCCGCACCTTCAGCTCCGCGGGCGCGGGCAGGCCGAGCCGCGGCAACTGCCGCTCGAAGGTCGCCACCGAGAAGATGGTGCGGGCCGCGAGCTGCGCCTTCACCACCTCGGTGATGTCGGAGGCGGTCTCCCCCGACAAGCGGCTGAACGCGCTGATGCCCTGCGAGTTCACGAACCGGTTGACGGTCACCGTCGCGACGATCTCCCGGCGCAGCGGGTGCCGCGCCATGTCGTGGGCGTATGTCTCGCGCAGCTGGGAGGGGAAGTAGTCGGTGAGCCGGTTGGCGAGGTACGGGTCGTCGGGCAGCGGCGAGGCGACGACGAGCCGTTCGAGGTGGATCTTCGTCCACGCCAGCAGCGAGGCCAGTTCGGGGCGGGTCAGCGGCGTGCCGTCGTGGATCCGCTCGACCATCTCCTCGCGGCTCGGCAGCCCCTCCAGGTCGCGGTCCAGGCCGGCGGCTGACTCCAGGTGCTGCATCCAGGTCTCGTAGGCGGCCGCCATGGACGGCTTCTGCGCAGCCTCGACCGACAGGGCGAGGTTCTGGTCGATGTTGTGGGCCAGCACCAGGCGCGCGACCTCGTCGGTCATCGACTCCAGCAGTTCGACGCGCTCGGACGCCCCGAGGCGTCCCTCCGCCACGGCGGGCTGCAGCAGGATCTTGATGTTGACCTCGTGGTCGGAGGTGTCCACCCCGGCGGAGTTGTCGATGAAGTCGGTGTTGATCCGGCCCCCGGCCTCGGCGTACTCGATGCGTCCGAGCTGGGTCCAGCCGAGGTTGCCGCCCTCCCCGCGACCCGGGCGCGCACCTGGCCGCCGTCGATGCGCAGGGCGTCGTTGGCCTTGTCGCCGACGTCGGCGTTCGTCTCGCCGGCCGCCTTGACATAGGTGCCGATGCCGCCGTTCCACAGCAGGTCGACCGGCGCGGCCAGCACGGCGCGGATCAGCTCGACCGGCGTGAGCGCCGTCACCGCCGGGTCGAGGCCGAGCGCGGCGGCGGCCTCGGGGCTGACCGGGACCGACTTCGCGGACCGCTCGAACACCCCGCCGCCGGCCGAGATCAGCGCCGGGTCGTAGTCGGCCCACGTGCTGCGCGGCAGGTCGAACAGCCGCTTGCGCTCGGCCCAGGACGCCGCGGCGTCCGGGTTCGGGTCGAGGAAGATGTGCTGGTGGTTGAACGCCGCCACCAGGCGGGTGTGGTCCGACAGCAGCATCCCGTTGCCGAAGACGTCCCCGGCCATGTCGCCGATCCCCACGCAGGTGAACTCCTCGGCCTGGCAGTCGATGCCCAGCTCGTAGAAGTGCCGCTTGACCGACTCCCACGCGCCGCGGGCGGTGATGCCCATGCCCTTGTGGTCGTAGCCGACCGAGCCACCCGAGGCGAACGCGTCGCCCAGCCAGAAGCCGCGGTCCAGCGCGATGCCGTTGGCCAGGTCGGAGAAGGAGGCCGTGCCCTTGTCGGCGGCCACGACGAGGTAGGTGTCGTCGCCGTCGTGCCGGACCACGCCGTCGGCCGGGACCACCTCCCCGTCGACCAGGTTGTCGGTGACGCTGAGCAGCGTGGTGATGAAGACGCGGTAGCTCGCCTGCCCCTCGGCGAGCCAGCCGCCGCGGTCGACGCGCGGGTCGGGCAGCCGCTGGGGGACGAACCCGCCCTTGGCGCCGACCGGGACGATCACGGTGTTCTTGACCATCTGGGCCTTGACCAGCCCGAGCACCTCGGTGCGGAAGTCCTCGGGGCGGTCCGACCAGCGCAGGCCGCCGCGCGCGACGTCGCCGAACCGCAGGTGGACGCCCTCGACGCGCGGGCTGTACACGAAGATCTCGTGCGCGGGCCGGGGTTCGGGCAGCAGGGTCAGCTCGGTCGGCGCGATCTTGAGCGCCAGGGCCTCCTGGTCGTTCGCGAACGCGTTGGTGCGGTCGGTGGCGCGCAGGACGGCGACGAACATCCGCAGGATCCGGTCCTGGTCCAGGCTCTCGACGGCGTCCAGGTCGTGCTCGATGCCGGCGATCCGCTCCTCGAAGGCCGCCTCGCGGGACGCCGGATCGCCGGGGCGCTCCGGGTCGAACCGGATGCGGAAGGCGTCCACCAGCGCGGCGGCGATCCGGGGGTTCGCGTTGAGCGCGGCCGCGACGTAGGGCTGGCTGAACGGGATCCCCGCCTGCCGCAGGTAGCGCGACATGGCCCGCAGCCACGTGACCTCGACCCAGGTCAGCCCGGCGGTCATGACGAGTCGGTTGAGCTTCCCGGCGTGCGCGCGGCCCTGGTAGGACGCGGCGAACGCGTCGGCGAACCGGCCCCGCGCTTCCAGCGTCCAGTCCTCCATGGTCTGCCCCGCGGGCAGCATGAACCCGAAGTCGAACAGCGAGACCGATTCGCCGCGCAGGTCCCAGTGGAACGGCCGCTCGTCGATGACGCTGATGCCCAGGGCGTCGAGGTGGGGCATCACCTGCGACAGCGACATCCGCTCCCGGGTGATCACCTTGAAGCGGAGGTCGGCCACGTCGTCGTCGGTGTCGGGCCGGTAGATCGCGAAGCGCAGGTCGTCGGGGCCCTCGAGCTGGTTGGCCAGCAGGAGGTCCAGCACGGCCTGCCGCGCGGTGTGCGCCTCGCTGTAGGCGTCCCCGAACGTCACCCCGCGCGCCTGGGCGGGCAGCTGGGCGGCGGCGTCGTTGAAGTCGTCCTCCCAGACCCGCGTCGCCGCGATGACCTCCTCCTGGACGGCGGCCGGGTCGACCTCGGCACCCCGGGCGTCCGGTGCGACCTTGACCACGAACATGAGCCGCGCCATGGGCGACTCGGTCACCGCCGCCTGGAACTCCAGCGAGCTGCCGTGCAGCCGGTCGAGCAGGAGCGCCTCGATCCGCTCGCGCACCGCGGTGCGGTAGCGGTCGCGCGGCAGGTAGACCAGGGCGGTCCAGAACCGCGTGTAGGGGCCGCGGCGCAGGAACAGTCGGGTCGTGCGCCGCTCCTGGACGCCGGCGATCTGCCCCACGTCCTGGGCCAGCGACGCCGTGTCGCCCTCGAACAGCAGCTCCCGCGGGAAGGTGGTCAGGGTCTGCTCGATGACCTGGCCCGAGTGCCCCTCGGGGTCGTAGGCCAGCAGGTCGCGGATCCGCTGCGCCTTGTGGCCCAGCACGGGGATGCCCGCCAGCGGCTCGGTGAGCGCGCTGGGGGTCCGCAGCCCGAGGAAGCGGTGCTCGCCGGTGATGGCCCCCGACGCGTCGAACTCGCGGATGCCGACGTAGTCCAGGAAGCCCGAGCGGTGCAGCGGGGACCGCCGGTCGTCGCGGGTCACGACGAGCAGTGCGTGGTCGTCGACGCCGGGGAGACGCGCGTGGAACTCCTCGCCATCGGCGTCCCGCAGCAGGCCCAGCCCGGAGCCCTGGTCAGGGACGAACGTGTCGCCGTCGGCGCGGTAGTGCCGGTAGCCGAAGAACTCGAAGTGCCCCTCGGTGAGCCAGGTGAGCAGTTCGGCGACCTCGTCGGGCCGGCCCTGGACGTCCGCGGGGACCCCGTCGGCGTGCAGGTGGGCGGCGACCCGGAGCGCGGCGGTGCGCAGGGCGTCCGAGTCGTCCTCCACGACGCGGGACGCGGCCAGCCCGGCCCGCAAGGCGTCCAGCAGCGCGGGCAGCCGGTCCGCCGCGGAGGTGCCGAGCGGCGGGTAGGCCTCGACGCTGAGCCAGGACTCGGCGGCGCCGTCGTCCTCGATGCCGAGCAGCGCGCCGTCGGCGTCGCGCGCCACCTGCAGGATCGGGTGCCAGACGTGGCGCACCGTCCAGCCCTCCTCCACCAGGCGCGTCGTGGCGGTGTCGACCAGGAACGGGCGGTCGTCGGTGACGACCTGCACCGTGACGGCGCCGCGCTCGGTCCCCTCGCCGTCGGGGGCGATCACGTCGATCAGGTCGGTGCCGGGGGCCCGCCGGCGCCCCAGCCGCACGTGCCCGGCCAGCCGCCGCGCGTCGTCCTGCGGCCCGTCGGAGGGTTCGTCGACCCCCAGATACGCCGCGGCGAAGCGCCGCGCCGCGCCGTCCCCGGGAAGATTGCGGCCGTTTCGGCCGGGATCTGCGAAGTCATCGCGTCAGGCCCCATGAAAGATCCGCCCCTTTGCGTGTGTGATCTTTGCCGCCATCGTAACCCGCAACGGGGCGGGCCCGTCACGGACGCTGCCCTGCGTCCGCCCCGGGCGGCCCGCGCGCGACGCCCCGTCGGGCTTGTGGGGCGGGGCGATCCACGGTAGATCAGAACCCATGCATCTCATCAGCCGCCAGGAGTTCCCCGCCGACCCCGCCCGCGTCCACGCGATGGTGACCGACGAGGACTTCCTCGCGCACGCCGCGGCCGAGCTCGGCTCGGTGGACGCCCGGGTGGCGGCCACCTCCGCCCGCACCGCGGTGGAGGCCTCGGTTCCGTCCCCGTCCGAGATCCGGGCCTTCATCGGCCCGACCCTGCGGATCGTGCAGGAGACGACCTGGGCCGAGCCGCAGCAAGACGGCCGGCGCAGCGGCACGGTGACCATCACGGTGCCCGGCGCGCCGGTCACGCTGGTGGGCAGCGCCCTGCTCGCGCCGACGGCGTCCGGCAGCGAGATCACCTACGACGGCGACCTCACGGTCAAGGTGCCGCTGCTCGGCTCCCGCATCGAGGCCCAGGCGGCGCCGACGATCCTGGAGGCCTTCGAGGCCCAGGGACGCGTCGGGCGCGCCTGGCTGCGGCGCGAGGGCTGAGCCTCAGCCCATGTGCGGGTAGTCGGTCGACGTCGGCGGGACGAGGGTCTCCTTGATGGCCCGCGGGCTGGCCCAGCGGATCATGTTCCAGCGGGACCCCGCCTTGTCGTTGGTGCCGGACGCCCGCGCGCCGCCGAAGGGCTGCTGCCCCACGACCGCGCCCGTGGGCTTGTCGTTGATGTAGAAGTTGCCCGCGGTGAACCGCAGCCGCTCCGCGGCGCGCGCCACGGCGTCCCGGTCGGAGGCGAAGATCGCCCCGGTCAGGGCGTAGGGCGAGCCCGCGTCGACCAGGTCCATCGCGCCCTCGAAGTCGTCGTCGGGGTAGACGTGCACCGACAGGATCGGGCCGAAGTACTCCGTGGAGAACACCTCGTGGGTCGGGTCGGTGCCGACCACGACCGTCGGCCGGATGAACCAGCCCACCGAGTCGTCGTAGGTGCCGCCGGCGATCACCTCCAGCGTCGGGTCGGCGTGGCAGGTGTCGATGACGGCGGCGAGCTTGTCGAACGCCCGCTTGTCGATCACCGCCGAGGTGAAGTTGCTCAGGTCGCGGACGTCGCCGACCGCCAGCGCGTCGGTCTGCGCGGCCAGGTCGTCGGCGATGACCTCCCACACCGACGCGGGGATGAACGCGCGGGAGGCCGCCGAGCACTTCTGCCCGGAGTACTCGAAGGCGCCGCGGACCAGCGCGGTCACCAGGGCGGCCGGGTCGGCCGACGGGTGCGCGAGCACGAAGTCCTTGCCGCCGGTCTCCCCCACCAGGCGCGGGTAGCTGTGATAGCGGTCGATGTTGGTGCCGACCTCCCGCCACAGCGACTGGAAGACGCGGGTGGAGCCGGTGAAGTGGATGCCGGCCAGGTGCGGGTCGGCCAGGACCACGTCGGAGACGACGGCGCCGTGCCCCGGCAGCATGTTGATGACGCCGTCGGGCAGCCCGGCCTCGCGCAGGATCTCCACGAAGTGGTGCGAGGCGAGCGTCTGGGTGACGGCGGGCTTCCACACCACGGTGTTGCCCATGAGGGCCGCCGACGTGGGCAGGTTGCCCGCGATCGCGGTGAAGTTGAACGGGGTGATCGCGTAGACGAAGCCCTCCAGCGGGCGGTACTCCATCCGGTTCCAGACCCCCGCCGAGCTGATCGGCTGGTCGGCCAGGATCTCGCGGGCGAACGCGACGTTGAACCGCAGGAAGTCCGCGAGCTCGCAGGCGGAGTCGATCTCCGCCTGCTGGGCCGTCTTGCCCTGGCCCAGCATCGTGGCGGCGTTCATGGTGGCGCGGCGCGGCCCGGCGATCAGGTCGGCGGCCTTGAGCATGATGGCGGCCCGGTCGTCGAAGCTCATCGCGGCCCAGCCCGGCTGCGCGGCCAGCGCGGCGTCGATGGCGTCCCGGGCGTCCTGCTCGGTGGCGGCGTGCAGCACGCCCAGCACCACGGAGTGATCCGACGGCATGGTGACCTCGATGGCCTCGCCCCCACCGGGACGCCGCTCGCCGCCGATCCAGGCCGTCAGCTCGACCGGATCCTGCTCGGCCATGCCCGCGAGCATGGCCTCGAGTTCCGCGCGTTCGTGCGAGCCGGGCGCATAGCCCAGCACGGGCTCGTTGACGGGCGAGGGAACATGCGTCACGGCATCCATGAAGGCAGCTTAGGCGGCGGACACGACGAGTTCGACCCCGTCGGTCCCGCCACGAAAGATCCTCTCGTCCAGGCGCGTCCCGGACGCCGTCAGCCGGCCTTGGCGGCCGCCTCGCGACGCTTCTTGGCCGCCTCGACGGACGCCTTCAGTGCCGCCACCAGGTCGACCACGTCGCCGGTGCCCTCCTCCTCGGGGGCCGCCTCCGGCGCCGGCGCCTCGCCGAGCTTGGCCGCCACGACGGCCTCAAGCGCCTCGCGGTAGGAGTCGGTGAACTGGGTGGGGTCGTAGGGGGCGCTCAACTGGTCGATGAACATGCTCGCCATGTCGACCTCGGCCGGCGTCGCCGTCACGTCGTCGGGCGGGGCGGCGAAAGCCCCGTCGCGCAGTTCGTCGGGCCACAGCAGCGTCTGCAGCATCAGCAGGTCGTCCTCGGCGCGGATCAGCGCCAGCGACTCCCGGGACCGCAGCGCCACCTTCACCAGCGCCGACTTGCCCGAGCGCTTGAGGGCCTCCCGGAGCAGCACGTAGGGCTTGGCGCCCGGGCCGTCCGCTTCCAGGAAGTAGGCCTTGTTGTAGGCCGCCGGGTCGATCTCGTCGACGTCGACGAACTGCACGATCTCGACCTGCTTGGCGGTGGGCAGCGGCAGGTCGTTGAAGTCGGAGGCCTCGAGGATCACCATGCGGCCGTCCGCGGTCTCGTAACCCTTGGCGATCTCGCCGTAGGGGATCTCCTCGCCGCACACCTCGCAGACGCGCTTGTACTTGATCCGGCCGCCGTCGGCGGGGTGGACCTGTCGGAACGAGACGTCCTTCTCTTCGGTGGCCGAATACAGCTTGACCGGGATGGTGACCAGGCCGAACGAGACGGCGCCCTTCCACGTACTCCTAGGCATGGCCCCAGTCTGGCAGGGACGGGCAAGCGCGCACACCCCCGCGCCCGGCACCCGGGCGTGTCGGGTAACGGTGTTAGCGCATCAGGCCCGGGCGGCCAGGCCCTCCCACTCGGTGGGCCCGTGCCACAGCAGTTCGGTCGTGCGGAGCAGGTCGGTGGTCTCCTCGGCGTCCCACGCCTCGGGCAGCAGCGCCCCGTCCAGCACCGCCCGCAGGCGCGACGCCCGCCCCGCGCCCACCTCGTCGTCGGCGAACAGGCTCTCGACGCGCGACCAGGGCACCTGCGGCGCCGAGACCGCGCCGAAGTCGGCGGGTTCCACGCCCTCGGCGTCGATCTCCCCCACCGCCACCAGGCGGACGCCGTTCGCGAGCAGACCCTCGATCCCGGCGACCTCGAGCAGCGTGAGGTCGGCGTCCTCGGACTCGCCGGTGACCAGGTCGAAGGCGTCGAGGAACGAGGGTGTCGCGGCGAACCCCTCCACGTCGTGGACGCCGGTGGTGGCCCACTCGGCCAGGGCCGAGGGATGGACGGGCACGAACACAAGCATGGGTCCAGCATCGCACGCGTTCGTCCACAGGGTGGCGCCGCATCGCTGGCGGGCGCCGGGGGCGTCCGCCCAGACTCGACCCATGACCGCGTCGCCGACCCGCACCCGCCCGCCGCTCGTCCGGCTCACCGCCCCCGACCGGCCACCGTGGCACCCGGCGCTGCCGCTGCCGGCGGCCATCCTCGGCCCCGACGGGCCGCCCGGCCGCGACCCGGCGTCCGAGCGCGCAGCGGCGGCCTTCTACCGGGTGCTGGCCGAGGTGCTGGACGGACGCCGCCCGCTCGCCCAAGTGCGTCCCCTGCTGGCGCCGCGCGCCGCCGCGCTCGTCGCGGATCTGATCCGGGGCAGGCCCGAGGGGCCGCTGCGCGCGGGGCGCCCCCGGCTGCAGGAGTGCCGGCCGGGAGCCGTGGAGGCCAACGCCCTGCTGTGGACGCCGCGGGGATGCTGCGCCGTGGCGGTCCGACTGGAGCGCCGCCGGGGCGCCTGGGTCGCCGTCGCCGTCGAGGCCGCGCTGCCCGGCGACAGCCGGCCGCGCCGCTGAGGCCGGACGCGGGGCCCCCGCGCGACCCGACGTCGGACGCCGGGCGCGCGAAGGGCGTCAGCGCTTCTTCTTGTTCTTCGTCGCCCGACGCGCCGCGCGGTTCGACGGGGCGGTCTCCGCTTCGGCGGGCTCCTCGACCTCCTCGTCGGCGGAGACCTCGACGCCGCCGCCCTCGGTCGGCCCCGAGTAGGTCAGGGCGCGCTTCGCCACGTCGGCGGGGGCGCCCTGGTCGTCGGTGACGACGCCGACCTGCGGGCCGGCTTGGGTCTGGACCTCGAGGTTGAACAGGAACCCGATCGACTCCTCCAGGAAGGCGCCCATCATGGCGTTGAACATGTCGCCGCCCTCGCGCTGGTACTCCACCAGCGGGTCGCGCTGCGCCATCGCGCGCAGTCCGATGCCCTCGCGCAGGTAGTCCATCTCGTAGAGGTGCTCGCGCCACTTGCGGTCCAGCACGGTGAGCACGATCCGGCGCTCCACCTCCCGCATGACCTCGGCGCCCAGCTCCTCCTCGCGGCGGTCGTAGGCGTGGTCGGCGTCCTCGACGAAGTCGGCCACGAGCTCGTCGGCCGTCATCGAGGTGTCCTCGTAGTCGGCGATCTTCAGCCCGACCGGGTACAGCGACCGGAGCTGGCCCCACAGCTCGTCGAGGTCCCAGTCCTCGGAGAAGCCCTCGGTGTTCTGGCGCACGACCTGCTCGACCACCTTGGCGGTCGCCTCGCGCAGCCGGCCGTCGACGTTCTCGCCCTCCAGGACGCGCCGGCGGTCGCCGTAGATCGTGTGGCGCTGGCGGTTCATCACGTCGTCGTACTTGAGGACGTTCTTGCGCATCTCGAAGTTCTGGCTCTCGACCATCTCCTGCGCGCTCGCGACGGAGTTGGTGACCTGCTTCTGCTCGATCGGCACGTCGTCGGGCACGTTGAGCGCCAGCAGCACGCGGTCGATGAGGTCGGCCTTGAACAGGCGCATGAGGTCGTCCTGCAGCGACAGGTAGAACCGGGACTCGCCGGGGTCGCCCTGACGGCCGGAGCGGCCGCGGAGCTGGTTGTCGATGCGGCGGCTCTCGTGCCGCTCCGAGCCCACCACGTAGAGGCCGCCCAGGTCGACGATCTCGGCGTGCTCGGCCTCGGCCGCCTCCTCCATCGGCGGGTAGGTCTTCGCCCAGGCCGCCTCGTAGTCCTCGGGGCTCTCCTGCGGGTCGAGCCCCTGCTCGCGCAGTTCGGCGTCGGCGAGGAACTCGGCGTTGCCGCCGAGGATGATGTCGGTGCCGCGGCCGGCCATGTTCGTGGCGACGGTGACCGCGCCCTTGCGTCCGGCCATCGCGATGATCGCGGCCTCCCGCGCGTGGTTCTTCGCGTTCAGCACCTCGTGCGCCACCCCGGCCCGCACCAGACGCTTGCTCAGCAGCTCGGACTTCGCCACGGACGCGGTGCCCAGCAGCACGGGCTGGCCGGCCGCGTGGCGCTCCACGACGTCGGCCACGATGGCGTCGTACTTGGCGTCCTCGGTGCGGTAGATCAGGTCGCCCTGGTCCTTGCGGATCATGGGCCGGTTCGTGGCGATCGGCAGGACGCCGAGGCCGTAGATCTTCTGGAACTCGCTCTCCTCGGTCTTGGCCGTGCCGGTCATGCCCGCGAGCTTGTCGTACATGCGGAAGTAGTTCTGCAGCGTGATGGTCGCCAGCGTCTGGAACTCCTCCTTGATCTGGACGCCCTCCTTGGCCTCCAGCGCCTGGTGCAGACCCTCGGAGTAGCGCCGACCCGCCAGGGTGCGGCCCGTGAACTCGTCGACGATGACGACCTCGCCGTCGCCGGTCACCATGTAGTCCTTGTCGCGCTTGAACAGTTCCTTGGCGCGCACGGCGTTGTTGAGGTAGCTGATCAGCGGGGTGTTGGCCGACTCGTAGAGGTTCTCGATGCCGAGGCTGTCCTCCACCAGCGCGATGCCCGGCTCCATCACCGAGATCGTCTTCTTCTTCTCGTCGACCTCGTAGTGGGTGTCGCGGATCATCTTGGTCACCAGGCGCGCGAAGACCGGGTACCAGCGGTGGTTGTCCTCGGCGGGGCCGGAGATGATGAGCGGGGTACGGGCCTCGTCGATCAGGATCGAGTCCACCTCGTCGACGATGGCGTAGTGGTGGCCGCGCTGCACGCAGTCCTCAAGCGACAGCGCCATGTTGTCGCGCAGGAAGTCGAAGCCGAACTCGTTGTTGGTGCCGTAGGTGATGTCGGCGGCGTAGGCGACGCGGCGCTCGGCCGGCGTCATGTGCTGCAGGATCACGCCGGTGTCCAGGCCGAGGAAGTGGTGGATGCGGCCCATCTGGTCGGACTGGTACTTGGCGAGGTAGTCGTTGACGGTGACGACGTGGACGCCCTTGCCGGTCAGACCGTTGAGGTAGCTGGGCAGCGTCGCGACCAGCGTCTTGCCCTCGCCGGTCTTCATCTCGGCGATGGTGGCCTGGTGCAGCGCGGCGCCGCCCATGATCTGGACGTCGTAGTGCCGCTTGCCCAGCACGCGACGGCTGGCCTCGCGGACGGTCGCGAACGCCTCGGGCAGCAGCCGGTCGAGCTCCTCGCCGTTCTCCAGACGCTGGCGGAAGTCGGCCGTTTGAGCGCGCAGCTCGTCGTCGTCCATCGCCTCGAAGTCGGGCTCGATATGGTTCACCTGCTTGGCGATCGCCTCCAGGCGCTTGATCGAGCGCCCCTCACCCAGGTGCATCAGCTTGTCGAACAGGCCCACGTTTCCGCGCTTTCCGTCGTCATGTCGCGGACGCCGAGGCTCGGCGTCCACCTTCCATCGTAGAGGTTGACCCGGCCCGCCGGTCACACCGAGGCGGCGAGCGTGGCCGCCAGGGTGCCGACGGGCTCCACGACCACGTCCGCCAGGCCCAGCCAGCCCGCCATGGCGCGCAGCTCGGACGCCAGCGCCAGGGCCGTCGGCTCGGCCGCCGCGTGCGGCTCGAGCCAGGCCGACCGGACCAGTAGGACGCCGCGGGCGCGGTCGGCCTTCAGGTCGACGCGGGCCGCGGGCGCGTCGCCGAGGAAGAACAGGTAGACGTAGTAGCCGAACTCGCGCTTGGCGGCCGGCACGTAGATCTCGATGCGGTAGCGGGTGCCGAACAGCCGCTCGAGGCGTCCGCGCTCGAAGGTCAGCGAGTCGAACGGGCTGACCAGGGCGCAGGCGTGCCAGGTCCTCGGGCGGCGCGCCTCGTGCCACAGCCAGTGCGGCGCGTCCAGCCCCGCCACCGTGACGGGTTCGAGGAGCCCCGCCGCCTGCAGCCGGGCGATGGCGGCCAGCGTCCCCTCCTTGGAGAGGTAGAAGTAGGCGCTGAGCGCATCCAGGTCGGCGACGCCGAGGGCGCGGGCCGCCCGCCCCACCAGCACGTCGTACCCCTCCGCGTGCGTCAGGGCCGGCTCGTCCATGACCGCGGCGGGCAGCACCCGGTGCGCCAGGTCGTAGCGGCGCTCGAACGCGGTGTTCCGCCCGGCCACGCTGAGCTCGCCCGTGTTGAACAGGTGCTCCAGGACGTGCTTGGCCTCCGACCAGTTCCACCCCCAGTGCTCGCGCTCGCGGACCTCCTCGTTGTCCACCGCGCGGGCCGCCAGCGCCCCGTGGTCGGCGAGCTGGGCCAGGATGCGGCCGTGCAGGTCGGGCTTGTCGGCCAGGATCGCGGCCACCCGCTCGTCGCCCCGCTCGCGGTGCCGGTCCATGCGCCAGCGCAGCGCCGGGTGGAGCCGGGTGTCGATCAGGCTCGCCGCGTGCCCCCAGTACTCAAACAGCCGCCGGGGCGCCCGGTCGGTGGCGCGCCGCAGCAGGTCGACGTCGTAGGGGCCGAGCCGGGTGAACAGCGGCATGTAGTGGGCGCGCACCGCCACGTTGACCGAGTCGATCTGGAACTGCGCGACCCGGTCGATCTCGGCCTGCACGTGCCGCATGGTGACCGCGGCCGGGCGCGGCCGGCCGACCCCCTGCGCGGCGAGCGCGATCCGGCGGGCGGCTCCGAGCGTGAGCCGGCCGGGCATCAGCGGCTCCCCGATGCCCGGCCGTGGTCAGCGCTCACTTCTCGGCGACGTCCAGGTGGATGACGCCGTAGTCGTAGGCCCGGCGCCGGTAGACGACGCTCGGCCGGCCCGAGTCCGCGTCGACGTAGAGGAAGAAGTCGTGGCCGACCAGTTCCATCTCGTCCAGCGCCTGGGCCAGCGTCAGCGGCGAGGTCGTGAAGACCTTCTCCCGGACGACCAGCGGGCCGTCCCCGGTGACCTCCAGCCCGGCGATGCGCCGCACCTCGGTGCCCTCGTCCTCGCCGGCCCCGTTGACGGCCGGGGAGGCGGCGTCCAGCGTCTCGGCGACGCGCAGGCCGCGGTGGACCTTGCGGCGGTCGGCCGCCTTGCGGAGCTGGGACTTCATCTTGTCCAGGGCGTGCTCGAACGCCACGTACTTGTCATCGGAGGAGGCCTCGGACCGGATCACCGGCCCCTTGCCGATCAGCGTGATCTCGGCGCGGACCGCCTGGTCCGGCTGCTTGTGCGGTGAGGCCGAGACCTGAACCTCCACCCGTTGCACACGGTCCCGGAAGCGCTCGATCCCCTGGATGCGCTCCGTGGCCTTCTCCCGGAAATCATCCGAGATGGTGCACCGACGGCCGGTGACGATGACGTCCATGTCAACCTCCTAGTTCGGGTACAGGAAGGCACCCGGGCCTGGATCGGGAAGGATCCCGGTTCGCGGCTCAGGTGCCATGCGCAGACCCTAGCGCGTGGAACCGCCACATTCACGCCCTCGGCCCGAGACGTCTCACGAGCCCGCCTCAGCACGCGCTCACACGTTCGTAACGCACGGTAACCGTTCCGGAACGCGGCACACATCGGCACGCAACACCCCGGGGCGAGGCTGTGGGCCATGACATACGACATCAGTGCCGGCGACACCGCCTGGGTCCTGATCAGCGCGGCCCTCGTGCTGCTGATGACCCCCGGTCTCGCCTTCTTCTACGGGGGCATGGTGCGCGCCAAGGGCGTGCTGAACATGCTCATGATGAGCTTCGTCACCATGGGGACCGTGGGTGTCCTGTGGGTGCTCTACGGCTACTCGATGGCCTTCGGCGACAGCCTGGGCGGCGTGCTCGGCAACCCGGCGCAGTTCGCCGGCCTGGCCTCCCTGATGAGCCCGGACGCCGTGGTGGGCACCATCCCCGCCCTCGCGTTCGTGGCCTTCCAAGCGTGCTTCGCCATCATCGCGGTGGCCCTGGTCTCCGGCGCGATCGCCGACCGGGCGTCGTTCACGGGCTGGGTGCTGTTCACCGTGCTGTGGGCGACGCTGGTCTACTTCCCCGCCGCCCACTGGGTCTTCGCCTTCGACGGGGCCACGGCCGAGCACGGCGGCTTCATCGCCAACTCGATCAAGGCGATCGACTTCGCCGGCGGAACGGCCATCCACATCAACGCCGGCGCGGCCGCGCTCGCGCTGGCCCTGGTCGTCGGCAAGCGGCTCGAGTTCGGCCGCAAGCCGATGCGGCCCCACAACATGACGCTGGTCATGCTGGGCGCGGCGCTGCTGTGGTTCGGCTGGTTCGGCTTCAACGCCGGCTCGGCGCTGGGCGCGAACGGCACGGCGGCGCTGGCCTGGGTCAACACCCTGGCCGCGACGGCCGCCGCCCTGCTCGGCTGGCTCGCCGTGGAGAAGATCCGCGACGGCCACCCGACGACGCTGGGAGCGGCGTCCGGCATCGTGGCGGGCCTGGTGGGCATCACCCCGGCCGCCGGCTCGGTCAGCCCCCTGGGCGCCCTGGCCATCGGCCTGCTGGCCGGCGTCGCCTGCGCGTTCGCCGTCGGCCTGAAGAACGCCTTCGGCTACGACGACTCCCTCGACGTCGTGGGCGTCCACCTCGTCGGCGGCCTGGTCGGGACGCTGCTGATCGGCCTGCTGGCCGACCCGGCCTCCCCCGCCGGCGTCGCGGGCCTGTTCTACGGCGGCGGCTTCGACCAGCTCGGACGCCAGGTCGCCGGCGCGCTGATCGTGCTGGTCTACTCCTTCCTCCTGACGGCCGTCATCGGCCTGGCGATCTCCCGGACCGTCGGCTTCCGGGTCAGCACGGCGGCCGAGTTGGGCGGCATCGACATCGCCGAGCACTCCGAGGTCGGCTACGACCTCTCGCCGGTGTACTACTCGGCCCTGGGCGGCGTCCGGCGCAGCCTGCTGATCGACCCGGCCGACCTGCCCGCATCCGAACTCACCGAGGAGGCGACGAAGTGAAGCTCGTCACAGCCATCATCCAGCCCGACGCCCTCGACGACGTCCAACTCGCTCTGATCCGCTACGGCGTCAAGGGGATGACGGTCTCGGAGGTCTCCGGCTACGCCCGGCAGCGCGGCCACCGGGAGGTCTACCGCGGCGAGGCGATCACCGTGGACTTCATCCTGAAGGTCAAGCTCGAGATCCTCTGCGAGGACGAGGAGGCCGAGGCCCTGCTCTCGATCATCGCCGGCGCCGCCCGCACGGGGCAGGTCGGGGACGGCAAGGTCTGGGTCACCCCGGTCGACACCGTGGTCCGCGTCCGGACCGGCGAACTCGGCGTGGCCGCCATCTAGCCCACCCCTCGCGGGGCCGGGGTCGTCACGACCCCGGCCCGCGCGGTCCGTCCGGCGCGGCGTGGCGGCGACGGTGACCGCCCCGGCGACCCGCCAGCCCGCCGCCCGAAGGGCGCGGACGGCCTCGGACAGCGAAGCTCCCGTGGTGACCAGGTCGTCCACCACCACGGCGGCCCCGGCACCCGCCGCCGGGCGGGCCCCGAAGGCCCCGCTCAGGTTGGCGGCCCGCTCGGCCAGCCCCAGCCCGGCCTGATCCTGCACCAGCCTGACGTGGCGCAGGGCCGGCAGGGCGCGGACCGGGGCGCCGGCGTCGGCGAGGTCCCGGGCGGCGGCCCGGGCGAGCCCGAGCGTGGTGTCCCAGCCCCGGCGTCGCACCGTCGCGGGCAGCGACGGCACGGGCACGAGCGTCAGCCCGGCGCGCGCGGTGGACCCGCACAGCGCCGCGACGCCGACGGCGAGGGTGCCCCCGAGCGGGCGGGCCAGCCACCAGGCCGAGCGCTCCTTGTAGGCCAGCAGGCAGCCGCGCCAGGGCGCCGCGTAGCCGGCGCA